>NZ_CP034072.1:4213919-4521107 GCF_003855255.1 Mycolicibacterium nivoides | reverse complement strand
TCACCTGGGACGGCTCGGCGTCACGGCGGCGCGGTCCCGGACGCCGCGAGCGCGGGTCGGGAGGCCCCCCTGAGGCGGTGAAGTCGTCCACAGCAGAAATGTACGTGGCCGAGGCGCTATCGCAGCCAGCTCAGATGATCCGCCACGAGCGCGTAGCCGACGAATGCCACCGCGTCGATGAGGGTGTGGGCGATGATCAGCGGCCACAGCCGCCCGGTGCGCTGCCATGCGTAGCCGAACACCAGGCCCATCACCACATTGCCGAGACCCGCGCTGTAGCCCTGGTACAGGTGATATGCGCCGCGCAGCAGGCTGGAGATCACCAGTGCCCGCCCGGGGCTGACGTCCAGCTGGCGCAGCCGGGTCAGCAGGAACCCCACCACGATGATCTCTTCGGCCCAACCGTTGGCGAACGCCACGCCGAGCAGCATCGGGATGCGCCACCACGTGTCGTACAGCTCGGCCGGTTCGACGTCGGCGCTCAGGCCCAGGACGCGGGCCAGCACGTAGAAGCCAAGACCCGGCAGGCCGATCAGCAGGGCCAGGCCGAGCCCACCCAAGCCGTCGGCACGCCATTGCGGGCGCGACAGCCCGATCGCGGATGGTCCGAAACCGCTGCGCCACAACAGGTACAGGGCCAACACGCCCCAGGCCAGCAACTGCAGGACCACGGCCAGGTGCAGGCCGAGGTCGATCAGGTCGAACGGGGAGCGCTTCGGGTTGAGAGCGACGGTCTGGCCGGACAGCCCGAGCATTACCGCTTCGATGAGCCGCAGCCCCGCGGTGTAGGCGCTGAGCCCGAACGTCACCGCCAGCACGACGGCGATCTCGATCTTGAGCGTGCGACGCTGCGGCTCGAGTTGCTCGTCGGGCCCGGTAGCCGAAGTCGTCACCGAAGCTACGGTAGCGGCGCCCGGGCCGCGGGGAAGTCCGTGCGGGTCAGATCCGGCGCGCGCGCAGGCCGTTGAGGAACGGGCAGCCCATCAGCACTCGGATGGCCTGGCTCAGGCCGGTGACGTCATCGACCGGCTTGGGGAACGGCAACCGCACGTCGTGGTCACCGTGTTCGTTCTCCACCCGCAGCTGCACGCCGTAGCGGTCCAGCCCCAGCGGGCGGACCCGCCCCTGGCGCAGCGTCATCGGCAGGCGGGTGGCCAGGCGCTCCACCACGTCGCGGTGGGAGGACTCCATGTGTTGCAGCCAACCGGATTCCATCGCGCAGAACGGATCGGGGCGGGCCTGCAGCAGGGCTCCCAGGCCGACCGACTCGGCACCCGTGGAATCGGCCACCACCACCGACTCGATCTCCAGGCGCATCAGCATGTAGTTGTCGTCATCCTGTCCGGAGTGCGACCCGGCCCTGGAGTTCACCTGCAGCAGGGCCGGATCCGGATTCTCGGTAGCGACCAGATCGAGCAGTGCGGCGACCTCCGACGACGGCACGTGCTGCAGACGGCCGCGGATCCACACCAGGGAGCGCACCGGCTCGCGCAGCGGCAGCGGGGCGTAGTCGGTCATCTCCAACACGGCCTGGACACCGGCCGAGCCGGCTGACATCGCCATACCGGCCAGCGGGCTGGTCTCGGGGACTGTGATCGCGAAGGACCCGTCTTCGAGCAGGTGATGAACGGGCGAGGCGACCGGTTCGATGCCCTCGACCGCGAGCATGGCCCCGCCGCCTCGCGCGCATGCACTGCGGATCCGCTCGGCTGTCGTCGGTGTCGCTATGGCCATCTCGCCGCCTTCGAAACTAGGTGAGGTCTTCAAGTGAGGTAAGCCTAACTTAACTGCGCCGTGCGGTGCGGGCAAGGCTTTCGTGAAACACCGGCCGGGCCGTCATCGACCCGTAGTGCACTCGTCGACCCGATAGGGTTGGGATGTGCCGCGCATCGCCTACCTCGGACCGGAGGGAACCTTTACCGAAGTGGCGTTATTGCAGATGGTGGCCCACGAGATGGTGCCGGACCTGCAGCCGGCGACCGGTGGGGGCAAAGACCGCTTCACCCCCGTCCTGACCGACAGCACCCCCGGGGCACTGGCCGCGGTACGGGACGGCCGGGCCGACTACGCATGCGTGCCGATCGAGAACTCGATCGAGGGATCGGTGCTGCCAACACTGGACAGCCTGGCGGTCGGGAAACCGCTGCAGATCTACGCCGAGCTGACCCTCGACGTCGCCTTCACGATCGTGACCCGCCCCGGCCACAGCGGGCCGGTACAGACCGTGGCCGCATTCCCGGTGGCCCTCGCGCAGGTGCGCCGGTGGCTGGCCGCCAACCTGCCCGACGCCGAGATCGTGCCCGCCACCTCCAACGCCGCGGCCGCCCACCAGGTCGCCGGGGGCCACGCCGACGCCGGGGTGAGCACCCGGCTCGCCGCCGAGCGCTGCGGCCTGGACATCCTGGCCGCCGACGTCGTCGACGAGGCCAACGCCCGAACCCGCTTCGTCCTGGCCGGGCCGCCCGGCGTACCGCCGGCAGCCACCGGCGCCGACCGCACCTCGGTGGTGCTTCGCCTGGACAACGTCCCGGGTGCGCTGGTCACGGCGATGACCGAGTTCTCGATCCGCGACATCGACCTCACCCGGATCGAATCCCGGCCCACCAGAACCGAGCTGGGCACGTACATGTTCTTCCTGGACTGCGTGGGACACATCGATGACGATTCGGTGGCCGAGGCACTCAAAGCGCTGCACCGACGTTGTACTGATGTGCGATATCTGGGTTCCTGGCCGACCGGAGCGAGCGCGGGTGCGCCCCCGCCGCGTCTGGACGAGGCCACGCGGTGGTTGACGGGCTTGCGTGACGGGACGGGTACCTCATGAGTGGACGGCTGATACTCGTCCGCCACGGTCAGTCTCACGGCAACGTCGCCCGGCGTCTGGACACCCGACCGCCCGGTGCCGAGCTGACCGACCTCGGGCACGACCAGGCTCGGCGGTTCGCCGGCACGCTCAGTCAGCGCCCGTCGATCCTGGCCCACTCCGTGGCCCGGCGCGCAGCGCAGACCGCCGCCGGAATCGGCACCGAAACCGGGCTTGTCCCATTCGAATTCGAAGGGGTTCACGAAGTTCAGGTCGGTGAACTGGAGGACCGCAGCGACGACGACGCCGTCGCCGAGTTCAACCGGATCTACGAACGCTGGCACCTGGGCGAACTGGACGTACCGATGCCCGGCGGAGAGAGCGCAGAGGAGGTCCTGGGCCGGTACGTGCCGGTGCTCACCGAACTTCGTTTGCGCTACCTCGACGACCAGGACTTCCACAGCGACATCGTGCTGGTGAGCCATGGCGCCGCGATCCGTTTGGTGGCTGCCGTGCTGGCCGGCGTCGACGGCAGCTTCGCCCTCGACCATCACCTGGCCAACACCGAATCGATTGTGCTGGCGCCGATCACCGACGGGCGCTGGAGTTGTGTGCAGTGGGCGGCGGTGACTCCGCCGTTCTATCCGGAGCCCGCTGTGACACCGGTCGCGGACGCGGTGACGTCCGAAACCGACCCGATGGGCTAGGCGTACCGCCGGTTCGCGAGTGCGCTCTCATGTGCACACTGGCAGCCGACCGCCTCACAGTCGAGGCTGAACGTGTGCGCTGCTTCCGGGGTGGTGCAGGCGTCGTCGGTGCATTCCGTGCGGTACCGGACGTGGTGGATCACGGTGCCGTGGCAATGCTCCAGACCGGCCGCGCACTCCCGGCACTGGATGGTCATAGCCCGTTGATAGCACTGTGGGCCGACAAAACGTGGTTGCCGCGCCTGGTGACCTAGCCCCAGCTATTTGTCTTCGCGCAAGCGGCTCATCCCCAGCTATTTGTCTTCGCGCAAGCGGCTCATCCCCAGCTATTTGTCTTCGCGCAAGCGGCTCATCCCCAGCTATTTGTCTTCGCGCAAGCGGCTCATCCCCAACCCAGTTCGTGGAGCCGCTCGTCATCGATCCCGAAATGGTGCGCGATCTCGTGGATCACGGTGATCGCCACCTCGTCGACCACGTCGGCCTCACTGTCACAGAAGTCCAGCAGGGCTTCGCAGTAGATCGTGATGGTGTCCGGCAACGACCCGGCGTACCAGGAATCCCGCTCGGTCAGCGCGATTCCCCGGTACAGGCCCAGGATCTCGGGCTCGTCGGGATCGCGATCCTCGACCAGGATCACGACGTTGTCGATCGCGGCCGCCAACTGCGGCGGGATCAGGTCGAGTGCGTCGGATACCAACTCGTCGAAACGCTGCGAGCTCATCCGCACCGGCACGGGTTACGGTCCCGGCGGTACGGGAACCGGCTCACCCGGCGGCGGGCCGGCGGGCGGCGCGCCGCCATCGGGAGCCGGTGCCGGAGCCTGTTCGGGTGCGGGGGCCTGGGCCTGCTCAGGCGGCGGCGGGTTGAAGGTGTTGGCCTGCGTGGGAGCCGGCGCTGCCGTGGTCGCGGCCTGCGGCAGGTGCTGGCCGCCCGACGAACTCGACGAACCAGAGGACCCAGAGGATCCCGAGGAGCCTGACGACGAACTCGAGCCCGACGAACCCGATGAGCCCGATCCCGAGGAGCCCGACGAGCCCGACGAGGACGACGACCCGGAGGAACTCGAAGAAGACGACGGCGGCTCGTCCACATCCGGCATCGGGATGGGCTCCATGTTGAGCCGCTCTTCCGGGATGTCGGGCGGTGCGACCGGGGGCTGGCCGTTGATCATCAACGGCCCCTTGGCGCTGTTGACCAGCGTCGACCAGCCGCCGTTGCCCAGTGTGGCGCCGATGCTGCACGACACCTGGTGGCTGCCTGCCGACCAGCTGGGCAGCGAGATCGTGCTGTAGCTCAGTGCCAGTGTGGTGGTGCGCAATTGGACCGGGGCCAGGTACGAATCGGTCTGGGCGGTGCAGGCGTCCTTGATGAAGTTGTCCTGGTCGCCCTCGGCCGGTAGCCCGCCGGGGAACTTCTCGGCGAGGTTGACCGCTCCGGTGACCTCCATCGCGTGCGGCGCCGCGCAGTCGACCGGGACGTCGGTGGGCTGGTTGGTGGCGGCATCGATACCGAGGCAGGTGCCCGCGGCCCACACCTTGGACTGATCGACGTCGGACACCTTGCCCGCGGATTCCAACTGGCTGTCGCCCGGGCCGAGCAACTGCAGGCCGCACAGCATGCGCCGCTCACCGGACTGCTTCCAGGCCTTCTCGCCGGACCAGAGCAGGCCAATGGTGTATTTGCCGTTCGGGTCGTACTTCGGGCCGAGGTAGCCGCGCACCGACGGGGTGCACTGCTCCTGGCTGATCTGCTTGATCCGATCCACCGTCGGTGGCGGCGCACCCGGCCCGTACTCGCTGCCGGGGAACGTGCGCATGTCGACGGACTGGGCGACCTCGAACCGGTGGCTGTCCTTGCAGTCGACGATGTGCGCGGCGTCGGGGTTGCGGCCGGGCCAGTTCAGGCAGTCGCCACGCTTGACGTGATTGAACGTGTCGTTACCGCGGGGGCCCAGGGCGATGGCGCCCGGACCGGAGTTGGCCCCCTCGCTCCGGGGCAACGCGGTGATCAGGCCGGCGATGAGTAGTGCGCCGAGCGCGGTCAACAGGAGCGCACGTCGCGTCGACGCGGCTGCCAGACTCTGCCACCACCGTTCCTGTGCGGGTTGTTCGTCCTGCAGAGGTGCGGCGAGCAGGCCCCCACTATCGGGGTGCTCGGGGTGCTCGGGTGCTTCCAACATTGCCCCCCATTGTGACAGGCGTGTCAGCCTCTGTGACAACTGATGCGGTTGTAATGTTGCGTGGTTGTGCCCTCCAGCGGTGGGATTCAGGTCGCCGTCGCTTCGGCACACTTCGATCGACCACCTCAGATGTACGTCGCCGCACTTCAAAAAGTAGGGTTGCGCCCGTGATCGACCTCAAGCTGCTGCGCGACAATCCCGACGCCGTCCGTGCGTCGCAACGGGCTCGCGGAGAGGACCCGGGGCGCGTCGACGAGCTGCTGCAGGCCGATACGGCCCGGCGAGCCGCGATCTCGGCGGCCGACAACCTGCGCGCCGATCAGAAGGCCGCCAGCAAGCTGGTGGGCAAGGCGACGCCCGAGGAGCGTCCGGCCCTGCTGCAGCGGGCGAAGGACCTGGCCGAGCAGGTCAAGGCCGCCGAGGCCGCGCAGGCCGAGGCCGAGAGTGCCTTCACCGCCGCCCACATGGCGATCGGCAACGTGATCATCGACGGCGTGCCGGCCGGCGGTGAGGACGACTTCGTGGTGCTCGACACCGTCGGCGAGCCGCGGGCGATCGAGAACCCCAAGGACCACCTCGAGCTGGGTGAGACGCTCGGGCTGATCGACATGGAACGCGGCGCCAAGGTGTCGGGTTCGCGCTTCTACTTCCTCACCGGTGCCGGCGCGCTGTTGCAGCTGGGCCTGCTGCAACTGGCCACCCAGGTGGCCGTGCGGAACGGGTTCACGCTGATGATCCCGCCGGTGCTGGTGCGCCCGGAAGTGATGGCGGGCACCGGATTCCTCGGCGCACACGCCGAGGAGATCTACCGGTTGGAGGCCGACGACCTGTACCTGGTCGGTACCTCGGAGGTGCCGCTGGCGGGCTACCACTCGAACGAGATCCTCGACCTTTCGGCCGGCCCGAAGCGGTATGCCGGCTGGTCGTCGTGCTTCCGGCGCGAGGCCGGCAGCTACGGCAAGGACACCCGCGGCATCATCCGGGTGCACCAGTTCGACAAGGTCGAGGGATTCATCTACTGCAAGCCCGAAGATGCGGTCGCCGAGCATCAGAAGCTGTTGGGCTGGCAGCGCGAGATGCTGGCGGCCATCGAGGTGCCCTACCGGGTGATCGACGTCGCCGCAGGCGATCTGGGCTCGTCGGCGGCGCGCAAGTACGACTGCGAGGCGTGGGTGCCCACCCAGCAGACCTACCGGGAGCTCACCTCGACCTCGAACTGCACGACGTTCCAGGCCAGGCGGCTGGCCACGCGCTACCGCGACGAGAACGGCAAGCCGCAGATCGCCGCGACCCTCAACGGCACGCTCGGCACCACCCGCTGGCTGGTGGCGATCCTGGAAAACCACCAGCAACCCGACGGCAGCGTGCGCGTCCCGGACGCCCTGGTGCCGTACGTCGGCACCGCGGTGCTGGAGCCCGGTAAGTAACCACCCCGTGGCCCGGTAGTACTGCGGACGATGACGGGGGATGGCCCGCTGGTGCGGGTGAGGGTGCTGGGCCCGGTACAGGCTTGGGTCGGTGACGATCCGGTGGATCTCGGGGCCCGGCTGCAGCGGGCGTTGCTGGCCCGGCTGGTGGCCGCACATGGGCACACCGTGTCCGTCGACCGGCTGATCGACGACCTGTGGGAGGGCGAGCCGCCGCCCAAGGCGTTATCGGCTCTCCAGGTTTATGTTTCGCATCTGCGGCGTGCGCTTGAGCCGGGGCGCGAGCGTCGGGCGCCGGCCCGCATCCTGGTCAGTGCCGCGCCCGGATACTGCCTCCGGCTGCCGGTGGACGCCGTCGACTCCTGGCAGTTCGAAGCCAAAGTCACTGCGGCTTATGAGGAATCGGATCCGCAGCAGCGGGTGCGTCTCCTCGAAGAAGCGCTGTCCGGTTGGTCGGGGGATCCGTTCGCAGGCGCCGGTGACGCGTTGTGGGCGGCGCCGGAGGTGGCCCGGCTGACCGAGCTGCGGCTGAGTGCGGTGGAGGCCCGGGCTGCCGCGCAGGTCGAGCTCGGCCGGTACAGCACCGCCGTCGCCGCACTGGAACGGCACGTCCGGGAGCGTCCGGGCCGGGAGGGGGCGGCCGCCGTACTGGCCACGGCGCTGTATCGGACCGGACGTCAGACCGACGCGCTGGACGTGTTGCGGCGCACCCGAGATCACCTGGTCGACGAGCTCGGTCTGGAACCCGGCCGGGCGTTGCGAGACCTCGAGCGCGACATCTTGCGGCAGGCCGACCATCTGGAGCCGTCCCGGCCGCTCTTGCAGCCGGCGGTACCGGAGCTCGCCTCACCCGATCGGGTGGAGGCCGCCGCCTACGGCCGCGCCGAGGAGTTCGCGGAGATAGACAATGCCGCGCGCGCGGTCGTCGCAGGCGGCAGCGCCGTGCTGTGGATCGCGGGGGAGGCGGGATCCGGCAAGACCACGCTGGCAGCCGCCGCAACCAGCCGGTTGCGCGCGGCGGGCTGGCGGACTGTGCACGGCCGCTCTCCGGAGGTGCACGGCGCTCCGGCGGGCTGGGCGTGGACCGAGGTGCTGCGGGAACTTCTGGACGCCGGTGCCCCGGCCGGCGCACCGGGCGACAGGCAGGCGCTGGCTCCGTTGCTGCACGACGTCGCCGCAGCCGAACCGGGCACGTTCTGGTTGGGGCACGCGGTGGCCGATGTCTTGAGCGCGGTCGCCGCGGACCAGCCACTGGCCGTCGTGCTCGATGACCTGCACCGCACCGACGGCCTGACGTTGGAGCTGCTGCGGCTGGTGGCCGACCGGATCAAGGATCTTCCGGTGCTGGTGATCGGTACCTACCGGCCTTCGGAGGACCGGGGCGAGCTGGAGGTCGCCCGGGCGGCACTGACGGTGCACACCGCGGCGCATCTGAATCTCGGCGGCCTGGACGCTGCCGCCACCGCCGCGCTGGCCGCCGACTGCGGGATGACCGCCGCCAGTGGTGAGGTCCTGCGGTTGTTGCGGGAGCGGACCGGCGGCAATCCGCTGTTCGTCCGGGAGCTGGCCCGGCTGATGGCGGCCGAAGGACCCGACGCGGTGTGGGCATCGGTGCCGGTCGGGGTCCGAGATGTGCTGCGGCGCAGGCTGGCCAGGCTGCCCGGCCAGACCGTCACGGCGCTGCGTCAGGCCGCCGTGCTGGGCCGTGACATCGATGTCGACCTGCTTTCCGAACTGGGCCGAAGCGATCCCGACGACCTGCTCGACGCGCTGGAGCCGGCCGTCCTGCTCGGCCTGTTGGACGAGCCGGAGCCCGGCCGGTTGCGGTTCGCCCACGCGCTGGTGCGCGACACCCTCTACGAGGACACCTCCAAGCTTCGCCGGTCCCGGTTGCACGCGGCCGCGCTGGAACTGCTCCGGGCACCGGGCCGATCGGTCGACCCGGCCGCCCTGGCACACCATGCCGTCGCCGCGGCGACAGCCGAGACATCCTTGGCTGCTGCGGCTTTCGCGACGGATGCGGCCCGTGAGGCGGATTCGGTCGGTGCCCACGCCGAAGCCGCCCGGCAGTGGCGCGCCGCCGTGCAGATGCTGGAGCTGGCGGCCGGCCGCAGGCTGCTGCCCGTCGTCGACGGTCTGGAGGGCCAGACCGCCGCCCGGTGCGGGCTGATCTCCGCGCTGGCTCAGTCCGGTGACGCCGTCGCGGCGCGCATCGAGATGAAGGCCGCGCTGCAACTGTTGACCGGAAAGTCGCGTGACGACCTGACGGTGCGTGTGCTCACCGCGTGGGACACCCCGTTGGTGTGGCGGGACCGCGAATACGACGAATCCGACAGCCAGATGATCGGGCTGCTGCGCCAGGTGCTGGCCGGCGGCGAAACGGGTCAGGTGGCCGAGATGCCGGTGGCCGACCGGATCCGGCTGCTCAAGGCGCTGTACGTGGAACTGGAGGGCACCGACCCGGACGGTGCGCTGGCCGCCAGCACGGAACTGCTCGAGCTGGCGCGACGTGCCTACGCCGAGGACCCGGGATCGTCGGGCCGGCTGCTGTGCACCGCGCTCAACGTCCGGGCCTACTGCGCGCTGGGGCCCGACCTGGATGCCGAACGTGACTCGACCGCCGCCGAACTGCTGCGGACCGCGGAGGTCACCGAGCAGGCCGACTATCAGGCGGTGGCGCACTGGCTGCTGTCGCTGGCCGCGGGTCACCGGTCCGATCTGGTGACGGCCAAACGACACGTCGATGTCGCGGTGGCCCGGGCCGGCACCGGGCAGCTCGTCCATCTGCTCGGCGTGCTGGGCCTGTTCCGGGCCCGGATGTACCTGCTTGCGGGGCGTCTGGAGGAGGCGGTCAGCGCCTACACCGACCTGGCGGCGCGGATGGTGGAGAACGGCGCCGCCAACGGGGCCAAGCTGGCGATGGTGGGCCGGGTGACGGGTGAGTTCTGCCTCGGGGACCTGGGTCTGCTGGCCGACGAGCTGGTGTTCTTCTACCGCGAGGTGTCGGTGGCCGCACTGGACGCCGCGGTGCTGGCGCTGATCGCTCGGGGTCGCGAGGCCGAGGCCCGTGAGCTGTGGCGAGATCGCCGGCCGATCGAGCGGGCCTACTTCTGGCTCCCGTTCACCGTGCTGCGCGTCAGTGCGGCTGTGGCGCTGGGCGATCTGGAGGAGACCCGGGCCCGAGCGGCCGACCTCGGCTCGTACTCGGGCCGGATCGCCGGGCTCGGCGTCGACGGGTTGATGGTGGGTCCTGTCGACGAGGCACTCGCCGCCGCTGCCGACGCGCTGGGCCTACCCGACGAAGCCCGTGGCTACCGTGAGGCGGCTTCGGTGCTGCGGGACCGGCTGGCCGCCGAAGCGCAGATCTTCATCGACTGACGTCGAGCGTTTCGTCACCCTCGTCTTGCGGGACCTCTTGCACGATCTCGATCTCGCGGGGGATTGCGGTTCCGAAGACCGCCCGCTCCAGCCGCCGGTACCGCAGCCCGACGACGCCGAGGACGATCCGTAGACCGATCCCCGCCTGCGCGGTCAGTTGTGTGCGCTCGTCATCGGTCATCACGGCCAGCGAGCGTGGGCCCTCGAACCACAACCGGCCGCCCGACCGGGCGGCGGCCTCCACGGTCGCCCAGTCCGCCACCGACACGTGCTCGGTGATGAGGGGGAACACATCGCGTTCCTCTTCCTCGATGTGCTCGGTGAGCAGGGCCGACAGTTCGGCAAGCTCGATGACCATCAGGCTGGCGACCTGGCGGTCGCCCATCGACAGCCGCAGGGACGCGGCCCGGGCCCGCAACTGGTCCAACCGCGGGTCCAGGGCGGCGTGGTCCTCGGTCAGTTCGCTCAGGTCGAGATGGCTGCCCCCGCTGGCCTGGATCACGGGCCACAGGACGTCGTCCTCGGTGGTGTGGTGGTGATGGATGGAGTCACACAGCAGCTCCACGTACCGCGAGATGGCGCGGGCCCGGTGTGGTGTGCAGATCACATCGCGGTCGCGCACCGCGATGGCGAGATCGGTCAGGCGGCGCAGGTCCGCCAGCATGGCGCGGTGGGCCACGGTGATGCCCAGCAGGTCCGGTTCGGGATCGCCTGCGCTGCGGGGTGCGACGGTGACGGTGGTTGGCACGGCAGATCTCCTCGGTCTGTGCCGATCCCCGGTCGGTGGATCGGACGTCTGAAGAGCACAGCCTGCCGCCGGCGACTTAAGTGCGACTTGTATCCCGCTTGTCATGGCCACAGTAGGGTTGCAGCCATGATCGATATCGACCTGGGCGAAGTGCGCAACTGGTTCGGCTTCGGTGTGGCCGGCAACTTCGCAGGCCATCTCGAACAGGCAGGGGAGGCCGGGGATTTCGTCACGGTTGTTACCGAAGGGTATGCGCCCAAAGGCATCTTCCCGTGGTATGCGCCCGGCCGGGACGATTTTCTCGGTGAGTTCCCCTTGTCCAGCGATGCCATCCTGATTCCTGACGTCGGCGAGAGCCCCGAATTCCAGGGCCCACTGAACCTGCAGATCGAGCCCGAGGTCGGCGTGGCCTGCCGGGTGGTGTGGAACGGCGACACCGTGGCGCGGCTGGAACCGTTCGCTCTCGGTGCCTTCAACGACTGCTCGATCCGCAGGCCGGGCGCACCGAAGATCAGTTACAAGAAGAACTGGGGCGCGGCGTCCAAAGGTGTTGCGCCGCAATTCTTCGAGATCAGTGATCTCACCCCGGACGGCCCGACCGCCACCATGCGGCTGGTCTGCTACCTGAGCCAGGAGGACGGTCAGCAGCACGCGTACGGCGTGGATTCACCGCTGGTGGGCTACTCGTACTACGGCGAGGTGCTGCTGGACTGGATCGTCGAACGGCTGGCCAACCAGAAGGGTTCGGCCGATACACCGTTGGAGGACGTCGGCGCCCTGATGGTGGCCAGCGGCCATCCCGAGAACGTGCTGATCGGTATCGGGGCCACCCGGTACACCCCGCTGGGCGAGTCGACCTACCTCAAACCGGGGGACGAGGCCATCGTTCGCGTCTACGACAGCGCATCGAGTGCGGCTTCGGAACTGCGGCAGGTGGTCTCGGCCCGTTAGCGGCCGAGCAGCTCGTCCAGGCTGGCCACGAACTCGTCCGGGCGGGCCGGGGTGAACGCCGGTTTGGGGTAGGTGCCCGGCACGTCCAGGGTGATCAGCGTCGACCGCAGTGGCCGGTGCACGTCCAACGGCAGCCAGCGGCGCAGGTCGGTGCTGCCCCACAGCCGGAAGCGCTGCATCCACAGCCCGAGTGACTCGGCCCGGTACGAGCGGATGTCGCGCAACGGGATCACCTTAGACGTTCCCGACGGGAAGTGGTAGCGCCGCAACGTGATCGCCTCGCGATCCAACTGGATCAGGCCGTCGTCGTAGTACTGGCGCGGCGCGTTCATGACTTGCTGCCCGGCGTTTTCTGCTCCTCGCGTGCGCACCGCAGCTCGTGCCCCTTGGTGGTCAGACACTTGCCGGTCTCCAGGTTCCACTGCCAGCCGTGCAGATTGCAGGTGAGGGTTTTTCCTTCGACCACACCGAATTTCGACAGGTCGGCCTTCAGGTGCGGGCACCGGCGCTGGATTTCCCAGCCGTCCAGGGTGATCGATGAGGAATCGTCGTGGGCTTCGGCGAACCAGCCGTCGGCGTAGGCGATGCGCTCATCGGTCAGGCACTTGAAGAACGTGTACAGGTACTCGTTGTAGCCGCCCACGCGCCAGGCCTTGAACCGGGTCGACAGGAAGATGGTGTTGACCCAGTCCGGCTCGTTGTCGCGCAGCACGGTGCGCACCAGCTCGGGCGGGATCGCGAACCCGTAGCGGAACTTCTCATCCGCGATCGGTTCGCGCACAAGACGTTTCGGGAAATCCAGTACCACGGTCTCGCTGTGGTCGGGTCCGGACAGACGCAGCTCCACGGGATAACCGATGCCGTCGCAGATCTGGTCGGTCTGGCTCATGATCGGCTCGAACAGCGCGCGCAGCCCGGGCAGCAGGGGTTCTCCGGCCGCGGGTGCCCATGACGCCTTCTCCGCGGCCAGCACCGGGGCCATCCGCTGGGCGAAGTCCTCGATGTAGGCGGCCTTGCCGGTGGTGAAGATCGTCTCCGGATCCTCGATCGGGTGGGTCAGCGAATTGAGTTGCGAGCCGGTGAAATCGGCTGTGCTACCGGGGATCATCAGCAGGCCGCCGTCATGGCCGTGGCGCTGCATCTGATCCAGGAACACCACCTGGTCGGGGAAGATGTTGGCCGGATCGCCGTGGTCGTCGTTGAGATCACGTAGTTCGGGATCAAGGAAGCAGGGCGGGCCGGCCGAGGGGATCACCCAGGTCGCTCCGACCTGCGCGATGTACTGGCGGCATCGGTCCATCTGGCGCTGGCGCTTCTGAATGCCGAAGGCCTCTTTGGCGCGGGCGGGCATGTCGTAGACCATCGGGTACCAGATGGCCCCCGAGTACTGCAGCATGTGCACGTCGATCTGGCCGAAGTCGGTGTGCAACATCTCCAGATCGACGGGGCGAGCGTCGTTCATGTTGAACGCCACGGTCTCACCGTCATCGACCACCAGGCCTGAATCGCCGATCGGGCCGTCGGCCGGTGCGCGCAGCGCGATGATCATCACATCGAGGTCGCCCTTGGGGCCGCTGACGGTGTGCTTGACCGAGTCGGTGGTCTCGAAGAACCGGTGGAAGCCCAGCTTCTGCAGTTCGCGTTGCAGGTCGGGCACGGGGAAGTCGGGCAGCAGCACGACCGCGTCCTTGTTGACGTGGCGGCGCAGGTTCTCCGGGTCGAAGTGGTCCTTGTGCAGATGCGACACGTAGAGGTAGTCGACGTCCCCGAGAGCGTCCCAGTCGAGCCCGCTGTTGTCCGGGAACGGGACCCACGAGGCGAAATACGCGGGGTTGACCCAGGGGTCGCAAAGAATGCTGCCAGCCTTGGTCTCGATCAGGAAGCCGGCATGCCCGACGCTGGTGACCTGCACAAATAGTCCTTACTGGGTGTCGCGGTTGCCCGGCCAGCCTAACCGGCCACTGGCGCCGCACACACCTCAGGTGCGTCAGTCCTCGGCGTTCCAGAGGGCTCGGTAGTAGTCGATGCGCACCGGATCGGGCGTGACTCCGTAGGCGTCGAAGAACTCGGCTTCCCAGTCCCCGGGGTAGTTCCAGCGCAGCGACAAGGTGGCCACGGCCAGATCGGCCCAGCGGTCGGCGACGCCGAGTTCGCCGAGGTCCACATGCCCACACCAGCTGCCGTCTGCGCTGATGAGCGTGTTCGGCGCGCAAGCGTCGCCGTGGCAGACCACCAACCGGTCGATCGTTGGCGGGGCGGACAGGCGCCGGCCGGCGTCGGGCATCGCTGAGAGCCGGTCGGGCACCGACCACGAAAACGGGCACTGATCGACCGGCACCCTGTCATGCAACGCGCGCAGGCCCGCGGCGATCGCGCGCACCGCGTGCTGCGGGCGGGCGATCCAATGCGGATCGGCAGCCGAGCGACCGGTGATCCCGGCCGTGTGCAGCCATTCCGTGGCGCCCTCGCGGCCCACGCCGAGCACAGCAGGCACTGTCAGATACGGCGCGGCCCACCGGAGCTTGACCGCCTCGCGGTGCAGGTTCACCGACGGGTGTGGCGGCGCCACCTTCACAAACTCGCGTCCGTCTCCATGGCCGATCTGGAAGGTTTGTCCGCCGGCCTCGTTGTCCCATACCGCCTTGACCGGGCGACCGGCGGCGATGCGGAGCACAACAGCCGGTACCGGTATTTCGCCCACGGGGATGGTCACCCGCGTCAGTGTCGCCGCCCGCCGTTGTTCCGTCCACCGAATTTGCCGCGCTCCCGGTGACCGGGTACGTGGCCGTACACGCTGGCACTAGGCTGGCTACGTGGAACCGGTATACGGGACTGTCATACAACTCGCTCGGCTGGCCTGGCGGCTGCAGGGGCTGAAGTTCACCGTGACCGGGGTGGAGAACATCCCCGTCGCCGGCGGTGCGGTGGTGGCCATAAACCACACCAGCTACTTCGACTTCACCTTCGCCGGCTTGCCGACCTACCTGCAGAAGCGCGGCCGCAAGGTGCGTTTCATGGCAAAGAAGGAAGTCTTCGACAACAAGGTCACCGGGCCGATCATGCGCAGCCTGCGCCACATCGAGGTGGATCGCGACAGCGGGGCCGGCTCGTTCGAGGCCGCCGTCGACTACCTCAAGGCCGGTGAGCTGGTCGGGGTGTACCCGGAAGCGACCATCAGCCGCAGCTTCGAGATCAAGGACTTCAAGTCCGGCGCCGCACGGATGGCGATCGAGGCCGGTGTGCCGATCGTGCCGCACATCGTGTGGGGCGCGCAGCGCATCTGGACCAAGGGGCACCCGAAGAACCTGTATCGGCCCAAGGTGCCGATCTCGATCGCGGTGGGCGAGCCCATCCAGCCGACGCTGCCCGCAGCCGAACTCACCGCATTGCTGCATTCGCGCATGCAACACCTGCTCGCCCAGGTGCAGGACGCCTACGGGCCGTATCCGCCCGGTGAGTTCTGGGTGCCGCACCGCCTGGGCGGTTCGGCGCCGACGCTGGCCGAGGCCAACCGGATGGATGCCGACGAGGCGGCCGCGAAGGCGGCCAAGAGAGCTGAGGCCGGACCCGCTGGGCCTGCCGGCCCCATCGAACCCACCGGGGCTCCGGGGTAAGCCGCCTATGGAACCGGTTTTCCGAAGTTTGGAGATCGCCGCCGGGCTCGCGGTGCGGGCGACCGGAACCCGGATCACCTTCTGCGGGGTGGACAATCTGCCCGCCACCGGCGGTGCTGTCATCGCCATCAACCACACCAGCTACGTGGACTTCCTGCCCGCCGCCCTGGCCGCGACCGAGCGTGGTCGCCGGATGCGGTTCATGATCAAGGCGGAGATGGAGCACGTGCAGCCCGTGGGCTACCTGATCAAACACACCGGGACGATCCCGGTGGACCGCCGGGCCGGCGCGGGCGCCTACGCCGCGGCGGTGGACGCGTTGCGCCGCGGCGAGCTGGTCGGGGTGTATCCGGAGGCCACGATCAGTCGCGCCTTCGAGCTCAAGGACTTCAAGACCGGCGCGGCGCGCATGGCCCTGGAAGCCGGTGTGCCCATCATTCCGCTGATCGTCTGGGGCGCGCAGCGCATCTGGACCAAGGATCACCCGAAATCGCTGGGGCGCAAGAAGATTCCGGTGAGCGTGGTGGTGGGCGAGCCGATCACGGCGACGGGTTCGGTGGCCCAGATCGATGACACCCTGCGGGCCGCCATGTCGGCCCTGCTGGGCCGGGCTCAGCAGGACTACCCCGCGCCCGCGGGGGCATACTGGGTTCCCAACCGGCTCGGTGGCAGCGCGCCCACGTTGGCTGAGGCCAAGCGGCTGGACGAGGCGGAGTTGGCCGAACGCGCGCGCAGGCGTGCCGAGCATGAAGCGACGGGAAAAAAGTGACGAGTGCCGAGCGGGCGCCGGGGCTGATCGCCACCGACGTGGACGGAACGCTGCTCGACGAGGACGAGAAGGTCACGCCGCGCACCCGGGCGGCGGTACAGGCCGCGGTCGAGGCTGGGGCGACGTTCGTGCTGGCCACCGGGCGCCCGCCACGCTGGATCGCACCGGTGGTCGACGGTCTCGGCTTGGCGCCGATGGCGGTGTGCGCCAACGGCGCGGTGATCTATGACCCGGCCACCGATCGGATCGTCTCGGCCCACACGCTGTCGGTCGACGTGCTCGGCGAGCTCGCCGAGATCGCCACGCGGGTGATCCCCGGCGCGGGGCTGGCTGTGGAACGGGTGGGCTCCTCCGCGCACGACGCGGCGACCCCGCAGTTCGTCAGCTCACCGGGATACGAGCACGCCTGGCTCAACCCGGACAACACCGAGGTTTCGGTCGAGGATCTGCTCAGTGCTCCCGCGGTCAAGCTGCTCATCCGCAAGGCCGGCGCACGCAGCGCCGACATGGCCGCCGAACTGCTCAAACACATTGGTTTGCAGGGCGATATCACCTACTCGACCAACAACGGCCTGATCGAGGTGGTGCCGCTGGGCATCAGCAAGGCCACCGGTGTCGAGGAGTTGGCGGGCCCGCTGGGGCTGACCGCCGGCGACATCGTGACCTTCGGCGACATGCCCAATGACATACCGATGCTGCGCTGGGCGGGGCGGGGTGTGGCGATGGGCAATGCGCACCCCGAGGCGGTGGACGCGGCCGACGAGATCACCGTGACCAACGCCGAGGACGGTGTGGCCCACGTGCTGGAACGCTGGTGGTCCTGACGCGCCGAGCGATCAGGTGATCGGGGTGAAGCGCTCCAGTTGCACCGGCTGCTGATCGGCTGGCGGCGGCGGCAGTTCCACCGGCACACCGTCGACCACGCGGGTGACCGTGCCCTTCTCGCGGTCGAAGTTCAGCGTGCCGTGCTGGAAGTTCTGCACGATCCACTGGGGTTCGGGAATCTCGGAACTGGTCGGAAGGCCCAGGATTCCCCGCTCGAAACCGAGCGTTCCCCATGCTTCGTAGATGGCGCCGGTGACCGGCTCAGCGCCGCTGTCCGGTGACCAGTACACGACGCCGCGCTCGAAGGTCGCATAGCGCGCGGTGCCTTCACCGGCGGCCTCGGGTGATGTCGGATTGCCCAGCATGCCGTTCGCACCGCCTTCGGCCTGCCACCGGGCGTAGATCGCGCCGCCACGCATCTGTTCGGCCAGGTCGGCCGGGCCGGGTGGCTGGTTGAACCGGGCGGCGATGTCGCGGATGCGGTCCATCTGGGCGTACGCCGCGTTGCCGGGGCAGTCGGTGATGCCGACGTCGCGGTGGGTGAAGATCGTCGGCAGGGTGGGGGTGGCTCCGCGCGGGAAGTGGGTGAACGATCCGCCGGCCGAGGTGAGTACGACGCTGCCGCGCGGGTCGATGTGATCGAGGCCGAGGCGCCAGCCCAGGAGTCGGCCGGTGTTGCGCACCTGGATCTCGGTGGGTGGCACGACGTCGAAATCGCCCAGCATCGCCACGCCCCAGGTGTCGATGTTGAATCCGCCGGTGTGGGAACCCTCGACGGGCTTGTCCATGCCGCCAGCGCGGCCCTCGAAGACCTGGCCGTACTTGTCGACCATGGCGTTGTAGGCGATGTCGCACCAGCCCAGCTCGCGGGTGTGGTACTCGTAGATCGACCGGATGATGCCCGCCGAATCCTCGGGGGCGTAGTCGTTGCTGCCCGCCGTGTGGTGCACGATGCCGGCCCGGATGCCCTTGTCGTACACGGTGTTCCCGCATCGCATCGCTTCGTTGGCGCCCCATTGTGCGCGGCTGATGATGGTCGGCGGTTGGCCGGGGTTGATGGCGGCGGTCGGGAGTGGCCCGACGTCGACGGGGGCCTGGGGCGGGCTGATCAGCACCGCGGTGACGTTCTGGCCGATGGGTGCTTCGACGTTGGCGGGCACATAGCCGAGTGCCGGCTTGGCCGGCCCGGGCTTCGCGGCCTGGCCGGGCGGCGGTACGGGTGCCTGCGGCGCGCGGGTGACGGCGATCTGCACGGTGGTGGTGCGGCCGACGAACACCGGTTCGGTGCCGCGCGGTCCGGGAGTGTCGGCGCCGACGCCGTCGAGGTTCTCCGCCTGATACCAGGGGCCCCAGGTGCCGTCGTCCTTACGGGCCCGGACCCGGGCGGAGGTTCCGCGCAGGTCCGGTGAGGTGAGCGCGACCATCGAGAACGGGGTGTCCTGATGGACCTCGCGGATGCTCTCGCCGACCGCGAGGTTGTCCAGCGGTTGCTGTGTGAGTTGCGGTGCAGCATCGGATGGGTTGGGGTCTTTGCCGAACTCGGATCCGGAGATCGCCCACGGCACGATCACGACCGTCGCCGCAAGTGCGGTGAAGAGAATCGACGGCGCGGGGCGACGGGACTGCACGGACTGATGTTACGTATGAGTCTGATGTTACGAATGATTCGACACGGTCCGCGCGTGTCTTTCACAGGCAACGGCAC
Source organism: Mycolicibacterium nivoides (assembly GCF_003855255.1). Lineage (NCBI taxonomy): Bacteria > Bacillati > Actinomycetota > Actinomycetes > Mycobacteriales > Mycobacteriaceae > Mycobacterium > Mycolicibacterium nivoides. The sequence goes on along the minus strand of NZ_CP034072.1, from coordinate 4,502,001 downwards.
CGCAGAGCCGGATGGCTTCTGCGGTGCCGTTCTCTCAACCGGGCCTTTGTCTTACGGGACTGGCGCGGGGGCCGGGGGCGGCGGCACCGCAGCCGCCGGGGCCTTCATCGCCGACGTGATCGCCGGCATCACCATGCCCTTGAGCAGGTCGATGGCCTGGCCGGCGCCGAGTTGGTTGGCAGCGCTCGACAGGTCGCCGAACAGTCCGCCACCGCCACCGCCGGTGGCGGGCATCGCGGCCAGCGACGGGTCGGCGCCCAGCAGCGGGTAGGTGCCCGCACTGGGATCGAGCCCGATCGGAGCCGAGATCGGGACCTCACCCGGGGCGCCCAGGCCGCCGGACAGTGCCGGGTCGAGGCCCGTCGGCGAGGTCAGGCCCCCACCTCCCAGTCCAGCGGGCGTGGTGGTCAGCCCGCCCGGCGTGGCTCCCGCCGGCGTCAGTGCCGGGTTGGTGAGCGAGCCGGCGGTCGGCGGGGTGAGTGCCGGGTTGGTCAGTCCACCCGGTGTGGCCGGAAGGCCGGCCGTCGGCGAGGTCAAACTCGGCGACAGGCCGTTGGGGCTGGTCAGCGAGGCGTCAGGCGAGGCGAGGCCAGGGGAGGTCAGCCCCGGTGACGTGAGCCCCGGCGACGTGAGTCCGGGCGAGGTCAGCCCGGGGTCGGTCAGGCCCGGTGCGGTGAGCCCTGGCGACGTCAGCCCCGGCGACGCCAGACCGGGTGAGGTCAGGGTCGGTGAACCCAGTGATGGTGCTGGGGTGGAGCTGTTGAGAAACGGCATCGGCGGCAGGTTGACGCCGAACTGGGACAGGCCCTGCGACAGTGCGGACATCAGTTCACCGGGCAGGTCGGTGACCAGCGCGGCCTGGGTGAACTCGCGCTCCTGCGGCGCGGGGGAAAGCTGCGACACGGCAACTAGGGCGACTGGACTTGCGACTGCCACTGCGGCGACTGCGCTCATGGCTGTCGAGAGCTTGCGTCGACGGCGGTTCGGCACGGAAGTCTCCTCAATATGTTTGCAGCGAAGGACTGCACTTCGGATCGCACGTTGGGGTGCTCTCCGCTTCTTCATCGGCGGTTCCGGACCAGATGCTGTGAAGCCCATGAATACCGATGAGATCGATGTTAAGGCTGTGACTAGTGGGTCTAGAGTGACGATATTGAATTGTGAGCGAATTGCGACCTGGGCCCTTTGTCTAATTCGGGGCACAGGGGCGCGGTCGGATACCCTGGCTGCCGATGACGTCCTTATCTCCCCGGGTCGCTACAGACCAGTCCAGCGGACATTTCGACTTATTCGTCGTCGGTTCCGGTTTCTTCGGTCTGACGATCGCTGAGCGCGTGGCAACGCAGCTGGGCAAGCGTGTCCTTGTTATAGAACGCCGCCCGCATATCGGCGGTAACGCCTACTCGGAAGCCGAACCGCAGACCGGTATCGAGGTCCACAAATACGGGGCCCACCTGTTCCACACGTCCAACCAGCGGGTGTGGGACTACGTGCGGCAGTTCACCGACTTCACCGGCTACCAGCACCGGGTCTTCGCGATGCACGACGGCCAGGCCTACCAGTTCCCCATGGGCCTCGGGCTGGTCTCGCAGTTCTTCGGCCGCTACTTCACCCCCGACGAGGCCCGCGCCCTGATCGCCGAACAGGCCAGCGAGATCGCCGGGCACGAGGCGGCCAACTTCGAGGAGAAGGCCATCTCGCTGATCGGGCGCCCGCTCTACGAGGCGTTCGTGAAGGCCTACACCGCCAAGCAGTGGCAGACCGACCCGAAGGAACTGCCCGCGGCGAACATCACCCGGCTGCCGGTGCGCTACACCTTCGACAACCGCTACTTCAACGACACCTACGAGGGCCTGCCGGTCGACGGGTACACCGCCTGGCTGGAGAACATGGCCGCCGACGACCGTATCGAGGTGCGGCTGGACACCGACTGGTTCGACGTCCGGGAAGAACTGCGCGCGGCCAATCCCGACGCCCCGGTTGTCTACACCGGCCCACTCGACCGCTACTTCGACTACTCCGAGGGCCGGTTGGGCTGGCGCACACTCGATTTCGATCTTGAGGTGCTCGACACCGGGGACTTCCAGGGCACCCCGGTGATGAACTACAACGACGCCGACGTGGACTACACCCGCATCCACGAGTTCCGCCATTTCCACCCCGAGCGGGACTACCCGGCCGACAAGACGGTGATCATGCGGGAGTTCTCGCGGTTCGCCAAAGAAGACGACGAGCCGTACTACCCGATCAACACCGAGGCGGACCGCGCCCTGCTGTCTTCCTACCGAACCCGCGCAAAGGCCGAAACCGCCTCGGCGAAGGTGCTTTTCGGTGGCCGGTTGGGCACCTACCAGTACCTCGACATGCACATGGCCATCGCCAGTGCGCTGAACATGTACGACAACACCCTGGCACCGCACCTGACTGACGGTGCGCCGCTGACGACCGAGAACGAAAGCAGCAAAGCATGAGTGACATCCCATCCGGCGCCCTTGACGCCGCCGGGGAATCGCGGGCCGTCAGTCTGCTGGCCCGTGTCATCCTGCCGCGACCGGGCGAGCCGCTGGACGTCCGCAAGCTCTACCTCGTCGAAGACCCGACCAATGCCCGGCGGGCGCACGCGCCCACCCGCACCACTCTCGAGATCGCCACCGAATCGGGGATCTCGTTCGCGACCTACTTCAACGCCTTCCCGGCCAGCTACTGGCGTCGCTGGTCGACGCTCAAGTCGGTGGTCCTGCGCGTCGAGCTGACCGGCACGGCCCGCGTCGACGTGTACCGGTCCAAGGCCACGGGTGCCCGCATCACCGTCGGCGGTGCCCCCGTCTCCAGCGGAGACTCTTCCGAACCCGCCGCGGTCGAGTTCGAGATCGACCTGACGCCTTTCGAGGACGGCGGCTGGATCTGGTTCGACATCACCACCGACACCGCGGTTCGGGTGCACAGCGCAGGCTGGTACGCCCCGACGCCCGCGCCGGGCCGGGCCAACATCGCCGTCGGCATCCCGACCTTCAACCGGCCTTCGGACTGTGTCAACGCCCTGGCCGCACTGACCTCGGATCCGTTGGTGGACGAGGTGATCAGCGCGGTCATCGTGTCCGACCAGGGCACCAGCAAGGCCAAGGACCATCCCGGTTTCGAGGCCGCCGCGGCCGCGCTGGGCAACCGGCTGACGATCCACAACCAGCCCAACCTCGGTGGGTCCGGCGGCTACAGCCGCGTGATGTACGAGGCGCTGAAGAACACCGACTGTGAGCAGATCCTGTTCATGGACGACGACATCCGCATCGAACCCGATTCGATCCTGCGGGCCCTGGCCATGAACCGGTTCGCCAAGGAGCCGATGCTGGTGGGCGGGCAGATGCTCAACCTGCAGGAGCCGTCACACCTGCACATCATGGGCGAGATGGTGGACCGGTCGAACTTCATGTGGTCGGCAGCGCCCAACGCCGAATACGACCACGACTTCTCCAAGCACGCGCTCGACGACACCGATTCCGACCGCAGCAAGCTGCTGCACCGCCGGATCGACGTGGACTTCAACGGCTGGTGGATGTGCATGATCCCGCGGCAGGTGGCCGAGGAGCTCGGGCAGCCGCTGCCGCTGTTCATCAAGTGGGACGACGTCGAATACGGCTTGCGCGCGGCCGAACACGGCTACCGCACGGTCACCCTGCCCGGTGCGGCGATCTGGCACATGGCCTGGAGTGACAAGGACGACGCGATCGACTGGCAGGCCTACTTCCACCTCCGCAACCGGTTGGTGATCTCCGCGATCCACTGGGACGGCGATGTGCGCGGCCTGCTGGCCAGCCACCTCAAGGCCACGTTCAAACACCTGCTGTGCCTTGAGTATTCGACGGTCGCCATCCAGAACCGGGCCATGGAGGACTTCCTGGCCGGACCGGACCACATCTTCTCCATCCTCGAGTCGGCTCTGCCCGACATCCGCGCGATGCGCCAGCAGTTCCCCGACGCCGTGGTGCTGCCCGGCGCAACCGCGCTCCCACCTGCCTCGGACCTCAAGCGCAAGAAGATCGGGATCCCGGTGTCCAAGCCGGCGATCATCGTGAACCTGGCCCGCGGGGTGGTCAACCAACTGCGCCCGCACGATCCGGAGACCCACATCCGGCCGCAGATCAACGTGGCCACCCAGGATGCCCGCTGGTTCTCGCTCAGTCGCGTCGACGGAGTCACCGTCACCACCGCCGATGGGCGGGGTGTGGTGTTCCGGCAGCGCGACCGCGCCAAGATGTTCGCGTTGCTGCGTGCCTCGCTGCGCCAGCAGTTGCGCGTGGTCCGTCAATTCGACCGGATGCGCAAGGTCTATCGTGAGGCGCTGCCGGTGCTGACCAGCACCCAGAAGTGGGAGACGGTGTTGCTGACAGAGTCGGCGGAGAAAAACTGACATGACCGATGCCCCGCGCGGCGAGGACGCCGTGTTGGTTGCCGTGCAGTCGGCCCTGGCCACCAGACCGGGCGTGCTGAGCGGCGCGCGTGCGCTGTCGCACTTCGGTGAACACAGCCTGGGTTGGCTCGCGGTCGCGGCCGCCGGTGCGCTGGCCCAGCCGGCCAAGCGCAAGTCATGGCTGGCGGTGGGCGCCGGTGCGTTTCTGGCCCATGCCGCCGCCGTCCTGATCAAGCGGGTGGTGCGTCGTGAGCGCCCGCATCATCCGGCCATCGCAGTGAACGTCGGCACGCCGAGCCGGTTGAGTTTCCCATCGGCACATGCCACCTCGACCGCGGCGGCCGCCGTACTGTTGGCCCGGACCACGGGTCTGCCGCTGCGCGCGGTTCTGGTGGTTCCCATGGCGCTGTCGCGCCTGGTGCTGGGTGTGCACTATCCCACCGACGTAGTGACCGGCGTGGCCGTGGGGACGCTCGTGGGTTCTGTGGTCGGAAAAACTGCCGGTGTTGGGGCCGAAGGAGACTGTGGCCGATGAGTGAGGAAGCGCAGCCGGAGCTCGGGCCGCCCAAGAATCTGGCCTCCGGGCTGATCAAGGCGATCCGTCCGCGCCAGTGGATCAAGAACCTGCTGGTGCTGGCCGCGCCGCTGGCTGCGGTCGGCAGCGGCATCGAGTACAACTACGCCGACCTCGCGTACAAGGTGTCGATCGCCTTCGTGGTGTTCTGCCTGGCGGCATCATCGATCTATCTGGTCAACGACGCGCGCGACGTCGAGGCCGACCGCGCCCATCCCACCAAACGGTTCCGGCCCATCGCCGCAGGCGTGGTGCCGCAGTCACTGGCCTACGTGCTGGCGGTCGTGCTCGCGCTGGCCTCGCTGGGCATCTCGTGGCTGCTGACACCGAATCTGGCATTGGTGATGGCGGTGTACATCGCCATCCAGTTGGCCTACTGCTTCGGGCTCAAGCACCAGGCCGTGCTCGACATCTGCATCGTGTCCTCGGGCTTCCTGCTCCGCGCCATCGCCGGTGGCGTGGCCGCCGATATCCCGTTGTCGCAATGGTTCCTGTTGGTGATGGCCTTCGGCTCGCTGTTCATGGCAGCAGGCAAGCGGTTCGCCGAACTGCAGCTGGCCGAGCGCACGGGCGCCAAGATCCGCAAGTCGCTGGAGAGTTACACCAGCAGCTACCTGCGTTTCGTCTGGACGTTGTCGGCGACCGCGATGGTGCTCTGCTACGGCCTGTGGGCATTCGGGCGCGACAGTGCCAACGATGCTCTGGGGCTCGACGGCCAGGATGCGTCGTGGTATGCGATCACGATGGTTCCGTTCACCATCGCGATCCTGCGTTATGCCGTTGACATCGATGGTGGCATCGCCGGTGAGCCAGAGGAGATCGCGCTGAAAGACCGAGTGCTGCAGATCCTGTTCCTGGCGTGGATCGGAACCATCGGTGCAGCTGTCTACTTCAGCTGACCGAATCACTCTGCGCCGCCTGGCGGGCGGCGTCGGTGACCGGTTGTCGCGCTGGCCGGTGTTTCCGTACGACGTCACGGTACGGATCAGCCTGTGGGTGAGTGTGGTCGTGGTCGCCGGGCTGTTCGGCTGGGGCGCCTGGCAGCGCCGCTGGATCGCCGACGACGGCCTGATCGTGCTGCGCACGGTGCGGAACCTGTTGGCGGGCAACGGCCCTGTCTTCAACGCGGGTGAGCGGATCGAGGCCAACACCTCAACGGTGTGGACCTACCTGGTGACGCTGGGCGCATGGCTCGGCGGCCCGGTGCGGATGGAGTACGTGGCGCTGGCCTTCGCGCTGACGCTGAGCGTGCTCGGCGTCGTGCTGGCGATGCTGGGCACCGGCCGGCTGTACGCCCCGAGCCTGCAAGGCCGCCGGGCGCTGCTGCTGCCCGCGGGTGCGCTGGTCTACATCGCGGTCCCGCCGGCCCGCGACTTCGCCACCTCGGGGCTCGAAAACGGTTTGGTGCTGGCCTATTTGGGCCTGCTGTGGTGGATGATGGTGTGCTGGTCGCAGGCTTTGCGCGCGGCTCCCAAAACAGCCGGTCGTGGCAGCCCGAAGACTGCGCCGGGTCCGGTCTCCAGCCGGTACTTCGAAGGAGCGCTGGCCGCCGTCGCCGGGCTGAGCGTGCTGATCCGCCCCGAGCTGGCGTTGATCGGCGGGGGCGCACTGGTCATGATGCTGATCGCGGCGCGAGGCTGGCGCCGCCGCGTCCTGATCCTGGTGGCCGGTGGACTGCTGCCGGTTGCCTACCAGATCTTCCGGATGGGTTACTACGCGCTGATCGTGCCTGGGACCGCGGTGGCCAAGGACGCCTCGGGCGCCAAATGGTCCCAGGGCTTCACCTATCTGAGCAATTTCAACCAGCCCTACCTGTTGTGGGTACCGGTGATGCTGCTGGCCGCGCTCAGCGCCGTCCTGCTGACCACAAGGACCCGGCCGTGGTGGGTGCGCCATCAGGTGCCCCGCGGCTACGGCTGGCTGGCCCGTACCGTTCAAAGTCCGGCTGCCGTAGTGCTTTTCATGTTCGTCAGCGGGCTGCTGCAGGCGATCTACTGGGTGCGCCAGGGCGGTGACTTCATGCACGGCCGGGTGTTGCTGACACCGCTGTTCTGCATGCTGATGCCCGTCGCGGTGATACCCGTGGTGCTGCCCGACGGCACCAAGTTCACCAGGGAGACGGGTTATCTGCTGGCCGCCGCCACCAGCGTGCTGTGGGCCGCGGTGGTGGGCTGGTCGATCTGGGCCGCCAACTCGCCCGGCCTGGGCGCCGACGGCACGCGCGTCACCTACACCGGCATCGTCGACGAGCGCCGGTTCTATTCGCAGGCCACCGGTCATGCGCACCCGTTGACCGCTGCCGATTACCTGGACTACCCGCGCATGCGTGCGGTGCTGACGGCGATCAACAACACCCCCGACGGCGCGCTGTTGCTGCCGTCGGGCAACTACGACCAATGGGACGTCGTACCCGCCTACCCGCCTCCGCCCGATCTCAGCCCGGCGGACCGGCGGGCGTTGAGAACCCCGCACACCGTGTTCTTCACCAACATGGGCATGTTGGGCATGAATGTCGGCCTCGACGTCCGGGTCATCGACCAGATCGGTCTGACGAATCCGCTTGCGATGCACACCCAGCGGTTGACCGACGGCCGTATCGGCCACGACAAGAACCTGTTCCCGGACTGGGCCGTGGCCGAGGGGCCGTTCCTCAAGACCCGCCCTTACATCCCGGCCTACCTGGACGAGGAATGGATTGCCCAGGCCGAGGCCGCGCTGGCCTGTCCGGCCACCGAGTCGATGCTCAACTCGGTACGCGGGGAGATGAGCCCGCGGCGGTTCCTGTCCAACCTGGGTCACGCGTACGAGTTCACCAAGTACCGGATCGACCGGGTGCCGCTCTATGACCTGAAGCGGTGCGGACTGCCGGTTCCCGAGCCCAAGAACCCGCCGTACACCGGGATGCCGGCCACCGGCCCGTAACCGGTTCCGTCACTGTTCTGAGGAATTCTGTGTGTTTGGTAACGCCCGGCCCGTCCGGACCGATACCCAGACGAGCCTGCACACCGATCTTGAACGGACGGTACGAAAAACCGATGTTGACCTCTGGTATCGACACCTGGTCGCAGGCACCCGAACCAGACCTGATCGCGACCGGCAATGGAGCAGGGCCGACCAGGGACGAGAACTGCTGCAGAGAAGCACCGCGCGTTCGTGTGGTTGACTACACGGGCACGTGAGCCGCTTACGTCGGTCTTAATCGATGTGCGGAATACGAAGAAGAGATTCAGATAGGGAGCGGTATGAAGTTCGTTGGGAAGATGCGCGGCCTGTCGCGCCGGTTGACGGTTGCGGTCGCCGCTGCGGCCGTGCTGCCTGGCCTGGTTGGCGTCGTAGGCGGCTCGGCGACCGCTGGAGCCTGGTCGCGACCCGGCTTGCCGGTCGAGTATCTCGAAGTTCCGTCGGCAGCGATGGGGCGTGACATCAAGGTCGAGTTCCAGAGCGGTGGCGCTGGCGCACCCGCGCTGTACCTGCTCGACGGTATGCGCGCTCGCGAAGACCAGAACGGCTGGGACATCGAACTCCCGACGTTCGAGTGGTTCCTGAACTCGGGCATCTCGGTTGTGATGCCGGTCGGTGGCCAGTCCAGCTTCTACAGCGACTGGTACAAGCCGGCCTGTGGCAGCAAGGACGGTGGCTGCAAGACCTACAAGTGGGAGACCTTCCTGACCCAGGAGCTCCCGGCGTGGCTGGCGGCCAACAAGGACGTGAAGTCGACCGGCAGCGCTGTGGTCGGTCTGTCGATGGCCGGTTCGTCGGCGCTGATGCTGTCGGCTCGCCACCCGGATCAGTTCATCTACGCGTCCTCGCTGTCGGGCACGTTGAACCCGTCCGAGGGCTGGTGGCCGATGCTGATCGGTGTCTCGATGGGTGACGCCGGTGGCTACAAGGCCGACGACATGTGGGGCTCGACGGGCGACCCGAACAACGCCTGGAAGGCCAACGACCCGACCGAGAACGTCGCGACCCTGGCCAACAACGGCACCCGGCTCTGGGTGTACTGCGGTAACGGCAAGCCGGGCGAGCTGGGCGGCGCCGATATGCCCGCGAAGTTCCTCGAGGGCTTCGTCTGCCGGACGAACTCCACCTTCCAGGAGAAGTACATCGCGGCCGGTGGCAAGAACGCTGTGTTCAACTTCCCGCAGAGCGGTACGCACAACTGGGCCTACTGGGGCCAGCAGTTGCAGGCCATGAAGCCTGACCTGCAGCGCGTCCTGGGCGCGACCCCGACCGCCTAGCGGACGGCATAGCGGCTCAACGCAGTCGAAGCTGACGGCGGCGCTCCCCTCAAGGGGACGCCGCCGTCAGTCATTTGAAGCCCCGGCTGTGGTTGCGATGTGGTTCACTACAACGCGGGTTACGTGTGCGGGGGCACTACGAACGACCGGCAGCAGGAGAGGTTGATGATGAGACGTGCGTTGAGTCTGATGCGGGCGATGCTGCTGGCCCTGTTGGCTCCGGTGCTCGGTGCTGGCCTATGGGCCGTTTCGGCGACGACGAGCGCTCCGGCCCGAGCCGACGGCGTCGAGTACCTGATGGTCCCGTCGGCCGCGATGGGCCGCGACATCCCGGTGGCGTTCCAGGGTGGTGGCCCGCATGCGGTGTTCCTGCTCGACGCATTCAACGCGGCTCCCGATGTGAGCAACTGGGTCAACGCCGGCCACGCGATGTCGACCCTCGCCGGCCGCGGTATCTCGGTGGCGGCCCCGGCAGGTGGCGCGTGGAGCCTGTACACGAACTGGGAACAGGACGGCAGCAAGCAGTGGGAGACCTTCCTTTCCGCCGAGCTGCCGGACTGGCTGGCCGCCAACAAGGGTCTCGCCCCGGGCGGGCACGGGATCGTGGGCGCCTCGCAGGGTGGCACCGGTGCGCTGACGCTGGCCGCGTTCCATCCGGACCGGTTCCGCTTCGCCGGATCGCTGTCGGGCTTCCTGACGCCGTCGGCCACGACCCTCAACGGCGCGATCACCGCCGGCTTGGCGCAGTTCGGTGGCGTCGACAGCTACGGCATGTGGGGTGCCCCACAGCTGGGCCGCTGGAAGTGGCATGACCCCGACGTGCACGTGCAGTTGCTGGCCGATGCCAACACCCGGCTGTGGGTGTACAGCCCGGGCACGCTGACGTGCAGCGACCCGGCCGCGATGATCGGTGTCTGCGATCTCGCCCAGGGCAGCAACAGGTCGTTCTACCAGCATTACCGCACCGTCGGCGGAAGCAACGGGCACTTCGACATGCCTGCGGGCGGCCAGCACGACTGGGGCAGCTGGGCTCCGCAGCTGGCGCAGATGTCGGGCGAACTGGTCGCGACCATCAAGTAGAGGCCGTGCGGCCTGCCGTCGTGACCAGAATCAGCTGCGCCGGGACACAATTCACCAGCCGGTACGGTGGAAGCGTGCAGCACACGGTACGGTCGGCCACCCTGGTGGTAGTGGTGTCCGCTGCGTCGTTGCTGACGGCTTGCGATGCGGGCGGTGACATCATGGCGCCGCTCGCCCTGCCCACGTCACAGGTAAGGGGTGCGCAGCCGCAGGCGGCATCCGCGCAGCCTCAGCCGGGTAGCAGCGGTGAGCTGGCGATCACGTCGCAGCAGCACACCTATCTCGATGAACTCAAGGCCGCCGGGATCAAACCGTCCAGTGAGCTGCTGGCGCTGTCGATCGGGTCGTACGTGTGCCAGGGCCGCGCCGCCAAGCAGGATGACCAGGCCGTGCGCGAATTCGTCCTGCCGCTGGTGCGCAGTGATGTCCGTGCCGCCCGGTCCGGCCAGGAAAGCCCGACACCCGGCGAGATCGACACCGCCGCCACCGACTACATCCGTATCGCCACCGATCATCTCTGCTAGCCGCAGATCACCGCACCGCACGCGAGGAGCCCGAGTAACCCATGGCCAAAAATGCCAGCCGCAGGAAGCGTCACCGCATCCTGGCCCTGATCGCCGCTGCGGCGATGGCACTCGTCGTGGTGCTGGTGGTGACGATCGTGGTGATCGTGATGCGTCGTCCCGAAACCCCGTCGGCACCGCCGTCGGCCGAGCCCCCGGCCGGGGTGCCGGGCCCGTCGGCGACGCGTAAGCCGCGCCCGGAGTTCCAGTCCGCCGACTGCCCCGACGTGATGCTGGTCTCGATCCCCGGCACCTGGGAGTCCTCACCGCTGGACGACCCGTTCAATCCGACCCAGTTCCCGCTGTCGCTGATGTCCAACATCAGCCGGCCGATGGCTGAGCAGTTCGGGACGGACCGCCTCGAGGTCTACACGGTGCCCTACACCGCGCAGTTCCATAACCCGTTCTCCGCCGACAACCAGATGTCGTACAACGACAGCCGCGCCGAGGGAAAGCGCACCGCGGTCAAGGCGATGACGGACATGAACGACCGCTGCCCGCTGACCAGCTACGTGATCGCCGGGTTCTCGCAGGGTGCGGTGATCGGCGGTGACCTCGCCAGCGACATCGGCAACGGCCGCGGGCCGGTCGACGAGGACCTGGTGCTGGGTGTGACGTTGATCGCCGACGGCCGTCGCGAGCTCGGTGTCGGGCAGGACGTCGGCCCCAACCCGCCGGGCCAGGGCGCCGAGATCACGCTGCACGAGGTGCCGGTGCTGTCCGAGATGGGCCTGACCATGACGGGCCCGCGGCAGGGCGGCTTCGGGGCGCTCAACAACCGGACCAACCAGATCTGTGGCAAGGGAGACCTGATCTGCTCGGCGCCTGAGGAGGCGTTCTCGATCTTCAACCTGCCCAAGACGCTGGAGACACTGACCGGCAGCGCGGCCGGGCCGGTGCACGCCCTGTACAACACCCCGCAGTTCTGGGTGGAGAACGGGCAGACCGCCACCCAGTGGACCTTGGCCTGGGCCAAGGACCTGGTGGACAACGCGCCTCATCCCAAGCACGGTTGACCCCGAACACGCCCGGGGCGCGACTCGCGCGGCGGATTTGGCCGGGACCGTCACGGTCCCTTAACATTAAGAGAAAAATAAGAGCATCGCGCGTGAGTAGTGGGTTGGATAGAGCCGTCAGCTGATTCGTGGGCACGGATCGGCACGCCCGGTACGATCGTCCGGGTTTGGGTACGTACGGCCGCCGAGTGGCTGCGACGCACCGCCAGTGACGTGCGCCAACGCGACGAGTACCGCTCTGACAGGAGAGTTATATGCCGTTCATCAATCCGTTCATCAAGGACGGTCAGATCAAGTTCCCTGACGGCGCCAGCATCGTCGAGCACGTCGAGCGCTGGGCCAGGGTTCGAAGCGACAAACTGGCATACCGCTTCCTGGACTTCTCGACCGAACGCGACGGCGTCGCCCGCGACCTGACCTGGTCGCAGTTCAGCGCGCGAAACAAGGCGGTGGCCGCACGGCTTCAGCAGGTCACCCAGCCCGGTGATCGCGTCGCCATCCTGTGCCCGCAGAACCTCGACTACCTCGTCGCCTTCTTCGGCGCGCTCTACGCCGGCCGCATCGCGGTGCCGCTGTTCGACCCGTCGGAGCCCGGACACGTCGGCCGCCTGCACGCGGTGCTGGACAACTGCCATCCGTCGGCCGTCCTGACCACCACCGAGGCCGCCGAGGGCGTCCGCAAGTTCTTCCGCAGCCGCCCCGCCAACCAGCGTCCCCGCGTCATCGCGGTGGATGCGGTGCCCGACGACGTCGCCGCCACCTGGGTTCACCCGGAGGGTCCTGACGAGACCACCATCGCCTACCTGCAGTACACCTCCGGCTCGACCCGGATCCCGACCGGTGTGCAGATCACCCACCTGAACATGGCCACCAACGTGGTGCAGATCGTCGAGGCGCTCGAAGGCGAAGAGGGCGACCGCGGTCTGTCCTGGCTGCCGTTCTTCCACGACATGGGTCTGGTCACCGGCCTGATCGCTCCGATGATCGGCCACTACTTCACCTTCATGACCCCGGCAGCCTTCGTGCGCCGGCCCGAGCGCTGGATCCGGGAGATGGCCCGCAAGGAAGGCGACACCGGAGGTGTCATCTCGGTGGCGCCGAACTTCGCGTTCGACCATGCGGCCGCTCGCGGCGTCCCGAAAGACGGCGAGCCGCTGGACCTGTCCAACGTCAAGGCCGTGCTCAACGGCAGCGAGCCGATCTCGGCGGCCACCGTTCGCCGGTTCAACGAGGCGTTCAGCCCGTTCGGCTTCCCGGCCAAGGCGATCAAGCCGTCCTACGGTCTTGCCGAGGCGACGTTGATGGTGTCGACCACGCCGTCCGCCGAAGAGCCCAAGATCATCTACGTCGACCGCGACGAGCTCAACACCGGCCGCATCGTCGAGGTGGACGGCGACTCGCCAAAGGCGGTCGCCCAGGCCTCGGCCGGCAAGGTCGGCGTCTCGGAGTGGGCCGTCATCGTGGACGCCGAGAGCGCGACCGAGCTGCCCGACGGCCAGATCGGCGAGATCTGGATGAGCGGCCAGAACATGGGCACCGGGTACTGGGGTAAGCCCGAAGAGTCTGTTCAGGTTTTCCAGAACACCCTCAAATCGCGGACCAGCCCGTCGCACGCCGAAGGCGCTGAAGACGACGCCACCTGGGTCCGCACCGGCGACTACGGTGCCTTCTACGACGGCGACCTCTACATCACCGGCCGCGTGAAGGACCTGGTGATCATCGACGGCCGCAACCACTACCCGCAGGACCTCGAGTATTCGGCGCAGGAGGCCAGCAAGGCGTTGCGCACCGGCTACGTCGCGGCCTTCTCGGTGCCGGCCAACCAGCTGCCCGACGAGGTGTTCGAGAACGCGCATGCGGGCCTGCACCGTGACGACGACGACAGCTCCGAGCAGCTGGTCATCGTCGCCGAGCGTGCCCCCGGCTCGCACAAGCTCGAAGTCGGCCCGATCACCGACGACATCCGGGCCGCGATCGCTGTGCGGCACGGTGTCACCGTGCGCGACGTGCTGCTGACCGCGGCAGGTGCCATCCCCCGTACTTCCAGCGGCAAGATCGGCCGTCGGGCCTGCCGCTCCGCGTACCTGGACGGCACCCTGCGCAGCGGGAAGATCGCCAACGCGTTCCCCGACGAGACGGACTAATCGAAACCTCCACCCAACGACACGACGCCGACGAGCGCACGTCTGATGCAAGGTGACCTGAATATGGATGAAACACAAAGCAATTCGAATCTTCCAGAGGGCACCCAGCCCGCCGGGGCACCGGCGTCGCGCCCGGACCTGACCGTCGCGGAGATGCGCGAATGGCTGCGCAAGGCGGTGGCGACCGCCACCAGCCAGTCGCCCGACGCGATCGACGAGACCACGCCGCTGATCGAGCTGGGCCTGTCCTCGCGTGACGCGGTGGCGATGGCCAGCGATATCGAGGACCTCACCGGCGTCACGCTGACGGCGACGGTGCTCTTCCGGCACCCGACCATCGAGTCGCTGGCCACCGTGATCATCGAGGGCGAGCCCGAGCCCGAGGACACCGGCGACGAAGACTGGTCGCGTGCCTCCGATGTGGAGGACATCGCGATTGTCGGCGTCGCCACCCGCTTCCCGGGGGACATGAATTCCCCTGACGAGATGTGGGAGGCGCTGCTGGAAGGCCGCGACGCCATCACGGACCTGCCCGAGGGCCGCTGGGAGGAGTTCCTCGCCGAGCCGCGGATCGCCGAGCGCGTCGGCAAGGCCAGCATTCGCGGCGGCTATCTCTCGGATATCAAGGGTTTCGACTCCGAGTTCTTCGCACTGTCGAAGATGGAAGCCGACAACATCGATCCGCAGCAGCGGATGGCGCTCGAACTGACCTGGCAGGCCCTCGAGCATGCCCGTATCCCGGCGTCGAGCCTGCGCGGCACCAATGTCGCTGTGTACGTGGGTAGTTCCAACAACGACTACCAGTTCCTCGCCCTGATGGACCCCACGGCCGCGCACCCGTACGCGATCACCGGTACCGCCACCTCGATCATCGCCAACCGGGTGTCCTACTTCTACGATTTCCGCGGACCGTCGGTGTCGGTCGACACCGCCTGCTCCAGCTCGCTGGTCGCCGCGCACCAGGGCGTGCAGGCGCTGCGCTCCGGCGAGGCCGATGTGGCCATCGTCGGCGGGGTCAACGCCATGATCACCCCGATCGTCACGATCGGTTTCGACGAGGTCGGCGGAGTGCTGGCCCCGGACGGCCGGATCAAGTCGTTCTCCTCCGACGCCAACGGATATGCCCGCTCCGAGGGCGGCGGCATGCTGGTGTTCAAGCGGGTCTCGGATGCCCGCCGCGACGGGGACACCATCCTCGCCGTGATCGCCGGCAGCGCGATCAACCATGACGGCCGGTCCAACGGCATGCTCGCGCCGAACCCGGACGCGCAGGAAGACGTGCTGCGCAAGGCCTACAAGGACGCCGGGATCAACCCGCGCGACGTCGACTACATCGAGGCGCACGGCACCGGCACCATCCTGGGTGACCCGATCGAGGCCGACGCACTGGGCCGGGTGGTCGGCCGCGGTCGCGATGCGGACAAGCCCGCCCTGCTGGGTGCGGTGAAATCCAATGTGGGACACCTGGAGTCGGCCGCCGGCGCGGCCAGCCTGGCGAAGATGACCCTCTCGCTGCAGCACGACAAGCTGCCCCCGTCGATCAACTACGCGGGTCCCAACCCGTACATCGACTTCGACAAGGAACACCTCAAGGTCAACGACACCGTCTCGGAGTGGCCGCGTTACAGCGGGCACGCCATCGCCGGCGTCTCGGGCTTCGGCTTCGGTGGCGCCAACGCCCACCTGGTGCTGCGTGAGGTCTTGCCGACTGACCTGGTTGAACCAGAACCGGCGCCGCAGTCCTCAGAGGACAAGTCCGATTCCGATGAGGCCAACGCGACGTACGTCGGTGGTGTGCGGATGGACGAGTACGGCGAGTTCATCCACGAGGAAGACGGAGCGCCGGAGTCTTCCGGATACCCGGCCTACGACGAGGCAAACCATGAGCTGCCCGGCCTGACGGACGAGGCGCTGCGCCTGTTGGAGGCGGCCCGTGCGGAGCTGGCGGCGGCAGAAGCTGCCGAGCCCACGAAGAAGATTGTCCCGCTGGCTGTTTCGGCATTCCTGAGTTCACGCAAGAAGGTCGCCGCGGCGGAATTGGCGGACTGGATGGACAGCGAGGAAGGCCGCGCATCGTCGCTCGAGGCCATCGGACGCTCGCTGTCGCGCCGCAACCACGGCCGTTCCCGCGCGGTGGTGCTGGCCCACGACCACGACGAGGCCATCAAGGGCCTGCGGGCGATCGCCGAGGGCAAGCAGCATCCGACGGTGATCTCGGCCGACGGCCCGGTGACCAACGGCCCGGTGTGGGTGCTCGCCGGATTCGGTGCGCAGCACCGCAAGATGGGCAAGAGCCTGTACCTGCGCGAGCCGGTGTTCGCCGAGTGGATCAACAAGGTCGACGCGCTCATCCAGGATGAGCGCGGGTACTCGATCGTCGAGCTGATTCTCGATGACGCGATCGACTACACCAACGAGACCTGCGAATACCCCATCGAAGTGGTCCAGACGGTGATCTTCGCCCTCCAGATCGCGCTCGGTGAGTTCCTCAAGGCCCACGGTGCGAAACCCGGTGCGGTGGTGGGACAGTCGCTCGGTGAAGCGGCTGCCGCGTACTTCGCGGGCGGCCTGTCGCTGGCCGATGCCACCCGGACCATCTGCTCGCGCGCGCACCTGATGGGTGAGGGCGAGGCGATGCTGTTCGGTGAGTACATCCGGCTGATGGCGCTCGTGGAGTACTCGGCCGACGAGATCAAGACCGTCTTCGCCGACTACCCGGGCCTCGAGGTGTGTGTCTACGCGGCCCCGACCCAGACCGTCATCGGCGGCCCGCCGGAGCAGATCGACGCGATCATCGCCCGCGCCGAATCGGAGGGCAAGTTCGCCCGCAAGCTGCAGACCAAGGGCGCCAGCCACACCCAGCAGATGGACCCGCTGCTCGGTGAGCTTTCCGCCGAAATCCAAGGTATCGAACCGCATCCGCTGACCACGGGTTACTTCTCGACCGTGCACGAGGGCAAGTTCATCCGGGCCGGCGCCGAGCCGATCCACGATGTGGACTACTGGAAGAAGGGCCTGCGGCACAGCGTCTACTTCACCCACGGCATCCGCAACGCGGTGGACAACGGTCACACCACGTTCCTTGAGCTGGCGCCGAACCCGGTGGCGCTCATGCAGGTTGGGCTGACCACCGCGTCGGCGGGCCTGCACGACGCGCAGTTGGTGGCGACCCTGGCCCGTAAGCAGGACGAGGTCGAGTCGATGGTCACGGCCATGGCCCACCTGTTCGTGCACGGCCATGATCTGGACTTCCGGACCCTGTTCCCGCGCAAGTCCAGCGGTTTGGCCGGTGCCCTTGACTTCGCCAACATCCCGCCCACCCGGTTCAAGCGCAAGCAGCACTGGCTCGACGCCCAGTTCACCGCGGACAGTTCGGCAGTGATGCCCGGCAACCACGTCGCGACACCCGACGGCAAGCATGTCTGGGAGTTCGTGCCGAAGGGCGCCGCTGACCTCGCTGCTCTCGTGAAATCGGCTGCCGCGCAGGTGCTTCCGGATGCCAAGCTGACCGCCTCCGAGCAGCGTGCGGTGGCCGCCGAGGGCTCGCGCCTGGTCACCACGCTGACCCGGCACCCGGGCGGCGCCTCGGTGCAGGTGCACGCCAGGATCGACGAGTCCTTCACCCTGGTCTACGACGCGATCGTGATCCGCGGCGGCGCCGCGGCAGCGCTGCCGACCGCGGTCGGCGCCGGTGTGGTCGCCGAGCAGGTTTCGGCCGCCCCGGCAGCGGTGGCTGAGCCCGAGGTCGAGGACGATGCGGCGATTCTGTCCGACAACCTGACCAAGGGCGCCAATCTCGGTGCGGGCTTTGCCAAGTGGTCACCGGATTCGGGCGAGACCATCGCACAGCGACTAGGCACCATCGTCGGCGGCGCCATGGGCTACGAGCCCGAGGACCTGCCGTGGGAGGTGCCGCTGATCGAGCTGGGCCTGGATTCCCTGATGGCGGTGCGGATCAAGAACCGGGTCGAGTACGACTTCGACCTGCCTCCGATCCAGCTGACCGCGGTGCGCGACGCCAATCTGTACAACGTCGAGGATCTCATCAAGTACGCGATCGAGCACCGCGACGAGGTGGATCAGATCGCCGAGTCCCAGAAGGGCAAGACGGCCGAAGAGATCGCTGCGGAGCAGTCCGAACTCCTGGGCGGTGCCTCCACGGTCGCCGAGCTCGAGGCCAAGCTGGCCGATGCCGGACATCCGTTGGCGGAGAAGACCTCCGAAGACAGCGCTGAAGCCGCTGAAGTCGCTGAAGCCGCGCCCGCGCTGGACATCCCGGCGCCGCCCAGCGATCCGAGCGGGCCGGCGATCCCGGCTCCGCCGTCGGATCCGTCCGGACCGAGCAAGGCCACCGCGGCCGCGGCGGCCGCCAAGGTGCTCACCCAGGAAGCGGTCACCGAGGCGCTGGGCGCCGACGTGCCCCCGCGTGACGCCGCCGAGCGCGTCACGTTCGCGACCTGGGCGATCGTCACCGGCAAGTCGCCGGGCGGCATCTTCAACGAGCTGCCCTTCGTCGATGTCGAGACGGCGACGAAGCTGTCCGAGCGGCTCTCCGAGCGGGCCGAGGGCACTGTCTCGGTCGAGCAGGTGCGCTCGGCGAAGAACATCGAAGAGCTGTCCACGATCGTGCGCGATCAGCTCGAAGAGGGCGTGGTCGACGGATTCGTCCGTACCCTGCGGGCCCCGAAAGAGGGAAGCTCGCACGTGCCGCTGTTCGTGTTCCACCCGGCCGGCGGATCCACCGTCGTCTACGAGCCGCTGATGAAGCGGCTTCCGGCCGACACTCCGGTCTACGGCATCGAGCGCGTCGAGGGTGCGATCGAGGAGCGGGCCGCCGAGTACGTGCCCAAGCTGTTGGAGATGCACAAGGGCCCGTTCGTCCTGGCCGGCTGGTCGCTGGGCGGGGCGCTGGCCTACGCATGTGCGATCGGACTGAAGCAGGCGGGTGCCGATGTCCGGTTCGTCGGGCTGATCGACCTCGCGCTTCCGGGCGAGCCGATCGACCAGAGCAAGGAGGGGATGCGGGCCCGTTGGGATCGCTACGCCCTGTTCGCCCAGCGCACGTTCAATGTCGAGATCCCGGCGATCCCGTACGAGGAGCTGGAGCAGCTCGACGACGAGGGCCAGGTGAAGTTCGTGCTGGACGCGATCAAGGACAGCGGTGTGCAGATCCCGGGCGGGATCATCGAGCATCAGCGCACGTCGTATCTGGATCAGCGTGCCCTGGCCACCATCGAGGTCCAGTCCTACGACGGACACGTCACGCTGTACTTGGCCGATCGCTACCACGATGACGCGATCGTCTTCGAGCCCGCGTATGCCACCCGCAAGCCCGACGGCGGCTGGGGGGAGTACGTCAAAGATCTCGAGGTGGTGCCCATCGGGGGCGAGCACATCCAGGCCATCGACGAGCCGTACATTGCCAAAGTCGGTGCTCACATGAGCGAGGCGATCAACCGTATCGAAGCGGAGAGCGAGAGCAAGTGACGAACAAAACCACGGCTGAACTGCTGGCCGAGCTCCGCGAGAAGCTGGAACTGGCTGCCGATCCCGGCGATGAGAAGGCCAGGGCCCGCCGGGACAAGAAGGGCATCCCTTCTGCCCGGGCCAGGATTCACTCACTGCTCGATCCGGGCAGCTTCCTCGAGATCGGTGCACTGGCGCGCACTCCCGGTGACCCCAACGCGCTCTTCGGCGACGGCGTGGTCACCGGCCACGGCACCATCAACGGACGTCCGGTCGGTGTGTTCAGCCACGACCAGACGGTGTTCCAGGGTTCGGTCGGTGAGATGTTCGGCCGCAAGGTGGCCAAGCTCATGGAGTGGGTGGCCATGGTGGGCTGCCCGATCATCGGCATCAACGACTCGGCCGGTGCCCGCATCCAGGACGCGGTGACCTCACTGGCCTGGTACGCCGAGCTGGGCCGCCGACACGAAATGCTGCGCGGTCTGGTGCCGGAGATCTCGATCATCCTGGGTAAATGCGCCGGTGGAGCGGTGTATTCGCCGATCCAGACGGATCTGCTGGTGGCGGTGCGCGATCAGGGCTACATGTTCATCACCGGACCTGACGTGATCAAGGACGTCACCGGCGAGGATGTGACCTTCGATGAACTCGGCGGTGCCGACGTACAGGCCCAGCGCGGCAACATCCACAAGGTTGTCGAGGACGAGGCCGCGGCGTTCCAGTACGTCCGTGACTACCTTTCGTTCCTGCCGTCCAACCACTTCGACGACGCGCCGATCGTGAACCCGGGTCTGGAACCCGAGATCACCCCGCACGATCTGGAGCTGGACTCGATCGTCCCGGACGCCGACAACACGTCCTACGACATGCATGAGATCCTGCTGCGGATCTTCGACGACGGTGACATCTTCGAGATCGCGGAGAAGCGCGGCCCGGCCATGATCACCGCGTTCGCCCGGGTGGACGGCCGGCCGGTCGGTGTGATCGCCAATCAGCCCATGCACCTGTCCGGCGTGGTGGACACCGATGCCTCCGACAAGGCCGCCAGCTTCATCCGGTTCTGCGACTCCTTCAACCTGCCTTTGGTTTTCGTGGTGGACACCCCCGGCGCCATGCCGGGCTTCGCCGAGGAGGAGAAGGGGATCATCAAGCGCGGCGGCCGGTTCTTCAACGCCATCGTCGAGGCCGATGTGCCGAAGGTGACCATCATCATCCGCAAGGCGTACGGCGGCGGGTATGCGGTGATGGGTTCCAAGCAGCTGTCCGCGGACCTGAACTTCGCCTGGCCGACCGCACGTATCGCGGTGATCGGCGCCGAGGGTGCGGCGCAGCTGTTGGTCAAGCGGTTCCCGGATCCGACCGCACCCGAGGTGCAGAAGATCCGTGCCGACTTCATCGAGGGATACAACCTCAACCTGGCCACTCCGTGGATCGCCGCTGAGCGCGGCTACATCGACGGCGTGATCCAGCCGCACGAGACCCGGCTGCTGCTGCGCAAGTCTCTGCACCTGTTGCGGGACAAGCAGAACATGCCCAAGGTCCAGCGCAAGCACGGCCTGACCCCGATCTAGTTCTTCTCCGCGGGGTCAGGGGCCGGACAGCACCGCGGTGCCGTACCGGTGGCACAACAGCAGGGCCAGTTCGACGTCGAGCCGATCGTCGTCGACCGGCCTGCCGCGGCGCTCCTCAGCCCGGCCGACGCGGTACTTCACCGAGTTGAAGTGCAGGTTGAGTTTCTCGCCGGCTTTCTTGTAGCTCGAGCCGTCGTGCAGATACACGCGAAGGGTCTCACGCAGCCGCGCGTCGTTGGCGGTGTCCGACGCCAGCGCCCCCAAAGTCTCGGATACGAATTCCCGTGCGTCATCCAGGTTTTCCCCGATTAGCGCCGCGGCGGCCAGCCCCGGATCGCCGGCAACGGTGACTCCGCCGGTCCCGGCCGCGATCGCGACGCGGCGGGCTCGCAGCGCCTGGTGGTGTGATCTGCGGAAGCCGTCGACGCCGTACAACGGTGTGCCGAGCGCAGCGGCCGGGCCGGTGTGCTGTCCGCTCAGGTGGGAGCGGACTACCTCGACCGCGGTCGTCGCCGCAGCGACCGACAGCGGTATCCACCCCCAGCCGGTGTTGCGATCAGCCGCGATGAACAGCGGACTACTTTGTGTTCCAACAGCTTCTGCCAGGTCCCGGAGTGCGGACTCCAGCCGCCCGAGCCCGTCGTCCAGTTCGGAGTCGGCCGGCCACCACATCACGACGGCAAGATGTGTCCGCTGCATCGGGTACCGCAGCGTCGCGGTGAGCGTGTCGGGGTCGGACACCGAGACCGACAGTGGCGTCGCGAGTAGCTCGCGCACCCGCAGCGCCCTGGTGCTGTTCCGGTTGGCCAGCCACCGGTCGCGTTCGGCTTCGTAGACCACCACCACCTGCTGGCTGATCCAGTCGATGTAGCGGAACGACACCGAGGTGATCCGCTCGAACACCGCCAACCCGATTCGAGCCTGCAGTCCGGCCGCGTTGACCTCCTCGGCCGCGGCGTCGATCACCAGGGCGTGCCCCAACCGGTATGCCCGCACCAGCGCCTCCATCGGCACGCCGCGCTGGGCCACGCGGCGGGCGTACTCCAGGGCCGCGGTCGGCGGTTCGATGTTGCCCAGCGATATGTCGTGGCGAAGCGCATGGAAGATGGTCTCGACATTGCCCGCGACACTGGATCCCAGTAGTTGCACCAACTCGGGATCGCCACGCAACTCCGTAATGTCGCTGGCCAGGGCCTGTTGTACGGAATGGCTCACCGCCACTTGACGCGCCATCAAGCGATCCATCACCACGGCGGATGCGGCAGCGACATCGGTGTCCATGTGCTGACCCTAGATCGCAGATTTGTCTTGAGGCGACAAACCGCCGGGCCGACTTCATCGCCGCGAGATGATGTGAGGCATGTCACCGGCTACCTACCGTCGTGACATGAACCTCGCGACCCTGCCAGATCGCCGCGCCGCCCGGGCCCCGCATGCTTCCGCCGTCGCCGACGACGCCCTGAACCTCGACAACGCCGCATTCCTCGACGCCGTGATGCGTGCCGCTGCCGCGCTCCGGTCGGTGGGCGTCGGGCCCGGCGACGTCGTCGCACTCCAGTTGCCCAACCGCGCCGAGTTCGTCGTGGGGCTCTTCGCTGCCTGGCGCCTGGGTGCCGCGGTTACCCCGATCAGTCCGACCCTGGTGCCCGCCGAGACGGCCTACCAGGTCGCCGACGCGGGGTCCCGCGTGCTGGTCGTCGACGGCCCGACCGACGCCGAGGTGCCGGTGCTCACGCTCGATGAGCTGGCCGCCGGGGATCCTGAGCCGTTTGAACCCGCCGACAATGCCGACGACGCGCTGGCGCTGCTGATCTACACGAGCGGCACGACGGGCCGGCCCAAGGGCGTCATGCTCGACCACGCCAACGTCAATGTCATGTGCGCGATGGTGATCGAGGGTTTCGAGCTCACCGAGGCTGACCACAGTCTGCTGATCCTGCCGCTGTTCCACGTGAACGCCATCGTGGTCAGCACCTTGTCGCCGCTCATAGCCGGCGGCCGGACCACCATCGCGGGCCGGTTCAACCCTGACACCTTCTTTGGCCGGATCGAAAGCACCCGCGCCACATACTTTTCCGCAGTCCCCACGATCTACACCATGCTGGCCGGGCTGCCGTCCGAGGTGCAGCCCGACACCGCCTCGGTGCGCTTCGCGGTGTGCGGCGCTGCCCCGGCCAGTGTCGAACTGCTGGACCGGTTCGAACGGCGCTACGGCATCGGCCTCATCGAGGGCTACGGTCTCTCCGAGGGCTCGTGCGCCAGCACCGGCAACCCGCTCAACGGCAAGCGTAAGCCCGGCACAGTCGGTATCCCGTTGCCGGGGCAGGAGATCCGGATTGTTGATGCGTCTGGTGCGCCGCTCCCGCAAGGCGAGTTGGGCGAAGTGATCATCAAGGGCCCCAACGTCATGCGGGGCTATCTGAACCGACCGGAAGAGACCGCGAAGACCGTCGTCGACGGCTGGCTGCACACCGGTGACATCGGCCGGCTCGACGAGGACGGCTATCTCGTGCTGGTGGACCGGGCCAAGGACATGATCATCCGCGGTGGGGAGAACATCTACCCCAAGGAGATCGAGACCGTGGCCTACCAGCTGCCCGCAATCGCCGAGGCCGCTGTCGTCGGACGGGCCAACTCGCTCTACGGCGAAGAGCCGGTGCTGTTCGCCTCATTGCACGCCGATGCCGAGCTGCCCATCGAGCGCATTCGCGAACACCTGACCGCATCGCTGTCGAAATACAAACTGCCCGTGGAGATCACAGTCCTCCCAGAGCTGCCCAAGAACGCGGTAGGCAAGATCGACAAGCCGTCGCTGCGTAAGACCCTCACCGCTGCCCGAACCTAGCCTGAAATCCAAGGGAGCCCATCATGGGATTCGTCAACCCGACGCTGCCTGACGTCGACTTCGAAGAGTTTGTGCGGATGCCGCTAATGGAGCGCATCCGGATCATGACCACCAAGTGGGCCGACCACGGTCTCGGCGCACCACGCATGATCCATGTGCTCTACATCGTGAAGCTCGTCGTCCTCTACGCGCTCGGTGGCGTGGTCATCGCGACGACGACCTCCCACCTGCCGGCATTCTGGCATCTGTCGGAGTGGTGGAACCAGCCGATCGTGTACCAGAAGCTGATCCTGTGGACCATCCTGCTCGAGCTCCTCGGGCTGGCCGGCTCGTGGGGTCCGCTGGCCGGCAAGACCAAACCGATGACCGGTGGCTACCGATTCTGGGCCAAGCTCAACACGATTCGGCTACGACCATGGAAGGCAGTGCCGTTCACCAACGGTGACCGGCGGACCTGGTTCGACGTCCTGGTGTACCTGGCGCTGAACGTCAGCATCGTGGTGGCCCTTGTTCTGCCTGGTGTGCACAGTGATTCGCTGAGCGCGGTGCTACCGGAGAACACGTCGGGACGGGTCAATCCGGTCCTGCTGATACTTCCGATGGTGCTGCTGGTGGTCATCGGCCTGCGGGACAAGACCATCTTCCTGGCCGCCCGCGGTGAGCAGTACCTGCCCGCATTGTTGTTCTTCGCGACACTGCCGTTCGTCGACATGATCGTCGCGGGCAAGCTGCTGATCGGCACGGTGTGGATCTGGGCCGGCATATCGAAGTTCGGCCTGCATTTCACGAACGTGATCCCGCCGATGGTGAGCAACAGCCCCACCATCCCGTTCAAGTGGCTCAAGCGTGCGCACTACCGCAACTTCCCGCACGATCTGCGGCCGTCGCACCTCGCGACGTTCATGGCACACGGCCCGGGCAGTTTCGTGGAGATCGTCGCCCCGCTGGCGCTTCTCTTGTCTCCGTGGCCATGGCTCACGTTCGGCGCTGCCGCGGTCATGGTGTGCTTCCACCTGTTCATCATCTCGACGTTCCCGCTGGCGGTTCCGGTGGAGTGGAACGCGCTGTTCGCCTATATCACGATCTTTCTGTTCCTCGGCTTCCCGAATTGGGGCGGTTACGCCATCGCGGACATGTCCTCGCCGTGGCTGACTGTCGCGTTGCTGGTCGGGTTGTGCTTCTTCCCGGTGCTGGGCAACCTGCGCCCCGACCTGGTGTCGTTCCTGCCCGCGATGCGGCAGTACGCCGGGAACTGGGCCTCGGCGGTATGGACCTTCACTCCGGGTGCCGAGCAGAAACTGAACCGGGTCACCCGGTCGTCGCCCAACACGGTGGACCAATACATCAAGTTCGGTTGGGAACCACTGGTCGCCGAGGTCTTCACCCAGCAGGTCACGGCGTGGCGGGCGTTGCACAGCCAGGGCCGCGGCCTGTACTCGGTGCTGCTGAACAGCCTGCCCGACATCGACACGCGTACCGTGCGTGAGGGGGAGATGTCGTGCAATACGATCATCGGCTTCAACTTCGGTGACGGGCACCTGCACAATGAGGATCTGATCGCCGCGATCCAGACCGAGGCACAGTTCGAACCGGGCGAGTTCGTGGTGGCATGGGTGGAATCGCAGCCGATCCACAAGAAGACCCAGGAGTACAAGGTGATTGACGCGGCCCTCGGGGTGATCGAGCGGGGCACCTGGAACGTCGAAGATCTGGTCGACGAGCAGCCGTGGCTGCCCAACGGCCCTATCCCGCTCAACGTGACGTGGCGGCGGGCCGGAGTCCTGGCGTGAGTACCGCGGTGGTGGTCGGCGCCGGGCCCAACGGGCTCGCGGCCGCCATCACGCTGGCATCGGCCGGTCTGGACGTCACCGTGCTGGAGGCCGACGACGCGATCGGCGGCGGGGTGCGCTCGTCGAGCCGGAGCCTCGTGGACGGTTTCCCCGACGGCCTCGTTGTCGACCACTGCTCGGCCATCCATCCGATGGCGGTCGGCTCGGCCTTCCTGAACGGTCTCGGGCTGGAACGCCATGGACTGCAGTGGAAATGGCCTGAGGTCGATTGTGCGCATCCGCTCGACGACGGTGCTGCCGGCCTGCTGTACCGCAGCGTCGACGACACCGCAGCGGCGCTCGGCGCGGACGGCGGTCGGTGGCGGAGGGCCTTCGGCGGGCCGTCGGCGAAGTTCGACACCCTGTCGCAAGACATCATGGGGCCGCTGCTGCGGGTGCCGAAGCATCCGGTGGCGTTGGCCCGGTTCGGCGTGCCGACGGTGCTGCCGGCTTCGGCGTTCGCCCGGCTGTTCCGTACCGAACGCGCCCGGGCATTGTTCGGCGGTGTTGCGGCACATACCTTCCGGCCCTTGCATCATCCGCTGACATCGGCCATCGGCCTCGGCATCATCACGGCGGGGCACCGGCACGGTTGGGCGGTGGCGCAGGGCGGTTCGCAGGCCATCACCGATGCACTGGCGTCGGTGCTCGCGGAGTTGGACGTCAAGGTGGAAACCGGTGTTCGGGTTACCACCGCGGCGCAGCTCCCGCCGGCCGACGTGACGATGTTCGATCTCGCACCCACGGCGGTCGTCGACATTCTCGGGGACCGGTTGCCCAGGCGGGTGTCCCGTGGCCTGGGTAGATTCCGTTACGGTCCAGGGGCATTCAAGGTCGACTTCGCGCTGGACGGTCCCGTGCCGTGGAAGAATCCCGCGGTCGGCGGCGCCGGGACGGTGCATCTGGGCGGAGGCTTGGGCGAGATCGCCACGACCGAGCGGGAGATCCAGGCCGGCCGGATGCCGCGGCGGCCGTTCGTGCTCGTCGGGCAGCAGTATGTGGCCGATCCGGGGCGTTCGGTCGGCAACATCAATCCGGTGTACTCGTATGCCCATGTGCCACATGGCTACACCGGGGATGCCACGGAGGCGATCATCGGTCAGTTCGAGCGGTTCGCTCCCGGTTTCCGCGACCGGATCGTGGGGATGGCGGTGCGCTCGACGACCGAGATGTCGGTGTACAACGCGAACTATGTCGGCGGTGACATCTGTACGGGTGCCAAGGACATTCGGCAATTGGTGTTCGGCCCACGGACTACGCTGCAGCCCTACCGAATTGGTGTTCCCGGCATGTACCTGTGTTCGGCGGCCACTCCACCGGGGCCCGGAGCGCACGGCATGTGCGGCGCCAACGCCGCCGCGGTCGCACTCGCCGCCCTGAAGCGGTGAGTCGGGTGAAGTTTGCGACAGGCCATCGACACACATTCCTACTCACAAGCGTGTAATTCAAATACATGCGGTATGAACAGCGGTGATATCGGGCCCGTGGAAAACCATCCACAAGTTGTCCACAGGCCACCGGTGTTAGCGGGATTCCCGCTGATGTGTGTGGGTCCTGGTCGCGGCTACCATTCCATCCGTGCCCGGCCTGGCGGATCATCCTGCGGTGACGGTTGCCGCCGGTGCGGCGGCCACCGTCGTCGGTGGTGCGGTATCGGCCTACCGGGGTGTCGAGGGACTGCCGGTTGTCGGCGGCTGGTTGCGGCGGGCGAGAACGGACCTGGCGGCCCGCGGGGAGCAGGTCATCGCCGCAGGCGTCGAACCGGTCAAATCGGCGGTCAGCACGATTGCCGTGCAGATCGTGGACCGGGTGCTCGACGAGCTCGACCTCAACGAGCTGGTGCGTGAACGGGTCGATCTGATCGGGTTGGCCAACGAGGTGGTCGACGGAATCGATCTGCCTGCCATCATTCGGCAGTCCACCGAATCGGTGACCACCGAGGTGATGAGCGATGTGCGCACGCAGAGTGAGCGTGCGGACGACGTGGTTTCCGGGTTCGTCGATCGGCTGCTCGGCCGTGAGCGGGACCTGAGTTGACCTCGGTTGGTTCGGCCGACGAGCAGGCGCGCGCCGCGGGCATCGTCAGTCGGGGCATCGCGGCGGTGATCGACCTCGTGGTCGTCGGCGTCGTGCTCGGTGCCCTGTACCTGGGGCTGGTGCTGACCCGACTGATGTTCAACCCCACCGCATTCAGCCTTCCCACGCTGAGCGTGGTGTTCTCGACGGCGGTGATGTTCGGCGTCGCGGTGCTGTATCTGACCGGGTGCTGGACGGTGTCGGGGTGCACGGCCGGGGCGGTGACGATGGGCTTGCGCGTGACGGCCGTCCGCGCCGACCGGCTGTCTCCGGTGGTCGCGCTCTTGCGCGCGGTCGCCTATGTCCTGTTTCCGGTGGGCCTGCTCTGGGTGGCCGTCGATGCCAGACGAAGGTCGTTGCAGGACATCGTGTTCAGCAGCAGGGTGGTCTACGTCAAGCCGTGAGCCGCCCCGCGCTGCGTCAGGCCCGCGATGAAGATCGCGAGCAGCCCGGCCACGGTGGATTCGAAATCGGTGACCATCGTGTTGTGCCCTGCCGATCCCGGGGTGGCCCACGCCCACGCGGTCCCGGTGAATGCGTGGACGGCTGCCGTCAGTGAGCGGAGCCGATCATCGGACAACGGCAGCGACGGCTGCAGCGCGGCGCCGAGCCGCTGCTGGGAATCCTGCGCCTGGGCCGCCAGGACGCGGAGATCGTCCGGGCCGAGCCGGCTGATGAGCACCGGAGAGGCCGCGATGAGATCGCACAGCACCGGTCGCGCGGCCAGCGTGTGGGCCAGTGCCGCCGCCGGAGCGACGGTGCGGAGTTCGACCGCCAGTGCATCGATCCAACGCAGGTGCTCGTCGTACATCACCCGCAGCAGTAGCGCTTCGCGGGAGCCGACGTACCGCAGGATGCCCGACTTCGCCAGGCCGGCAGCGGCGGCCACCTCGCCCAGCGTCAGCGTCGCCGCGCGCGTCTGCGCCAGGCACTCCCGTGTCGCTGTCACCAGCCCGGACAACCGGTCCTGGCGCTGCGCCTCGCTGCGTGCGCGGGTGAAAGGTGGGGCGGATTCCGGCATTTCCAGATAATAGAACACTGTTCTGTTAAAGTCGCGATCCGTGTACCGTCACTATGAATGCGTCGTCCGCCGCCACACCACAGCGTCGCCGCGGACCCTGTTCGCCATCGTGTCCGACGGATCCCGCTGGTCCGAGTGGGCCTCGCCACTGATTCCCTACTCGACATGGGAATCCCGCGGCCCGGCCGGAGACGGCGGGGTCGGGGCGATCCGGGCTGTGGGCACGCGGAAGAAGCCGACCCGCGAGATGACCACGATCCACGAACCGGACCACCGGCACGGATACACCATGCTCACCGATGGTCCGATCCGCGACTATCAGGCCGAGGTGACGTTCACCGAGGCTACAGGCGGGACGCAGGTGACCTGGCGGGGCGGGTACCAGACCCGTTGGCGGGTAGTCGGATTGGCCTACTGGCTCGTCCTTCGCGCGGTGCTCGGGACGCTGTCACGCAAGCTTGTAGCCACCGCTGAGCGGCGCTCCTGACGCCGCGAGCGTGCGCGTGTGCGCACGCTCGCGGTGCGGAACGACTACGGCTTGATGCGGATCCGGCCCGGCTTGTAGAGCCCGGAATGTGTCGCTGTCCCAAGCTCGATCGTGGCGGGAACCGCGTCGACGATGGTGTCGAACTTGCGCAGCGAACCCCAGTCGCGGCCCCAGTCCTTGTTCAGGTAGGTGGCCATCACGTGCTGGCGCAGCAGCAGGTCGCTGATGCCCAGCAGGCCGCCGTTGATCCCGTCCTCCCAGGTGTCGGTGTCCTTCATCTTGGCGTTGTAGTCCGGGGTGATCCGGAACTTCGGCACCTCGGTGACACCGTTGGCGTGCAGCATCGGCTGCTGGCAGGGGAAGGCCAGGCCCACGGCCCAGTCCATCAGCACCGGCTGCTGCGAGCCGATGTACTCCTGCACGGTCTTGACCTCGGGCACACGGGGCGGCGTGACCGCGATCCAGTCGCCGAGGCTCAGCGACTTGTCCTCGGCGATGACCCGGACGAACGTTGCGTCGGCCGGAATCTCGCTGCGGTCGAACCGCAGGTTGCGCCATGACGGGATCGGTCCGAGATCGTAGGGCGTAACCCGTCCCGCCGGCACCGCTGCGCCGTCGGGCCCGGGCCGTCCGTATTCGAGCTGGACCGTCTGGCCTTCGGTGCGGCCGTTGAAAATGCTGTTGCCGGTGATGGTTCCGGCCGCGGTGACGACCACCAGCGGATGGGCGGCGTCTGGGGCGGGCAGCTGGTACCAGGCCGAGGCCAGCTTGCTCTCCTGCTGTGCCGGGCCTTCGACGTAGCTGCCGGCCAGCGGAACCCGGGCCGGGTCCAGCCCGTAGGGCAGCGGCACCGTCGATCCGTTGATGCCGGGGGTGTCCAGCTTGGCTTCCGCGTTCCAGTCGGCGTCGATGCCCGGCATCGGCACGGTGATCCGGATCGCCTCGGCGACAATGTG
Organism: Mycolicibacterium nivoides; assembly: GCF_003855255.1. NCBI lineage: Bacteria > Bacillati > Actinomycetota > Actinomycetes > Mycobacteriales > Mycobacteriaceae > Mycobacterium > Mycolicibacterium nivoides. The sequence continues at coordinate 4,471,727 of NZ_CP034072.1, read as the reverse complement.
GTCCGGCACCCCGTTCGGGGTGAACCCGGTCGGTGCGGTACCGCCCAGCGGTCCCAGCGGCCCGTAGTCGCCCGGCGCCGGGGTCAGGAACCCGTCGTTGGTGTCGGGTTCGACGAGCACATCGTCGGCCAGGCCACAGCCGCCGGCGAAGGCGCGCAGGTTCGACGACGCGTTGGAGTAGGTGCCGTCCTGGCGCACGACCCCGTAGAGCATCGAACCGACGAACACCACCACCATGAACCCGGCCGCGATCGGCACCGGTGCGGCGGTCAGTGCCCGTGCCAGCCGGCCCTCGGCCGAGGGCCGCAGGTGCAGCCAGTACGCCCACAGGGCGGTGATGGCGAACAGCGCGAAGAAGATGGCGCTCAGGGTGATTCCACCGATGGCGGGCTTGTCGTTGTTGAACGGCACGCCGTAGCTGGACACGTACCACCAACCGTTGGTGGTGGCGAAGCACAGCGCGAGGACGAACAACACGGCAGACGTGAACGCCATCCGGTTGCGTGCCGAACGCAGCACGACCGGCGACGCCAGCACCGTGACCACCGCTGCCATCGCCGCACCCACCGCGGCGAACAGGCCGAAGTGGTGCACCCACTTGGTGGGGGTGAACATCAGGCAGAACATGGTGGCGAAGATGATGCCCATCAGCCGCCATACCGGCCCGCGGGCCACCCCGGGAATCCGCTTGCGCCGCAACATGATGAACAGCGAGGCGAACAGGCTCAGCGCGGTGATGATGAAGCCGAACCGGCGCGACAGCGAGCCGTCGACGGTCGGCAGGATCAGGTAGTAGTAGCGCAGGTTCTCGGTGTACCACTCCTGGCTCGGGCCGATCGCGGTGCGAATCCTGGTCGCTTCCAGCACCGTTGCCAACGTCTGGTCGGCGAACACCACGGTCAGGATCACTGTGCCCGCGGCCAGCAGCGGCAGCACCAGCGGCCACACGCCGAGCGTGCGGCCACGGCGCACCAGGATGCGCAGCAGCGGACGACCGCCGGCGAGCAGCGCGGCGACGGCGATCAGGCCGGTCGGCTGGATGCCGAGGGTGAAGGCCGCGGAGATGATCGCCATGGCGGCGGGGGTGAGCCGTCCGGAGATGATGGCCCGTTCGATCAGCACGTAGGTGATCAGTGCGCCGGTGGCGATCTGGCCCTCGGGGCGCAGACCGTTGTTGAACGGCATCCAGGCCGCCATCAGAACCAGGCCCGCAGCCCACAGCGCGGGTTTGGAGGCGATCACCGCGGGCCCGAGGCGGGGCAGCACCTCACGCGACAGCAGCAGCCAGCACACCAGTGCACAGATCAGGTCGGGCAGTCGCATCCAGATGCTGGCGTCGCTGACATGTGTCATCAGGGCCAGCAGGTTGTAGAACCAGCCGAACGGATCCTCGGGGCTGCCGAACCAGCGGAAGTAGTTCGACATGTAGCCGGCGTGGTCGGCCACGCGTGCCATCTGCAGGATGTAGCCGTCGTCCGACGAGTTCGCCCCGATCACATGCCAGGTCAGGAACCCGCCGACCACCACCACATCGACAGCGCTGAACGTGCGCCAGCGGGTCGGGATCAGGTGGTGCATCCGCCGTCCGTCGAGCCGGTCGAGCCGCCAGAGCGCCAGCACCGCGACCACCGTGGCCGCGATGCCGAGCAGGATGGCCACCAGCTTGAGTGGGGTGGGCTTGGAGGTGAACCGGGTGTCGATGGTGGCCGAGAGGGAAAGCCCTTGCGGGGCAGGTCCGCTCAGTTCGGTGAAGACACCGACGATCTGCGGCCGCAGGTTCGGGTCGGCGAAGCCGGTGCGCAGCTCCTTGCCGTCGGTGCCGGTGAGCCCGACGAACGTGGCGAAGGTACCCGCGTCCGACGACGTGATCTCGATGCTGGAACATCCGGGCGCACCGCCGGCTCCGGCGACCTTGTCCCGCGTCACGCTCGCGATCACCACGTTGCGGTCGGTGATGTCGACGCGCTTGCTGTTGACATTGACGAACAGCGCGTTGAGCGCGGCCTGCCTGCCCTCCTTGGGTGCGGTGCCCAGCACCAGGCCGCCCTCGGGCGGCATCGACCGGATCACCTCACAGGGCACCGTCACCGACATCGTGACAGGCGTCTGGGTGATCAGCGGTGCGGTGACGCTGTTCATCTGCCCGGCCTGAGGCCAGTTCAGCGTGGCGGTGGTCTGCACCACCGGCAGCAGCGGCGTGGCCACCGCGCACAGGAAACCGATCAGGCCGGCGATCATCGCGACCCAGCGGGTCACCTGAACGTTCTTCTCGGCGCTGTGTTCACGCACGGTCACGGTCATGGCAGGGCTCGGATCGGTCCGGGCCGGCTGAAGCCGAACACTCGCTGGGTTCCCTCATCGATGTTGGCGACGGGCGCCTGCCCGGCCGGCACCACCGGGTCGTATTTCTCGATCGAGCCCCAGTCCCGGTACCAGTCGTCACGCAGATACGTCGGAATGGTCGACGTGCGCAGCAGCGCCTGGATGAAGAGGAAGGGACCACCCTTTTGGGCGGACTGCCACATGTTCGACGACACCACCACTTGCTTGACGTTGGGAAGGATGCGGTACTCCGGCAGCTCGGCCACACCGAGGCGCTCGGAGAACGGGCGCTGGCAGGGGAAATTCGCGGCGGTCGCGATATCCATCAGCACCGGGGTCTGTGCGCCCAGGAACTGCTGCGCGGTCTGCAGGGTCGGCACCCGCGGCGGGGTGAAGCCGAACCACTGGTCATCGGAGAGGTTCGGATCGTCGGCGACGATCCTGGCCACGTTGGCCTCCGGCGGCGCCCAGGCCAGCGGGAAACGCAGGTTGCGCCAGGCGTATTGGGCGAACACGTCGATCGGTTGCACGGCGTCGAGGGCCTGGAAGCTGCCGTCGGGACGGTGCACGCCCCACTGCAGTTTCAGCGACTGGCCGTAGTGGAACTCGTGCTCCTCGTCGTAGTACCAGATGGCGCCCGCGGCGGCGACCGTCACCAGCGGCCGGTCCGCGGTGCGGGGCGGCAGTTGGTACCAGGCCGAGGTGGCCTTGGCCGCGACGGTGTTCTCCTTGTAGCTGCCCATCACGGGTGTGCGCGTGGGATCCAGGCCGAACGGCAGGTACACCCGGGAGCCGTTGACGCCGACGGGTCCGTAGCCGCCGCCGGTGCCGGCGGCGTAGGCGATGCCGACGTTGGGCTTGTTGGGCGATCCGTCGGAGTTCACCGTGCCGGGGTTGGCGACGACCGGTTTCGGCGGTTCGAGGGTGTCGCTGATTCCGTTGGGGGTGAATCCGACCGGGTTCTCGCCGCCCAGCGGGCCGTACTCGCCGTAGGTCTGGCCTTCGACCGGTTGCAGCATGCCGGCGTTGGTGTCGGCCTCGACCAGGACGTCGTCGGCCATGGCGCAACTGTTGGACGACAGTCCCGAGGTCAGCGCCGAGACGTTGGCCTTGGCGGTGGTGTAGACGGGGTAGCGCTGGACGAAGCCCTTGGCCATCGAGCCGACTTCGAGCACCACCATGATGGTCGCGACCACCAGCAGCGGCGTCGACGCCAGGGCCCGGTTGCGCCGGGTGTTCGCCACCTCGGTGTGCCCGGCGTAGTCGATCCGGAAGTGCAGCCAGCCGGCCAGCACCGCGGTGATGATCGCCAGGGCCAGGAACATGGTGGTCACCGGATAACCGGCGATCACCGGCTGACGGTCGAACCACGGCACGCCGTAGTTGCCGACGTAGAACCAGCCGTTGATGCCGGAGGTGGCCCAGGCGAGGACGAACAGCAGCGCGGTGACGTAGAGGGCCAGGTTGCGTCGGCTGTGCAGGCCCACCAGGGCGAAGGCGAATGCCGTCACCGCACCGAGGGCGGCTGCCAGCCCGGCGAAGGCGCCGAACTGCACGGCCCATTTGGTCGGGGTGAAGTGCAGCAGCAGCAGGCCGATCGCGGTGGTGCCGATCAGCCGCCAGACCGGGCCGCTGGCCAGCCCCGGCACCCGTCCCTTGCGCAGCAGCACCGCGATCATGCCGAAGAGGCACAGCATCATGGTCAGCACCGCGAACCGTCGGGTCAGCGAGCTGTCTACAGAGTCTTCGACCGTCAGGAAGTAGTAGCGCAGGAATTCCTGGTACCAGGAGATGGTCGGGCCGACGGTGTATTTGATCCGGGCCGATTCGGCGACGCTGGCCAGGGTCTGGTCGCGGAACACGACGACGAACACCAGTGCGGCCGATCCGGCGAGCGCGGCCAGTGCGGGCAGGGCGATGCGGCGGCGGCGGATGATGCCGACGACGCTGCGGGCACCGACCAGCAGGGGAGCCACCGCGATGATTCCCTGTGGGGCCAGGGTCACGCTGAACGCCGCGACGACGATCGCCAGGCAGGTGGGCCAGATGCGGCGGGTGGCGATCGTGTTTTCCACAAGTGCCCACACCGCGAGCACGCCGAAGGCGATCAGCGGCTCGGGTCGCAGGCCGTTGTTGAACGGCATCCAGGCGGCCAGGAAGACCGCGCCCGCGGTCCACATGGTGACGCTGTTGCGCGCGACGCGACGTCCGAGCCGGGGGATCACCCAGCGGCTGAGCAACAGCCACGTGCCGATGGCGGCCAGGGTGGCCGGGACCCGCATCCAGACGCCGGCCGTGCTGATCGCCGCGAACTGGGACAGCACTGACTGGTACCAGTCGAACGGGGCCTCGGTTGCGCCGAAATAGCGGAAGTAGTTGGCGGTGTAGCCGGCGTCGGCCGATACCCGCGCGATGGTCAGGTTGTAGCCGTCGTCCGACGAGATGGCGCCGATGACGTGCCACAGCAGCAGGCCGCCGATGACGCCGATGTCGGCGATCCAGGTTCCGACCGGAACCTTCACGAAGCGTCTCCACGCCCCGCCCGCGCGGTGTCCTCCGCGCCGGTCGAGCATGGCCAGCGCGATGATCGAGGCCACCACGCACAGCACGCCGAGCGCCATCACCAGCAATTTCAGCGGGGTGGGCGAGGTGATGAAGCGGGTGTCGATGTCGACGCGGGCGCTCAACCCGGGCTGCGGTGCCACCTTCAGGTCGGTGAACAGTCCGGCGACCTGTGGCTTCTTCTCCACAGCCGCGGTGCCGGTGGCACCGGGGATGCCGACGAAGTCTGCGCCGACGCCGCCGACGTTCGCCCACAGGTGCAGAGCGCTGCAGCCGCCCGCGTTGATCGCCGCACGGGGGGCGACGGCGGCCACCGAGTCGCGGAACGCCACGACCACGGTTTCGGCGTTGGCCCGCACGAACAGCCCGTTGCGGCTGGCGTCGATGCCACCCGAGGGGATCGTCGAGAACACCAGGCCGCCCTCGGCGGGCAGGGTCGCGATCGCCGAGCACGGGATGGACACGTCGAGCGACTGCGGGGCGCCCGACACCAGCGGGGCCGTCACCGCGGTGACGTTTCCTCCCGCGTCGGTCCCCTGCGGCCACAGGATGGTCGCAGTGGTCTGGTTGACGGGCAGCAGCGGCACCAGCGCGCACAGCACCACACCCGCGATGCCCGCGATGATGGCGATCAGGCGTGCGATGCCCACAACACGGTCGGTTGGCTCATCGGAAGGCACGAGGCTCGATGTTATGCGACCCGCATGTGAGCCCCGGTCTGCCCTGCCGCGCTCTGAGCAGAGTTGACCGAGCTGTGTCCTAGCTGTGGCGCAGGGGGGCCGGGCTCCACAGTCCGCTGCGGATCGCGGGCGCGCAGGTGCCTGCGCGGCGGATCACTGCGTGATAGTGACTGCAATCCGCCGCCCAGTGCGGGAGACCTGGCCCCGACGCCGTCCTAGCTGTGGCGCAGGGGGGCCGGGCTCCACAGTCCGCTGCGGATCGCGGTGCCCAGGTCCAGACGGGCCGGTTCGGCGTCCGGGTACCACGGCGTGAGCCGTTGCAGCGAGCCCCAGTCCCGGAACCAGTCGTCCCGCAGATAGGTCGGCACGCTCGACGGCCGCAGCAGTAGTTCGGAGATGCCCAGCGGGCCGCCGCCCAGGTAGTCCATCACCGGCGAGTTGGCCTCGGCGCCGAAGCGGTCCGGCAGGATCCGCCACTTGGGCACCTCGGTGACGCCGTACTGATGGCCGAACGGCCGCTGGCACGGGAACGCCAGGCCCACGAGCCAGTCCAGCAGGACGGGGTCCTGCGATCCGACCACGTCCTGGAGGGTGCGCAGCTGCGGGATCCGCGGCGGGGTCACCGCGATCCAGTGCTGCGGGGCCAGGTCATCGTCCGAGGCGACCAACCGGATCTGGGTGGCCTCGCGCGGGATGGCGGCCATGGGGGCCCGCAGGTTGCGCCAGGCCGGGGCGGCGCCCACATCGGCGAATCCGATGCCGCCGCCGGGCTTGTTCTCGGCGGCCTGCGCGTCGGTGGCCCACTGCACCACGACCTCGCCCGGATCGAAGCGTCCTGCGGCCGCCACGACCAGCAGCGGGCCGGCCTGATCGCGGTCGGGCAGCCGGTACCAGGCCGAGCGCATGATCGCCGGCTGCTGGGTGCCGGCGCGCCAGCTGCCCAGCACCGGGGTGGTGGCGGGGTCGAGTCCGTAGGGCAGCCGGGCCCGGGACCCGTTGACGCCGGCGGCCGCGGTGGTGCCACCCTCGGTGCCCACCTCGCTGCCGGTCACGGTGCCGGAGTCGCTGTCGGCGAAGTTACCGGCGCCGGGCTGTTCCATCACCGGGTCGGCCGAGACGTCCGACGGGATGCCGTTGGGGCCGAATCCCTGCGCGGTGACCGCACCGAGGGCCTGGCCGGGAGGTTCGTTGATCGGGGCCAGCAGGCCGGCGTTCGCGTTCTCCTCGACCATCACGTCGCTGGCCAGCCCGCAGGTCTTGCCGGTGAGCGCCTCCAGGTTGGAACGCCCGACGGACCAGGCCGGGTACTGATTGGTCATCGCCAGGGTCAGTGACACCACCTCGAACATCACCAGCACCCACGCGGCGATGGCCAGTGGCGATTGCACGATCCGCTGCCAGCGTCTCTGCGGCTCGTCAGGCGACTTGTCGCGGCCGCTGAAGTGGAACCAGGCCGCCAACAACAAGGTCAGCACCGAGAAACCGAGCAGGATGGTGGTGAACCCGAACTTGTACTCGGGGAACGAGTTCGACCACGGCACACCGAAGTTGGAGACGTACCACCAGCCGTTGACGGTGGCGAACGACAGCGCCACCACGAACAGCACGAGGGCGGCGAACATCGACCGGTTGCGACGCGACTTCATCGCGGCGGCGGTCACGGCGACGGCGGCCAGCGCCCCGAGGGATCCGGCCAGCCCGGCGAACACGCCGAAGTGGTGCGTCCACTTGGTCGGGGTGAACATCATCGCCAGGAACGAGATGATCGTGATGCCGATGATGCGGCGGCTCGGCCCGGCGGCAGTGCCGGGGATGCGGCCCTTGCGAAGCGTCATTGCCAGCGACACCGCCAGTGCCACCAGCAGGGTCAGCACCGCGAAGCGTCGCGCCACCGAGCCGTCCGGGCTCGAGGTGAACAACCGCGAGTAGCGGATGTGCTCGTCGAACCAGGCCAGGCTGGGGCCGACCGCGGATTTGAAGGTGCTGGCCTGGATCTCGCCGGCCAGGGTCTGATCGCGGAAGATCAGGATGATCGTCACGGTGCATGCGGCCAGGATCGGGGCCAGCAGCGGTAGATGCCCGAAGCGCGAGGTATGCCGGGCCACAATGGTTTTCAGCGGTCCCACGGCGACCAGTAGGGCGCCGACGGCGGCGACGCCGGTGGGGCCGGAGAACAGGGTCAGCGCACCGATGATGATCGCGATGGCCACCGGCAACATGCGGTTGGTGGCCACCCCGCGTTCCACCGAACACCACGTCAGCAGAATGCCGAGGGCGATGATCGGTTCGGGGCGAAGGCCGTTGTTGAGCGGAAGCCAGAACGCCAGGAACATGCCTGCGGCGGTCCAGGCGGCCGCACGGTTGGTCTTGACGGCTCGGCCGAGTCGCGGCAGCACCTCACGGCTGATCACCCACCAGCAGGCCAGCGCCATGAGCAACGTGGGTAGCCGCAGCCAGATGCTGGCGGTGGAGACGTGGGCCCACAGTGCCAGCAGGTCGTAGTACCAACCGAACGGAGCCTCGGGGGTGCCGAACCAGCGGTAGTAGTTGGCCATATAGCCGGCCCGCTCGGACACCCGGGCCATGGTCAGGATGTAGCCGTCGTCGGACGTGTTGGCCCCGACGAAGTGCCACCACACCAGGACCGCGGTGACCAGTCCGTCCAGTGGCGTCATCGACCACCAGCGGGGCGGCAGGAAACGCCGGTGCCGGACGCCGTCGGCGGAGTCGAGACGATGCAGCGCGCCCAGGGCGATGACGGTCATGGCGACGCCGATGATCATCGCCATCAGTTTGAGCAGCGTCGGGGCACTGCTGTACCGGGAGTCGATGGTGGCCGAGAACTTCAGGCCCTCGGGTGCGGGGCCGGACAGGTCGGTGAAGACGCCGACGATCTGCGGCCGGAAGTCGTAGCCGCCGCGCTCACCGCGCAGGGGTGCGTCGGGTTCGTCGGCGGTGTCACTGGCGTCGGCCTGCGTGAGCCCGACGAATTCGCCGGTCACCTTGTCGGCGTGCGCGGTGAAGGTCAGGGTCTGGCAGGCCGGGCTGAGCACCGCGTCCAGCGGCGCGCTGACCACCGGGGTGTTGCGCACGATGACCAGCAGGTCGTTGTTGACCCGTTCGATCAGCAGGCCGCGGTCGACGGCCTTGGGCGCCTGCTTGGGCACGGTCGACAGCAGGACCGTGCGGCCGCGGTTCTCCGGTCCCGCCAGGCCTGCGGCGGCCTGGCACGGCACGGTGATGGTCAGATCGGTGGCGACGTACCCGATCAGCGGCGCGTTGACGCTCTGCCAGGTGCCGTTCTGCGGCCAGTTCAGCTGGGCGGTCGTCTGCTTGACCGGAAGCAGCGGTGTCGCCACCGCCATCAATACGCCGAGCAGACCGGCGACGACCGCGATGAGCCGCACTGTCCGGTGGTTGCGGCCGGCGGTTCCTTGCGGTCCCGTCACGGGCTCTGATGTTATCGGCGCGTCTGCGCCGGAATTAATGGCCATCGGGAGTTGGCTTTCTGATCGCCAGGACGAACGGGCCGATGTCGGTCACCTCGAAACGTGGATCTTTGAACAGTGCCGCGTCGAGCGCCACGTGGTAGCGGCGCACGTTCGGCTGGTTGGGGTAGACGTCGGAGGCCAGGCGCAGCGTGTAGGTGTCGTTCGCGCCGTGGCGCATCAGGAACACGGTCGGCGCCTTCCAGGGCATCTCGTCAAGCGCCTTCACGAACTGGTCGGCCTCGCTCAGCGTGGCCCAGCCCTCGATTGCCTTGGCGCGCTTGTCGAATTCGGCAAGCGGGTTGGCATAGTGCGACGTCAGGCCCTGGAACCCGTAGTAGGGGTAGTACGACAGGAAGCTGTAGTCGGCGGTCAGCACCACGGTCTGGTTGCGCGGCACTCCGGTGACCTCGGCGATCTTGGCGTCGATCTCGCGGTAGTAGCGCTCGGCACCGGGCGCCCGGCGGTCTGCCCGCTGCCCGGTTCCGTCGGTGTCGGTGTAGGCCACGTTGATGTCGGGGCGCAGCACGTCGGGGATGTCCTGGCTGAAGGTGACGGCGCCGATCACGCCGACGGCGGCGGCCGCGATGGTGACGCGCTGCGCGGTTTCCGGCTGGTAGCGCCGTGCGATGGCCCGCGTCGCCTCGATGAAACCGAACGCGCCCGCGGTGGTGAGCAGCACGGTCAGTGCGGGCTGCAACCGGAAGGACAGCAGCGTGGTGCCGGCCAGGGTGGTCAGCATCGACAGCAGTGACCAGGCGTAGACGGCGAGCACCGCGATGGCCAGGGCCCCGGCCCGCGTCGAGGTGCGCGCGCGGACCACCAGCCACAACGTGCCGAGCATGCACAGCGCGCCGAGCAGCGTGAAGCTCAGCATCGGGAAGGTCAGCTGGGCGCCGGCGTCGGGTAGATAGTGCTGCGCGGTGCCCTTCTCGGCGGGTTCACCGCGCAGCGCGGCCAGCAGGTACGGGCCCCAGGTGATCAGGGCGATCGCCCCGGAGATCAGGGCGATGACCAGCAGGCGCAGCAGCGGGTCGATCCGGCGCCGCGCGATCGCCAGCACCAGCGCCATCAAGGCCAGCGTGAATGCGCAGTAGGCCAGCAGCAGGGTGTAGAAGAGGGCGGCGAAGCCGAGGAAGATCCCGACGCCGATGACGGCGGCCCAGCCCCCGTTGCGGGTCTTGCCTCTCAACCCCGACCAGGCCAGCACGAACACCGGCGGCAACAGCACGGTGATGATCGCGGCGTAGGGCTCGGTGGAGGAGTAGGCCAGCATGGCCGCGGTGCTCGCGGTGGTCACGATCAGTGCGTACTCGAACCGAATCATGGTTGCCCACAACACAAAAGCGAGTGCCACGGCGATGGTGATCGAGACGATCGACCAGGGCTTGAACATCTCCCAGGCCGGGGTGCCGGTGGACGAGGCGATGCGCCCGCCCATCCAGAACCACCCGGCCGGGTAGTACGGCGGAAGGCCGAAGTAGGTCATGTCGTGCAGGCCGGGGGCATCGGCCAGCCGGGTCAGGTACTCGGTGCGGAACTGCTGGTCGACCGAGACCCCGAACAGGTACAGCTTGGTGGCGCCCAGCGGCATCGCCAGGGTGACCACCGAGAACGCGGACAGGAAGATCAGTGCGGCCAGCCGGGCCAGGGTGCGCCGGCCTCTACGCCAGATCAGTCCGGCGGCGAAGATTCCGGCCAGCGCGCCGACCTGGCCCACCGTGGTGAGCGCGTGCAGTTGGTTGGACGTGTTGTAGGCCGGCCATTGGACCTGGGCGATCGCCGCGATCGACACCCCGGCCACCGCCGAGGCGAGCATGAGGGCGATCACCATGTGTCCGGTCACCCTGGCCGGACCGGCCAGTCCGGCCTGCATCAGATGGGAAGCTTGCGGAAGATGGGCCGCGGGATGTGCCGCAGAACCATCATCACGTAGCGGAACGCGCCAGGCGCCCAGACCAGCTCCTTGCCCTTGGCCGACGCGGTGACGGCCAGTTCTGCCACGTATTCCTTGTCGACGGTCAGCGGGGCTTCCTTGACATGGGCGCTCATGCGGGTCCGCACCTGACCGGGCCGGATCACCAGGACCCGCACGCCGAACTCGCGCAGGGCCTCACCGAGGCCGAGGTAGAACCCGTCGAGTCCGGCCTTGGTGGAGCCGTAGACGAAGTTGGACCGGCGCACCCGCTCGCCCGCGGCCGAGCTCATCGCGATGATCTGGCCGTAGCCTTGGGCGCGCATCTTCTCGCCGACCAGGACACCGACGGAAACCGCTGCGGTGTAGTTGATTTCGGCGATCTGCACGGCCTTGCGCTGGTTCTGCCACAACTCTTCGGCATCGCCGAGCAGGCCGAAGGCGACGATCGCGACATCCACGTCACCGGAGGCGAACGCCTTGTCGATCACATCGGGGTGGCTGGCGGTGTCGACTGCGTCGAAGTCGATGACCTCGACCGAACTGGCACCGGCGTTACGCAGCTGGGCCACCGCGTCGTCGCGGCCCGGATCCCCGGGGAGGGCGGCCAGCACGATGCGGGCAGAGGCGTCGCGCAGATAGCGCTCACAGATCGCCAGCCCGATCTCTGAAGTGCCGCCGAGCAGCAGAATCGTCTGGGGGTTACCTACGGCGTCGAACACCATCTAGCGCAGCTCCAAGCCTCGGGGGACATCGTGACGAGGGTACCGTGCGGTTTCCTTCGAAAATTCGAGCAATCCGAGCGCAGGACCTTGACCGCATTTCCTACACGACGTAGCTTTTTTCTACACCGTGTAGGAAATGGGGAGATCATGACGATCCGTGACTGGCTGGCATTGCCCGAGACGGAACCGGGGGAGGACTACGGGTTCTTCGGCCCCGATTCGGTGACTTGGAAGGTGTGGAGCTATCCCACCTCGCTGTCGATCGGGTTCCAGCGCGCCGTCGTCATCGAGGAACTGGATCCCGCGCTCGTCGCGGCGGTCGACAAGACCCACGAGATCTACTCGCGGCCGCGCACCCGGTACGACCGGACGCTGCGCTACTTCGCCATGGTGGCGTTCGACGACAGTCGCTCGACCACGAAGGCGGCCGACGTTCTGGTCAAGATCCACTCCAAGGCCATCGGCACCGACCCGGTCACGGGAAAGACCTACGACGCCAACAACCCGGATTCGCAGCTGTGGATCCACCTGACCGCGTGGCATTCCATCCTGGTGGCCTACGAGAAGTACGGTCCCGGACCGCTGTCCCCCGAAGAGGAATTGCAGTACTGGCGCGAATGCGCGATCGCCGCCGAACTGCAGACCTGCGATCCCTCCGACGTTCCCCTGACCCGCGAGGGCATCCGGGAGTACTTCGAGAAGATGCGCCCCCAGCTGATCGGCTCGGATATCGCCCGACAGGCCATGCATCACCTGCTGGGCGCCGAGGTGATGCTGCCCAGGATGCCGCTGCTGCTTCGTCCCGGCACCAGGGTGATCACCGCGTTCCTGCGCCGCGGCACCCTGGCGACGATGCCGCGATGGATGCGAGAGATGGCCGGGCTCAGCACATCCCGGCTTCTCGACGCGCTGGTGGTGCCGCCGCTGAATGCCGCGTTCACGGTGATCGCCATGAGCAAGCGGCTCCAGCTGATCCTGCTGCGGTTGCTCTCGCCGGCGACCCTGCCGATCGGCGCACGGGTCCTGCTTTCGGTTCCGCCGAAGGATCCGATCACCACCACACCGCGCGAGGCTCAACGTCGCTACGGCTACGCCGCACCGAGCCAGGCGCACTTCGAATTTCGGGAGAGGCAGGCGGTCCGCGTGTTCGGCGAAGGCCTCGCGCCGAGTGACGAGGGCATCGTGGAGTCCCAGCCGATTCTCGGGAGGATCGGATAGCTCGTGCTCAAGAATCTTCTCGACTACCGGTTGAGCATCCGGCAACTCGTCTACCTCGCGGTCGTGGTGGGGGCCCCGTACTTCGTGATCGGCATGATCTGGGCCCTCACTCACAGCGATCACATCGCTGGGCTCACGGGGCCGGACAAGCTGTTCTCGCTGTTGGGCGAGATCGTCGCGTGGCCGGTGCTCATCATCGCTAATGTCACGCTGACATGAGTGAAGCGAAGTGAACGAAGCCGCGATCGCCAACCGGGGCCGCGCCGAGCATCTGGGCCCGGACCGGCGCCGGCCGCAGGTCCTCGACACCGCATTGGAGATCGCCGCGCAGCAGGGGCTGGCCGATGTGACGATGGGTAACATCGCAAACCGTCTGGGTGTCACCCGGCCGGTGGTCTACGCCTGCTACCCCGGGCGTGGGGAAGTGCTTGCCGCACTGTTGGATCGGGAAACCGACGAGGTGCTGGCGAGCCTGCTCGAACTGTTGCCGCCGCAGCGCACCGGCTCCATCGAGCAATTGTTCGTCGACGGGTTCCGCGCGCTGCACAGCACCGTGCGCGAGCGTCCCGCGTCGTGGCGCATCATGTTCGGCGCGGATCCCGACCCGGTGCTCACCGCGGCCATCGTGCGTGGCCGGGACCGTCTCCGCAACCAGCTCGCGACCGTGATGCGCCCGCTGCTGCAACGGTGGCAGGTCGCTGACCTCGACATCGCACTGCCCATGCTGGTCGAGGTGTTCCTGGCGATCTGCGAGGCCGCCGTCCGGAAGATGCTCGACGCCGACGGCGATTCAGAGTTGGTGGCCGAAACCTTCGGCAAGGCGGCCTATCGGGCGATGCGCGCAAAACCCTAGTGCAACAACAACACCCCGCGAGCTTCAGGCCCGCGGGGTGTTGAGTTACTGGTCAGATCAGACCGTCGGCTGAGCCGACAGATCAGACATCGAACCGGTCGGCGTTCATCACCTTGTTCCAGGCGGCGACGAAGTCCTTGACGAACTTCTCCTTGGAATCGTCCTCGGCGTACACCTCGGCCAGGGCCCGCAGCTGCGAGTTCGAGCCGAACAGCAGGTCGACGCGGCTGGCGGTGAACTTCTGCGCACCGCTGGCCCGGTCGGAGCCGACGTAGGTGCCGTCATCGGCCGGCGACGGCGCCCACTTGATGCCCATGTCGGTCAGGTTGACGAAGTAGTCGTTCGTCAGCTTGCCCTTGTTGGCGGTCAGCACACCGAGATCCGAGTCACCGTGGTTGGCGCCCAGCACGCGCAGGCCACCGATGAGCACGGTCAGCTCCGGACCTGACAGGCCCAACAGGTTGGCCTTGTCGATCACCCGGTACTCCGGGGGTAGCGGGTCACCCTTGCCGACGTGGTTGCGGAACCCGTCGGACAGGGTCTCCAGCCACGCGAACGACTCGACGTCGGTCTGGTCCTGGGTGGCGTCGCCGCGACCCGAGAGGAACGGCACGGTGATGTCGAATCCGGCGTCCTTGGCCGCCTTCTCGACACCGACGGCCCCGCCGAGGACCACCAGATCGGCGAACGACACACCCGTGTCGGACGCGGCCTGGATCTCCTCCAGCTTGCGGATCACCTGGGCCAGCTCGTCGGGCTCGTTGGCCTCCCAGCCCAGCTGCGGCTGCAGGCGGATCCGGCCGCCGTTGGCGCCACCGCGCATATCGCTGGAACGGAACGACGACGCTGCCTTCCATGCCGTCGAAACCAGCTGCTGGACAGTCAGACCCGAGTCCGCGATGGCGGCCTTGAGCGCGTCGACATCGGCGTCGCTCAGGGTCTTACCGGCCGGAACGACGTCCTGCCACAGCCAGGTCTGCTTGGGCACCAGCGGTCCGAGGTAGCGGGTCACCGGACCCAGGTCGCGATGCAGCAACTTGAACCAGGCCTTGGCGTACTCCTCGGCCAGCTCCTCCGGGTGATCCAGCCAGCGGCGGGTGATCTCGCCGTAGATCGGGTCGAACCGCATCGACAGATCGGTGGTGAGCATCGACGGGTGGGTCTTGCCGGTGCCCTGCGCCATCGGCACCGAGTTGGCCCAGCCGTTGTCCTTGGGCTTCCACTGGTTGGCGCCCGCCGGGCTCTTGGTCAGCTCCCACTCGTTGCTGTAGAGGATCTCCAGGAAGCTGTTGTCCCACTTGGTGGGGGTGTGCGTCCAGGTCACCTCGATGCCGCTGCTGACGGTCTCGTTGCCCAGACCGGGGTTGGCCCAGCCCAGGCCCATCTGCTCGAGCGGTGCGGCTTCGGGCTCCACGCCGTTCTCGATGTCGGTGGCGCCGTGGGTCTTGCCGAAGGTGTGACCACCGACGATCAGCGCCGCGGTCTCGATGTCGTTCATCGCCATCCGGCCGAACGTCTCGCGGATGTCGATGGCTGCTGCCAGGTAATCCGGATTGCCTTCGGGGCCTTCGGGGTTCACGTAGATCAGACCCATGTGGCTGGCGGCCAGCGGGTTCTCCAGCTTGGTGCGGTCACTGTTGCCGGCGTAGCGATCCTGCGAACCGAGCCACTCGTGCTCGGCGCCCCAGTAGATGTCCTCCTCGGGCTCCCAGAAGTCCGGGCGGCCGAAGGCGAAGCCGGCGGTCTTGAAGCCCATGTGCTCCATCGCCCGGTTGCCCGCGTAGACGATCAGGTCGGACCAGGAGATCTTCTTGCCGTACTTCTTCTTCAGCGGCCAGAGCAGACGACGGGCCTTGTCCAGGCTGACGTTGTCGGGCCAGCTGTTCAGCGGGGCGAACCGCTGCATACCGCGACCGCCGCCACCGCGGCCGTCCTGCACGCGGTAGGTGCCCGCCGCGTGCCATGACATCCGGACGAACAGCGGGCCGTAGTGACCGAAGTCGGCCGGCCACCACTCCTGCGAATCCGTCAGCAGGGCATCGAAATCGCGCTCGAAGGCCTCGAAATCGAGGGTCTTGACGGCCTCGCGATAGTCGTAGCCCTCGTCCGTCGGGTCGATGGCGGGCGGGTTCTTCTGGAGGATCTTCAGGTTGACCGCGTTGGGCCACCAGTCGCGGTTGCTGCCGCCCTCGACGGGAGGTTTGATCCGCATCGGACAGCCGCTTTCGGCGGGTTCGGTTTGTGCTTCACCAATCGGGGGGTGAGTTTCGGCGTCGGCCATGACAAATCCTTTCCGGGGCTGGCGGGTTAAGGGTTATCTAGTTGGGGCAGTGGAACATTCGGGGCAAGTACCCCAATAGATGACCTCGGCTTCATCGATCTCGAAACCGTGGTCGTGTGACGCGGTCAGGCATGGGGCCGACCCGGCCGCGCAGTCCACGTCGGCGATTGCGCCACACGATCGGCACACGACGTGGTGGTGGTTGTCGCCGATACGTGATTCGTACCGGGCGACTGAACCGGATGGTTGGATGCGCCGTACCAGTGCTGCCGCGGTCAGCGCATGCAATGAGTCATATACGGCTTGGTGGGAGACGTCGGGCAGGTCTTTGCGCACCGAACGGATGATGGTGTCCGTATCAGCGTGTGGGTGCGCATGGACCGCGTGCAGGACCGCCACTCGGGGGCGGGTCACACGCATGTCGGCGCTTCTCAGCATCTGCTGGAAGTCCGCGGTTGTCGCCACGGACCGAAGTCTTGTCCCTTTTCTGGAATTAGTCAAGAATAAAATTCTCGCCAATTCGAGGGGAACGGTGAGGGCTAGACGAGCTCCAGCCGGCGTGCCATGTCGGACACGAACAGGCCGTCGGGATCGACCCTGCGGCGCACGGCCAGCCACTCGTCGATGCGCGGGTACATCGCGTGGAACGTCTCGGCCGTCGTGCGGGAATCCTTGGCGGTGTACAGCCGGCCACCGAATTCCAGTACCCGGCGGTCGAGTTCGGTGACGAACTCGTTCAGCCCGGCCTTGATCGGGAAGTCGACGCAGACGTTCCAGCCGGGGATCGGGAAGCTCAGCGGTGCCTGATTGCCGGGGCCGAACAGCTTGAACACGTTGAGGAACGAGTAGTGCCCCGAGCGCTGGATATCGAGGATGATGCCCTTGAACTCCTCGACGGCCTCGGTGGGAACCACGAATTGGTACTGCAGGAAACCCGCCGGACCGTAGGCGCGGTTCCATTCTCCGAACATGTCCAGCGGGTGATAGAACTGCGTCAGGTTCTGCACCTTGTTGCGGTAGGTACCCGACTTCAGGTACCACAACTCGCCGATCGGCATGAACGTCAGCTTGTTGGCCAACCCGTTCGGGAACACGTCCGGCAACGTGAGTAGTTGCGGCGCATCGAATTTCAGCGGGTCCTTCTGCAGCTTCGGGGGCAGCTGGTCCAGGGTTGCCAGTGAACCTCGCGAGATCGCGGCGCGGCCGAGCTTCGGTGGCTTGCTGATCGCATCGAACCAGGCCGACGAATAGGTGTAGTTGGACTCACTGCCGTCGCTGTGGAACTCGATGGTCTCGTCGAGCGACTTGGTGACATCGCCGTCGGCGATGAAATACGCAGTCTCCGTGGGCGTCATCTCGATGGTGGCGCGCAGGATGATGCCCGTCAGGCCGTTGCCGCCGACCGTGGCCCAGAAGATGTCGGCGTTGTCGCCTTCCGGGGTCAGGTGCAGCACCTCGCCGTTGGCGGTCAGCAGATCCATCGAGCGCACGTGGTTGCCGAAACTGCCTGCGCTGTGGTGGTTCTTGCCGTGGATGTCGCAGCCGATGGCGCCGCCGATGGTCACCTGGCGGGTGCCCGGCAGCACCGGAACCCACAGTCCGTGGGGCAGCGCGGCCCGCATCAGCTGGTCGAGGTTCACCCCGCCGTCCACGTCGACCAGCTTTGTGCCGGCGTCGATCGAGTGGATCTGGTTCAGCGACGACATGTCGATGACGAGACCGCCACCGTTCTGCGCGTTGTCGCCGTAGGAGCGGCCCAGTCCGCGGGCGATCACACCCCGGCCCTTCTGCTCGGCGGCGCGCGCTACGGCCCGGACGATGACCTCGGGATCGCTGGTTGAAAGCACCTGTGCCACGGTCGGTGCGGTCCGGCCCCAGCCTGTCAGGCGCTTGGGAGTGGTCGGCAAATCGGTAGTCGACATCGCAGAGAAGCGTACCCGGCAGTAGCCGGTCCCGGACCTCAGTGCAGCTTGAAGATCACCGCGCGCTGGACGATGAAGTTGATCACCGTGGCGGTGCCCTGGGCGATGATGAACGCGACCGGCACCCGCCAGGGCTGGTTCTCGAACTGCATGTAGAACACGAAGTTGATGCCCACCTGCACCGCGTAGGTCACCGCGTAGAGAACACAGACGGCGATGAAACGGGCAGTGCTCGGAGGTGCCTGGAAGGTCCAGCGCCGGTTGATCAGATACGCCGTGGCGGTGCCGGCGATGAAGCTGATGGTCTTCGCGACGTTGACCCGGATGTCCTCGTCGACGTGCCAGAACGTGGCGAAGAGCCGGAGGAAGGTGATGTACAGGCCGAAGTCCACTATCGCGGCAAGTCCGCCCGTGATGATGAATCTGACCGCCTGGGTCTTCAGGCTCAGGGTCGGCGACATCACGGGTTCGGCCACCTGGGCAGCTTAGCGAGGCCGTACGGTGCACTCGTGCTGCAGACGGTGCTCAACGACCTCGGGATCGCGGTGTTCGCGTCGTCGGGGGCGATGGTCGCGATACGCAAGGGCTTCGACCTGTTCGGTATCGCGGCCCTCGGGGTGCTGACCGGCGTGAGTGGCGGGGTGATCCGCGACCTCTTCCTCGGCGTCCATCCACCCACCTCTATTCAGCACTGGCCCAACATCACCGTTGCGGTGGCCGCGACAGCTGTGGCGACCCTCACCGCCAAGCACCTGATCCGGTTCAACCACATTGTGCTGCCGCTGGACGCCATCGGCATGGGCTTCTTCGCGACCTCCGGCGCGGCGTTCGCCGTCGACCACGGGGCCAGCTGGTTCGCGGCGGTGCTGATCGGGATGACCACCGCGATCGGCGGCGGCATCATCCGCGACGTGCTGGTCCGGGAGATCCCGATGTTGATGCGGCCGGACGATCTGTATGCCGTCCCGGCGCTGATGGGTGCGACGACGTACGCGGTCATCGACTACTTGGGCCCGCAGTGGGTCGGACTGGCGGTGGGCACGGTGCTGGCCACGACGCTGCGCCTGGCCGGTCTGGCATTCCATTGGCGGTTGCCCACCGGCCCGTCGGACCTGATCGCGGGTGAGGACTCCTAGCGCAGCGCCGCTGACAGCACGCCGCACAGAGCGTCGACGGCAGGCCCGAAGGCGTGGTCCGCGGGCGCCCCGAATCCGATGATCACCCCGTCGGGGTCGGGGGTATCCGGTCCGGCCAGGGGGTGCCGCATGATCGACAGTCCGCTCAACGCGATCCCGGCTTCACCGGCCCGGCGCAGCACCTCGGGTTCGGCGCCGTCGGGCAGGGTCAGCAGCATGTTGACGCCCGCGGCCAGCCCGCCGATGCCGAGGTCGAACCCGGCCAGTGCGGCGGCGAGGGTGTCGCGTCGCCGCCGATAGCGGTTGCGCATCCGCCGGATGTGCCGGTCGTAGCCGCCGCTGCGGATGAAGTCGGCCAGGGTCAGCGCGGTGAGCGCGTCGACGTGGTACTGCGCCCCGCCGGCCGCCGCGATGACCGGATCGATCAATGCGTCGGGCAGCACCATCCAGCCCACCCGCATCACCTGGGCCATGCTCTTGCTGGCCGAACCCAGGTAGACGACGCGTTCCGGGTTCAGCGACTGCAAGGCGCCGACGGGTTGGCGGTCGTAGCGGAACTCGCCGTCGTAGTCGTCGTCCACCGCGTACCCGCCGGTGCGCTGGGCCCAGTCGATGACCGCGGTGCGGCGCGCCGGGTGCAGTGCCATCCCGAAGGGGCTCTGGTGCGCGGGAGTCAGTAGTACCGCCGGGGTGTCCAGCCGGCCCAGATCGCTGATCACCGCGCCGTGGGCGTCGACGCCGATCGGCGTTGTCGGTACGCCCAGGCCCGCGAGCGCGTCGCGGAAGATGAACAGCCCGTAGGCTTCCACGGCGATCGGTCGCTGGGTTCCGAGCACCCGGCCCAGCAGGTCGACGCCGTCGCGCACCCCGGAACAGATCACGATCGACTCGGGGGTGGTCCGCACGCCGCGCACGCGGCCCAGATATTCGGTGAGAGCCTCGCGCAGCACGACCGGTCCACGCGGGTCGCCCATCCGCAGTGCGGAGACCGGCGCGTCCGTGATGGCTCGGCGCGCCGACGCCAACCAGGCCGACCGCGGAAACTCCGACACATCGGGGGAGCCGGGCATGAGGTTGTGCCGGGGGACGGCAGGAATGCGGCGCGGGCGCGGCGCCGGCCCCGGTGCGGTGGCGCGCGCGACCCAGGTGCCCGCGCCCTGGCGGGAGGCCAGCCAGCCTTCGGCAACCAGTTCGGCGTACGCCTCGGCGACGGTGTTGCGGGCCAATCCCAGATCGGACGCCAGCGCGCGCGATGGCGGCAGCCGCGTGTCGGTACCCAACCTTCCGCTGCGAATCCCCTCCCGAAGCGCGGTGATCAGCTGCTCGCGGGCGGTGCGACTGCCGGGCTCGATCATCGCGCGCAGGTCGAGATGCAAGTCCCGGTCGGAATTGGCCCGCGAAGTCACTGCAATATTGAACCATCTAGGCGGTATTTTCCCGGCTAGCGTTGACGGCATGACACAGACACTCGAACCCGCCGCCACCGTCGACCGCCTCAAGATCTACAAGGTTTCTCCCGAGCTCTACGACGCGATGATGACGCTGTCGAACGCCGCCGCCAAGGACGTCGATCCCACGATCGGCGAGCTCGTCAAGATCCGGGCGTCGCAGATCAACCACTGCGCGTTCTGCCTCGACATGCACACCCACGACGCCCGCAAGCAGGGCGAGACCGAGCAGCGGCTCGCGCTCATCGCAGCCTGGCAGGAGGCGGGTGACCTGTTCACCGAACGTGAGCAGGCGGCGCTGGCCCTGACCGAGGCCATCACCGAACTGGGCAACGGCCACGTTCCCGACGCCGTGTACGCGCGCGCCGCCGCCGTGTTCACCGAACGCGAGCTCGGTCAGGTGATCGCGATGGCCGTGACCATCAACGCGTGGAACCGGATCAACGTCACCGTGCGGATGCCTGCCCCGCGGCGTTGATCCCGCGGGAAACTGGAGGTGTGCGGACCCGGTCAGGTGCAGATGTCACTGTGCACGGCGCAGTCGTGCACAAGCTGCACCGGCCGGGGACCGATCCGCGCGCACTGCGCGTCCGGCTCCGCGCAGCCGGCCGCATCGATGCCCTGCTGAGTCCGGTGTCCGAATTGCCCGATGCGGTCGACGGCCACTGGCTGACCCGGTGGCCCCTGGCGGAAACCCTTGCAGTGCAACCCGAAAGCGTGCCGTGGGCCGACATCGGGCGGCTGCTGGCGGCGTTGCACACCGAACCGGTCACCGCGCGGCTGCCACCACACGGCTGGCCAGCGAGGCTGAGGCGCGCGGTCGGGCAGGCCCGGCGGCGTGGTGACCGGGTGGTGTCGCGCGCCGCGGCAGGTCTGCCCGACGACGCGTGGCGGCCGGGGTCAACAGACCGGCCACTCACCCTCGTCCACGGCGACTTTCACCTGGGTCAAGTGGGGCGGCACGACGGGCGCTGGCTGCTCATCGATGTCGATGACCTCGGATTGGGCGATCCGGCTTGGGATTTGGCGCGTCCCGCCGGGTTCTGGGCGGCCGGGCTTGTTCCCGACGCCGATTGGTTCCTGTTCCTCGATGCCTACCGGGCGGCCGGTGGCCCGGCGTTGCCGCCCGGGGATCCGTGGCCCGTGCTCGAGCCGTTCGCCCGGGCCGCCGTCATCCAGTCCGCCGCCAACGATCCCGATGACGAACTGCTGGCGGCGGCCTGCGCGCGGATGCCTCAGCTGGAGAAGAACAGCCGGCCGAAGCCCTGCTTGCGGTAGTGCTTGTTGCCGCGGTGGCCCCAGCCCGGCCCATAGTCCGAGTAGCCCTGGTCGTAGCCCGAGTGCGCCTGCGGCGGCGGTGGCGGCGCCTGGACAAACCGGTTCTCCATCTGAGTCAGCGCCTCGAGCTCGCCGAAGTCCAGGAAGATGCCGCGACATGTGTCGCATTGCTCCAGGTGGATGCCGTTGCGCTCATAGGTCTTCATGACCCCGGCGCACTTCGGACACAGCAAGGTGTTGCCGATACCGGAAGGCGGCGGGGATTTCGGGGGCTCATATGGCGGGATGCTCATATCGGCATAACGTCCCACCGTGCTGTGAAGTGCCTGTGAGGTATGTGCGGGGTTGCGTAAGGCCCGATCGGGGGCCTCGGCCGGACTCGAAGGCGGTTGCGCCGCCGCTTTCGGTGTGATGTCCGACACTATTCGGAATATCGGCCGCGGGTCCGTTGAATCGATCCGCGGCCGTTCAGTTAATCCCGGTGTTCGGCACCGTGTAACGGGACGTTTACACAGCAAGCGCAAACCTGGGGCGGTTGGCGGGCCGGTCCGCGATATTGACGATTGTGCCGGCAATCATTCCGCTCAGCGTGATTGCCCGTTCCGCGCTCTGCGGAACGGGAGAAATGCCAGCTCCGGCCGCTTGGTGAAGGCTTGCCCCGGTTTCTGGACGCCGGTGCGATGTGCGCTGAGGACTCGGTGTTCACAGGTAACCGGCAGCGACGGTGTGACGCACGCCGGTGCTGATCTAGCAAACTTTGTATCGCTATTTGTATGTCCGGTAACGGGAAACCGTTGCCGTTGCCGCCCGGATGCCGCCCGGTTACGTTTCCTCCTGCCAATCATGAGCAAGGCATGAGAACCGGGTGTGATCTCCCTAATCGGGCGGTCGGCAGCCGATGGATCTCTAGGGCGGGGGCCCTGGTTGGTGAGGAACGAATCGGATCACCGACATAGCTAGGGAGAACATGAAGGCATTCAGTCGGGTGCTGGTCGCATTGGTGACCGCAATGGCCGGGGTCATCGCTGGCCTCTTCATAGGCACGGGCACTTCTCATGCGGGTCTGGACAATGAACTGAGCCTGGTTGATGGTCAGGACCGGACCCTGACGGTTCAGCAGTGGGACACCTTCCTCAACGGTGTGTTCCCCCTGGACCGCAACCGGCTGACCCGTGAGTGGTTCCACTCCGGTCGTGCCAAGTACACGGTGGCCGGTCCGGGTGCCGACGACTTCGCGGGCACGCTGGAGCTGGGTTACCAGATCGGCTTCCCCTGGTCGCTGGGTGTGGGGATCAACTTCTCCTACACCACCCCGAACATCCTGATCGACGATGGTGACATCACCGGCCCGCCGTTTGGCCTGAACTCGGTCATCACCCCGAACCTGTTCCCGGGTGTGTCGATCAGCGCTGACCTGGGCAACGGCCCGGGTATCCAGGAAGTGGCGACCTTCTCGGTGGACGTCAAGGGTCCGGCCGGCGGTGTGGCGGTGTCCAACGCGCACGGCACCGTGACCGGTGCTGCCGGTGGCGTGCTGCTGCGTCCGTTCGCCCGCCTGATCGCCTCCACCGGTGACAGCGTCACCACCTACGGCGAGCCCTGGAACATGAACTGAGGACATGAACGTCCAGTAGGCACCTTCGCATCGGCGCGTCCCGCTTCTCCTGAGAAGCAGGGCGCGCCGATTGTCATATGACGGCTACGGTGGCCTCATGACGCCGCAGAGCCCGGTTTCGGTGCTCGGGGAGGACGAGAGCTGGCAGCTGCTGTCCAGCGTGACCCTGGGCCGCCTTGTCTCGACGATCGGCACCAGACTGGAGATCTTCCCGGTCAACTTCGTCGTCCAGCACCGCACGGTGCTGTTCCGTACGGCCGAGGGCACCAAGCTGATCAGCACCCTGTTCAACGACCGGGTGCTGTTCGAGGCCGACGACCACACGGGCGTCGGCGGGTGGAGTGTGATCGTGCGGGGTGTACCGCAGCTCCTTGAGACACCGGAGGAGATCGCCGAGGCCGAGCGCGCCCAGCTGTTGTCGTGGATCGCCACCACGAAGCGGCGCTACGTGCGGATCCAGCCCAAAGAGGTCTCCGGGCGCCGGTTCGTGTTCGGTGGCGTGCCGGGGGACGGGTAGCGGCTCAGACCCAGTACGGGACGCGTGCGCGGTACTGGCGCATGGCCAACGCCGCGAACGTCCACCCGATCGCCGTGAGTGCCAGCACCACCACCCAGTGCCGCACTTCCTGATCGGCGCCCAGCAATGGTGCGCGCACGATATCCAGATAGTGCAGCAGCGGGTTGATCTCGACGATCTTGGCCCAGGATCCGGCGCCCTGCTGCTGCAGCGTCGACTCGTTCCAGATGATGGGTGTCATGAAGAACAGCAGCTGCACCACCGAGGCCAGCAGCGGCCCGATGTCGCGGTATCGGGTGGCGAGGATGCCGAAACAGATCGACACCCATACGCAGTTCAGCACGATCAGCGCCAGCGCGGGGATGACCGCCAGATCGGTCCACTTCCACGGTTTCGGATAGATGATCGCGATGACCACGAAGATGACGATGTTGTGGCCGAACAGGATCAACTGCCGCCACACCAGCCGGTAGACGTGGACCGACAACGGCGTCGGAAGTTGTTTGATCAGACCTTCGTTGGCGATGAAGACGTCGGCGCCTTCGAGGATCGAGGCGTTGATCAGGTTCCAGATGATCAGGCCGAGCGTGACGTAGGGCAGGTGCTCCTCGAGTGGCAGCTTGAACAGCTTCGAGTACAGCAGGCCCATCGCCACTGCGGTGGTGCCGGTGGCGATCGTGATCCAGAACGGTCCGAGCACGCTGCGCCGGTAGCGCTGCTTGATGTCCTGCCAGCCCAGATGCAGCCACAGTTCGCGCTTGCTGAAGCCTTCGGTGAGATCGCGTACGGCCCGGGTCATGGTCTTGGACTCGGACGCCGCGTCGGTGAATGTCATCTCTGGAACCTTTCGCTCCTGCCCAACCGCCGCAGGCGAATCCATTCGCGCAGACCCGCGGGGTCGCGTCGGGACACCAGAAAGTACCAGCCGAACCGGACCCACTCCTGGGGCAGGAGTTTGCGCAACCCCGGCTGGGACAGCAGGTAGCCACGGTTGCGGTAGGTGAAGAACCGTTTGGTCTCGTCGTCGGGGTACTGAGTGTGCATCCGGCCGCCGAGGATCGGTTTGAACTCGTCGGTGCCGCACGGGTGCAGATAGCTTGCGGTCAAGCATGTTCCGAACGGCAGGCCGGAGCGCACCAGGCGCCGGTGCAGTTCGACCTCGTCGCCGCGGACGAACAGGCGCAGATCCGGGACACCGACGGCCTCGACCGTGGCGGCCCGGAACAGGGCGCCATTGAACAGCGACGCGATGCCGGGCAGCACGTCGCTCGTACTCTCGGTGCGCAATTCGCTGACAAACCGCCGCCACACCAGTCCTCGGCGCAGCGGGAACGCCAATCGTTCGGGATCGTCGAGGTTGCACACCATGGGCGAGACCTCTGCCAGGGTGTACTGCTCGGCGCAGGCCAGCAGGGTGGACAGCACGGTGTCGTCGGCGGGGCGGCCGTCGTCGTCGGCCAGCCAGATCCAGTCGGCACCCTGAGCCAGGGCGTGCAGCATGCCCAGTGCGAAACCGCCTGCGCCGCCGAGGTTTCGGCGGGAACCGAGATAGGTGGCCGGCACCGGCTGGCCGAGGACCAGATCGCGCACGGCCTCGTCGTCGTCGTTGTCGACGACGATCAGGTGGTCGGGTCTGCGATCCTGGTTCACCACTGCGGCAAGGGACTTGGTCAGCAGTTCCCGACGCCGGTGCGTCACGATCACCGCGACGACGGATTCAGGCTCCACGGGCCGTTTCCTCCAACACCTCGCGCACGTGACGCGCAGCGTCCGGTCCCTCGTAGGCGCCGACGACTTCTTCGATGCCGCCGGTCATCTTGATGGTGCCGTGGTCGATCCACATCGCGGTCTTGCAGAGCCGGGCCAGGAACTCATTGGAATGGCTTGCGAACACCAGGATTCCGGACCGCTCGACCAGGCTCTGCAGCCGTGACTGCGCCTTCTTCAGGAACTCCGCATCGACCGCACCGATGCCTTCGTCGAGCAGCAGGATCTCGGGGTCGATGCTGGTGACCACGCCCATAGCCAGGCGCACCCGCATGCCGGTCGAATAGGTGCGGAGCGGCATCGACAGGTACTCGCCGAGTTCGGTGAACTCCGCGATCTCGTCGACCTTGGCCAGCATCTGCTTGCGGGTCTGCCCGAGGAACAGCCCGCGGATGATGATGTTCTCGAAACCCGAGATCTCCGGGTCCATCCCGACGCCGAGGTCGAACACCGGGGCCACCCGGCCGCTGACCGTGGCAGAGCCGCGGGTCGGCTCGTAGATGCCCGAAAGCAGCCGCAGCAGTGTGGATTTGCCCGCGCCGTTGTGGCCGACCAACCCGACCCGGTCACCCATTTTCAGTGACATCGTGATGTCGCGGAGCGCCTCGATGACGACGACGTTGGACTCGTTGCGCCCGATGGCGCCGCCGGCCTTGCCGAGGAACGCCTTCTTCAGCGAACGCGTCTTGGCGTCGAAGATGGGGAACTCCACCCATGCTTCGCGCGTCGAGATGTACGGATCAGACAACTCAGGCCTACAAGTACTGACCGGTGCCGGGATGGGACGGCCCGCCGCGCTGTCCGCCGGGGACCTGCAGCCCTGGCGGAAGGGCGCCCTGGCGCATCTGCTCGAGCTGTGCGCGGGCGGCCATCTGCTGGGCGAACAACGCCGTCTGGATGCCGTGGAACAGGCCTTCCAGCCAGCCCACCAGCTGCGCCTGCGCGATGCGCAGTTCGGCGTCCGACGGCACATTGTCCTCGGTGAAGGGCAGCGTCAGCCGCTCGAGTTCTTCACGCAGCTCGGGGGCCAGACCGTCCTCGAGTTCGTGGATGCTGGTGCGGTGGATGTCGCGTAGCCGCTCCCGGCTGGCGTCGTCGAGCGGAGCCGCGCGCACCTCTTCCAGCAGTTGCTTGATCATGGTGCCGATGCGCATGACCTTCGCCGGTTGTTCGACGAGGTCTGTCAGCGACTTGCCGTCCGCGTCGGCATCGGTCTCATCAGGCGTGCTCGCCAGGATCTCGATGTTGTCATCGTCGGGGTTGATCGTCATTGCCTTCCCTTGGATCTCGTCAGTTCTGGGTCGTGTCAGTTTGTCGCCCTGGTGGCCGCGTTCTCTCCGCGCCAGCGGTAGATGCGGTCCTCACCGTTGTCGTAGATCTTCTCCCACGACCGTGAGCTGTCTAGCGACACTAGCCCGTCGGGCATGACGAACCCTCGAACCACCGGGGTGCTGGTGAGCACATAGCGGATGTTGAGCGCCTCGACTGCCTCGGCAACCCTCGGATCGGTGTCCGCGTCGTCGGCGTAGGCCCAGAAGATGAACCGGTTGTACCCGGGGCCCTGTTGCATGGGGTAGTCGTAGTGGGTCCACAGCGGGTGTAGCCCTGACACCGCGTACATCCAGGCGGTGCCGTCGGTGTTGGCGTCGCCGATCAGCGTGGTGCGGGCGTCGGGCAGCGTGGCCAGGTAGGCGAAGGCCTCCAGGTCCTTGGCGTCGATCATCACCGAGTCGTACTTCTGCCCGAACAGGTACTTGTGCCGGGGGAAGTAGTGCCAGGCCAGCCCCACCGTGGTGGCGACCAGCGCGACGGCGGCCGTCGCGCGGATCCAGGCCGGGCGGGCACCGGTTCGGCGCAGGGCAGCGGCGCCCAGCAGGACCAGTGCGCACAGGCCGATCGCCGCCATGGGTGCGTACAGCATCGCGACGACGGCCGACAAGCGACGCGGGTCGCTGTAGAACAGGTCGCTGAACTTGCCGGTGATGACGCCCAGCGGTCCCCCGAACGGTGCGCCGGAATGCACGATCGACGCGATGAGGAGCAGCCACACGGCCAGCGGCCACCAGATCTTCTTGACCAGCATGACCAGTCCGCCGATGGCGGCCAGCGCGATGAGTGCGTTCTGGATCGGGAAGTCGTTGAGGTGGCGGGTGTGCTGGACGATCGCCGCGAACAGCGAGTGCTTCTTGCCGAGGTGGTTGACGAAGGCGTGGCCCACGATGATGTCGGCTTGCTGAAGGACCCCGAGAAACTGGGGAAGCATGATCAGCAGGGTCGGCAGCGCGACGGCGGCCAGCGCCAGGAAGTCGGTCAGCCGGCTGCGCACCGGGTGCCACAGCGCTTCCACCAGCCACCAGACGCCGACCAGCAGCACGGTCACCACACCGCCGGTGAGGTGCACCGAGAAGACGCCGACAGTCGCGAGCACGGCCAGACCGATGCGGTCGCGGTGCGCCGGTGTCGAGATGATCAGGGCGAACACCGGCACGGCGAGCCCGTAGGCGACCAGGTTGGGCATTGCCGCCACATCGAATTCGACGTAGGGCACCGCGGTGAACGACGCGGTGAGCGCTGCCGCGGTGGCCGCGGCGACGGCGGTGCGCATCTCGCAGGCGTGCGGGCGGACCATCTTCCACGTCAGCACCGCGGCGCTGACCGGGAACAGCCACACGGCGGCGGTGACCGAACTCACGGTGTAGGCGGTGGTCGCGGCGGCGCCGGTGAGCTGGCAGTAGACGGCGGCCAGCGCGTGGAAGGCCGACGGGTAGTAGAGCGCCTCATGGGTCTCCACGTTGCGCAGCTCGCCCATGTGGGTGGGTGAGGCCTGGCCGGTGTCGAGGATCCACCGGATGGTGTTGGCGTGCCACACCGAGTCCCAGGTGCTGGGGATGGATTGCCAGTGCGGCAGTCCGGCGAACGCGGCGGCGGCGATCAGCGCGGCCCCCAGCAGCACTCCCGCCGCAACCACCAGGGCCGGCCGCCGCGACAGGCCCGATGCCTCGGCATCGCGGTCACGGTAGCGGGCCAGCACCCTCCGCAACCCCGCCGCAATGGCGGAAACGACGGCTACAGCAAACAACGCCGTCCACGCGTTCCACGGCACACCGACGGCCCCGAGCGGAACGATCGTCAGCGCGACGGTGCCGTAGGTCAAGGCTGGACCCACTGCGACCGCCGTCGACGCGGTCAGTCCGCCCGCCCTGGCTATCAGTGCCCCGGGGATCACCAGCAACAACAGTGCGATTAGCACTCCGAACCCGAAGCCCACTGGACTAGTATGGCTGCCCAGGGTGACCCGGTCCGAGCATGGTCTCGGAAGTGCAAACGTGCGGTCGGGCGCTCACCAAATCGTGTCGGTTTGTGATATTTGCGGACGCTCTAAGGTGGCTGGCATGGCATACGACGTCGCCCGGGTGCGTGGCTTGCATCCGTCATTGGGCGATGGGTGGGTCCACTTCGATGCCCAGAACGGCATGTTGGTGCCCGATTCGGTCGCGACGACGGTTTCTACCGCCTTCCGCGGCTCGATGCCCACCGCTGTGGGACCGCACCCATCGGCACGCCGCAGCGCGGCCGTTCTCACCGCAGCCCGCCAGGCCATCGCAGATCTGGTCAACGCGGATCCGCGGGGCGTGGTCCTGGGCGCGGACCGGGCCCAGCTGCTGACCGCGCTGGCCGAGGCCTCCTCGAGCCGGGTCGGGCTCGGCTACGAGGTGGTGGTCACCCGCCTGGATGACGAGGCGAACATCGCGCCGTGGTTGCGGGCGGCGAATCGCTATGGCGCCAAGGTCAAGTGGGCCGAGGTCGATATCGAGACCGGTGAGCTCCCGGCCTGGCAGTGGGAAGGGCTGATCGACAAGCCCACCCGCCTGGTGGCCATCGCGTCGGCCTCGTCGACCCTGGGAACCATCACCGACCTGGGTGAGGTGACCAAGCTCACCCACGAGGTAGGCGGCATGGTCGTCGTCGACCACTCGGCCGCAGCTCCGTACCGGCTGATCGACATCAACGAGATCGATGCCGATGTGGTCGCCCTCAACGCTGTGCCGTGGGGCGGCCCGCCGATCGGCGCCCTGGTGTTCCGCGACCCCTCGACGATCGATTCGTTGGCCTCGGTGTCGTTGAACCCGCAGGCGACGGGTCCGGCCCGCCTCGAGGTGGGCGCGCATCAGTACGGACTGCTCGGCGGCGTGGTCGCCAGCATCGAGTACCTGTCCAACCTCGACGACACGGCCAGCGGCTCGCGCCGCGAAAGGCTCACCGTCTCGATGCAGTCGGCCGGCGCGTATCTGGACCGCCTTTTCGAGTACCTGGTGACCTCGCTGCGCTCGTTGCCGTTGGTGATGGTGATCGGCAGGCCGGAGTCGCAGATTCCGGTGCTCAGTTTCGTGGTGCGCGACATCCCGGCCGAGCGGGTGGTGCAGCGGTTGGCCGACAACGGCATCCTGGCGATCTCGAATGCCAGCTCCCGCGTGCTCGACGTGATCGGTGTGAACGACATCGGCGGCGCGGTGACCGTCGGGCTGTCCCACTACTCGACGGGCGCCGAGGTCGACCAGCTCGTGCGGGCACTGGCCTCGCTGGGCTGATTGCTCCTCCCGTCGCGGTGGGCTAGACGGTAAGCACGATCTTCCCCGACACCTCACCCGAAGCCAGCAGTTCGTGGGCCCGCTGGGCCTGCTGAATGGGCAGTTCGGCGCCGATGATCGGACGTACCCGTCCGTCGGCGATCATCGGCCAGACGTTGTCGAGCACCGCACGGACGATCTCCCCCTTGCCGCCCGGTCCGTCCACCGGCCGGGGGCGCAGCGAGGTGGCGATGACCCCGGCCCGCTTGCCGAGCAGCTTGGCGATGTTCAGTTCGGCCTTGATGCCGCCCTGCATGCCGATGATCACCAGGCGTCCGCCGGTGGCCAGGGCGTCCACATTGCGGTCCAGGTAGGCCGCTCCCATGATGTCGAGGATCACGTCGGCCCCCGCGCCGCCGGTCTCGGCCCGGACCCGCTCGACGAAGTCCTCGTCGCGATAGTTGATGGTGATGTCGGCGCCCAGTTCACGGCACAGCGCGAGCTTGTCGGCGGAGCCGGCCGTCACCGCGACGCGCGCGCCGAGCGCGTGGGCCACCTGAATTGCGTGGGTGCCGATGCCGCTCGCACCGCCGTGCAAGAGGACGAGATGACCGGGTGTCAACCCTGCGGTCATGACGAGGTTCGACCACACCGTGCAGGCCACCTCGGGCAGTCCGGCGGCATCGTTGAAAGCAACGCCATCGGGCAATGGCAGCACCTGTGCGGCGGGTACGGCGACATACTCGGCGTAACCGCCGCCTGCGAGCAATGCGCACACGGGTTGCCCAACTGACCAGTCGGTAACATTCGAGCCGAGGGCGGCGACGGTGCCCGACACCTCCAATCCGATGACCTCACTGGCGCCTGGCGGGGGCGGATACTTGCCCGCGGCCTGGAGCAGGTCGGCGCGATTGACGCCCGCGGCGTGAACGCGGATCAGAACTTCTTCGTTTGCTGCTTCGATATCAGCGACATTTTCCCAGGTCAGATGGCCGTTAACGGAGGCGACAATTGCATGCATTATTTCCACGCTACAAGCATGCTGTTTCCCAAGCGCAGCAATACTGACGTCCCTTACGATTGCGCCCATGGCGGGGATGATTGCGGGGCGCACGGCGGGTGACATGCCGGGCCTGGACATCGCCGAGCAGAGGTCATGGCAGAACTACCTCGACTCGGCCTTGCGAATGTATGCGACCTTGAACCGGTCGCTGGTGGACGCACATCACCTCACCCTCAATGATGTGCGCCTGCTCGACATCTTGGACAAGTCATCGACCGGGTCGGCCCGGATGGGTGACTTGGCCGAACGGCTGATGTCACTGCCCAGCCGGGTGACCCGGCAGATCCGGCGGCTGGAAGTCCAGAACCTGGTGACCAGGTGTGCCAGTCCCGACGACGGGCGCGGGGTGGTCGCCACGATCACCGAAGAGGGCAGGGCCGCTGTTCGTGAGGCGATGGTGACCTACGGGCAGGGTGTCCGGTCACACTTCCTCGGCAGGCTCTCGCGTCCGCAGATCGCGGCGATGGGGGAGAACTGTCGCCGGATCAGCGTCGCACTGAAGAACGGATCGCCTCCCGCCCACATCGGTCGGGTGTGAAACCCGTACTCTTGTCGGCGGTGGCGTGGCAGAGCGGCCTAATGCACTCGCCTTGAAAGCGAGAGACGGCTAACACCGTCCGGGGGTTCAAATCCCTCCGCCACCGCCATCAGTGGTGGTTTCCGGCGTTGGGCCGGACGCCAGGCACTACTGAAAGCTGACTCTTTTCGACACAACCGCCGTGGAATCCCCGCGGCGAGGAGTCGGAGTGTCGTCCCGCGAACTGGGTCATTACCCGAACGCACGATGGGACCGACACATGGCACGGTTCCCCAGCTACCTCACCCGCTGCGAAGCAAGCGCGACCGACCTCGACCACGTGGTCTGTCGGTGGCAGCGGGGCCGGAAATAGGTCGCTTGGGGGATCCCGACTACGCCGTGCGCAGCACCTTGCTCATCGGCTTGCCGCGGGCGAGTTCGTCGACGAGCTTGTCCAGGTAGCGGATCTTCCGCATCAGCGGATCCTCGACTTCCTGCACCTTCACCCCGCACACGACGCCGGTAATCAGCGAGGCGTTCGGGTTCAGCGAGGCGTCGGCGAAGAACTCCGAGAACGTGGTCTCGTCATCGAGGTGGCCCCGCAGCGCCGTCTCGTCGAACCCGGTCAGCCAGCAGATCGCCTCGTCGAGTTCGGCCTGGGTGCGGCCCTTGCGCTGCATCTTCGCCAGATAGTGCGGGTACACCGCGGCGACGGCGGTGCCGAAGATCCGGTGCTCCATGCATCGAGGCTACGGCGTGGTGGTGTCCCCGACCGCCGTGTCAGACTGCGTTCGTGACCGGCAGCGTGGATCAGATCCCCAAGGCCACCACGGAGTGGACCGCTCGGCCCGGCGACGCGCGCCGGGCGACGTTGTCGATTCTGCGGCAACCCGCGCTGTGGAAACGGCTGCTGACATTCACGACGGTGGTCGCGGCGATCGTCGCCGGGGTGTGCGTAGTCAACGGCAGCGGGTGGCTGGTCGGGTCCGTGATAGTCGCGGCGGCGGCTGTGGTTTACGCGGCGTTCGCTGTCGTGACGAGTCTGGTGTGCGCCTACGTCCCGAACCGGCGAGTTCTGCGCACCGGCTCACGGTGGGCCGCCGGCGGCGATGAATCCCGAATCCGTATCGACACCCCGGCGTCCACTCTGGTCATCGACCGCAGCAACATCATCTCGGTCCGCCCGGCCGGTGCGCTGATCGTGCTGCGAGTCCGCCCCAAGCAGGTTCTCGGGATCCCGACGGCGCTGTTCGCCGATCCCGCACTCGAGAGCCTCATCGCCTGACGGGGCGAGCCCGGCGGCGATTGACCCCGCGCTGGCCGTTCGACGCGCACGTGGAGTTTGCTGAGATTACGATTCACGTTATGGCATGCGTGGATGAATCCGACTGGCCCTTTGCTACTCCGGTCAACATCGCGGCCTTCACCACCCGTCAGGTCCTCGAGGACGGCCTACCGGTCCTGACTGTGTTCCACGATCACCAAGGTGAATGGCAGTTCGTGTGTGAGACTCCGGACCCGGTCCGGGAGATCAAGCTCGCGTGCATGGGGTGCGTGGTCGGTGCCGACCCGTCGCTGCGTGAGTTGGCCGATCTCCCTGTTGGCTGGTTGGCGTTCCGGCCCTCTCCCGAACATGAGTGGTACCGCGAGGAAATGTCCCCTGACGAGGTCGAGGACGACTCCACCCCTCACGCGTGACCGTGCCCGCCCTGGCTTGTGCCGGGGCAGGTGTGCACTTCGCGCCTCTCAGTCTCGCCCCCGTCACCCGGCAATGGGTGGGGCCTCAGACTCCACCAGGCCAAGGGGCGCTGAGGGCGCACGCGGCGTAGTCGTCGTGCGGAGCGCTACCCATCCTGCTTCGGCCGCAGCTAACGACTTCCCTCGACAGGAGACGTTGGTCGGGTATCGCTTCCGGTGCCGAGGTGTTCGCGTCCTGCAAACTGTGTCGTCAACAGAGTAGGTTTCTCGGCGTGGAAAATGAGGACGAGTCTGGCAAGCCCAATCAGGTTGCTGACGACGTGGGGTTGGGCGTTGGTGACCGGGCACGGATATACCCGGGTACCGCCGAGGAACAAGCCGGGGTGGTCGTCGAGGATTTCGGTACCGACGCCGGTCTGCCTGTTGACATTGGTGACGAGCGCATCGCTGATGCTGCACGCCGCTGGGCCGTATCCCTCGACACCGGGAACCTCGTCTTCGTCGATGACGCTGACATCGTGGCCGGAAGCGGCGACTCAACCGTCGGCGAAACTTCGGAAGACCAGCAGGCCGGCGGCTAATCCGACGTCGGCGGTGCAGGACGGTCCAGACGGCAGGTCCAAGCTCGACGGAGTGCACCCGTCCGACTGTTCATCGACTCGTTGGTTGACGGGCGACAGGACGGCGCGGATGCTGGTACTCGATGGCTGAGATTACTGAGCAAACAGCTCTGGCAGAGGTGAAGCGCAGACTAATCCAGGAGTTTCCGGGGGTCGCGCCCACCGATGTCGACACCGCGGTCGCCGCGGCCCATGTCCGGTTCGAGCTCCGCCCGATACGTGATTTCGTCCCGTTGTTCGTCGAGAAGCGCGCACGTCATCAACTGGCGCAGCAATACCTGCCTGCCAGCGCCTAAACCTGACTTGATTGAGTCGCCCCCTGCCGAATCGAGGCTGGGGGCGACGCCCCTTCATCGGGTACGTCACTTGGGTCCTACTTCTCGGATGAGTTCGCGGCTCTCCTGATGCGCTGAACCCGCAGCTCAACTCGGTCTGGAAAGCCCAGCGGAGCAGCGGCCTCAGGCCTCCACCCCGTCGCTGGCCCAGGCCCACCTGTACGCTTCCCCAAGTCGAATCGTCTTGCGCGGCACCGGGGTACAGTCACATCCGGTTTTTGTGCGGCGACAACGGCCCGGACTACAAGAACGCGTCGTGCAGGGTGATCACCGAGACGACCGTGAAGGGGCGGTGCCGGACTGTATGGGAATCTAGGGTCGGATCAGGCTCGTGACGGCGGTGTCGGCTCCGGCCAGGAGGCGTTCGCGTGGGTAGTTGTCGGGGTCGGTCAGCAGTAGCCTTCCCGACTCCAGGATCAGCGACAGCATCATGCGGGCCAGTAGTTCGACATCGGTGTCTGGGGGCAGGCTGTCACCGTCGGCCTGGGCGGTGAGCAACGCCTCAATGCTGTTCGCGGCGAGTTCGCGGCCTTGCTCGAGGCGGGTTCGGAACGCCGACGTGGTGCTATCGGCCAGCACAAGGATCGCCCGCCACAAGTCGGGGGAGGCCTCGAACATCTTCAGCAGGTTCGCGTAGAGCGTCCGCAGCCGCTCGGTGAGGGCCATCTGCGACGACGCCGGGGGAAAGGCGTCCCGGTACTGGGCCACGGCACGCTGCTCTTCGCGGACCAGTGACGCGCGCAGGAGTGCGTTCGTATCGTCGAAATGCTTGTAGACGACCGGGCGCGTGACGCCTGCCTGCTTGGCGACCGAGTCCATCGATACCTTGCCCACGCCGTGTTCGGCGATCACGCGGAGCGCGGCGTCGAGTAGGTGTTCGCGCCGCTGCGCCGGTGCCATGCGCGGGGCGTAGGGACGCCGAGCCGCCTGTGGGGTTGTGTCTATCGTCACGCCTCTATCCGATCGTGTTGACGGGAGCGCTCCCGTCCGGCATGTTACATCGACTGTAGCTACAGCGTGTGTAACAAACTGCGGCCGGGGAGAGCCGAGACGGGGTGAGTGTGAGCATCGAGGACCGACAGGATCGTGTGTGTCTGATCGGCGCGGGATACGCAGGAAACGGCCTGGCGTTCGCGCTCAAGCGCGCGGGAATCGCCTATGACCAGCTGGAGGCCACCGACCGGGTGGGCGGCAACTGGTCGCACGGGGTGTATGACTCCACCCACCTGATCAGTTCGAAGAAGTCCACGCAGTATGTCGAGTTTCCGATGCCAGAGGACTATCCGACTTTCCCGAGCGGCGCGCAGATGCTGGCCTACCTGCAGTCCTACGTCGAGCATTTCGGGTTGGTCGACAACATCGAGTTCGACACCGAAGTCGTGCGCGTTCGGCCCGTCGACGCGAACGGGTCGAGCGGCTGGTACGTCGAGCTGGCTTCGGGTGAGGTCCGACGGTATCGCGCTGTGGCGATCGCGAACGGCCACTACTGGCAACGCAACATCCCTGACTACCCGGGCGAGTTCACCGGGACGGTGCTGCACTCCAAGGACTACAAGCGCCCCGAAGACTTCGGCCCTGGGGGCAGGGTGCTGGTCGTCGGCGCCGGAAACTCCGCAAGCGACATCGCCGTCGAGGCCTCTGCCACCTTCGGGACCGCTGACATCTCGATGCGGCGCGGCTACTGGTTCATCCCGAAGACTATGTTCGGGATTCCGTCGTCGGAGTACGACCGCATCTGGTGGCCGATGCCGCTGCAACGTGCGGTGTTCAAACAGATGCTGCGGCTGAGCTACGGCGACTACCGCCGGTACGGCCTACGCCACCCGGACCACAAGCTGTTCACCCGCGACGTCACGGTCAACACCTCGCTGATGTACGCGCTGCAACACGGCAAGGTGCGCACCCGCCCGGAGATCGACCGGTTCGACGGTGCCACAGTTCATTTCAAGGACGGATCGCACGCGGACTACGACACCGTGGTGTGGGCGACCGGTTTCCGCACCAGGTTCCCGATGCTCGATGAGTCGATGTTCGTCTGGGAGAACGGGGAACCGCTGCTGATCGAGCATGTGCTGGTGCCTCGTTACGCGAGCCTGTACCTGTGGGGGCTCGTCGCACCGCGTTCGGGTGCGGGCCGGATCATCTCCCAGGGGGCGGCCTTTCTCGCCGAGGCGATTCCCGCGCAGGACCGATTCGATGAGCCGTTGGCCGATGTCGTCGCGCGGTGGGTCCCCGCCCGATCGACGATGCTCGCCGGCTCGGCCGAAGTCCTCAGCCACATCAGGCTGCTCCGTCAGGCACTGCGACTGCTCCAGGTGCGCGCGGTCCTATTCCCTCGCTCGAACCCGCTTCTCGCCGCCTCTGTCAAGGAGCTGACACCGCAATGACCATCCCCCTTCCCACCCCTGATTCCCGGGTCGTGATCACCGGCGCATCCAGCGGAATCGGCGAAGCGCTCGCCGAATCTTTTGCCAGACGCGGACATTCGCTGATCCTCATCGCTCGACGGGAGGACCGCCTCCACGCGTTGGCCGAGACGTTGAAGACTCGGTACATCGTCGACGTCGATGTCGACGCCTGCGATCTCGCTGACGCTTCTGCGCGGACTCTTCTTCTCGGCCGCTTGCTCGATCGCGATATCTCGGTGGCCTGTCTGAACGCCGGCTTCGCCACCTACGGAGCGATCGCCGACCTCGACGCCATCCGGGAGCACGAGGAAGTCGAGCTCAACGTCGTTGCGGTCCACGACTTCGTGGTGGCACTCCTACCGCGCATGCTCGGCCGATCCTCGGGAGGGATTCTCATCACCGGCTCCACCGCGGGGAACCAGCCCAGCCCCAACAATGCGACCTACGCCGCTACCAAGGCGTTCGCCAACACCTTGTCCGAGTCCCTCCACGGTGAGCTCGCCGGCACCGGCGTCACGTGCACGCTGCTCGCTCCGGGACCGGTGCGGACGGAGTTCGGAGCGGTCGCTGATCTCGGCGCGATCGAAAAGAGGCTGCCCGGCTTCGCGTGGGTGACTGCGGAACAGGCCGCTGAGGCCGCGGTGCGCGGACTCGAGTCGGGCAAGCGTCGAGTCGTACCGGGCGCGACCGCGAAGCTGCAGGACGTGGGCGGCAAGTACACCCCGCGCTCGATCCTCAACCCGATCCTGCGCAAGGTGTACGGGGATCTCCGATGACCGACACCGCCATCAAGGACTACGGACTGCGGGGCAGCATCAAACAAGCACTGCGCCTGGGCCCACCATGTGGGTTGCTCTACCGCGACGCCCACTATTTCACCGCCACCGTCGAAGTCAACACCGCGACGATGCGTCGCTGGCTGCCACCGGGCGTACGTCCGGCCACACCCGGACGAGCGGACGTGTTCACCGCGTGGTTCCCGGACTGCTCCTACGGGTCGGTCTATCACGAGGCGGGAATCTTCGTCCACATCAAGGCCGGCCGACGAACCGGGATCCACTGCCCGTGGATGATTCTCGACGACGACGTCGCGCTGATCCTCGGACGGGAACTGCTCGGCTACCCCAAGAAGCTCGGCGAGATCGAGTGGAGCGGCGACGGCGACACGATCGCGGCAACAGCCAGCCGCCGCGGGCACGATCTCCTAACCATGCGCGGAACTCTCGGTGAAGCGCTCCCCGACGCACCGCCGATCCTCGGGCGGCCGCACCGCAACGTGACCGGCACGCTCGGGTTCGCCCTGCCACGGATCGTCGGATTCACCCCCAGCGAGCATCCGATCGAAACGCGACGGGTACACCTCGACGAGTTCTCGCTCGCCGGATCCGATCGCGACCCGATCCACCTGATGGGCCTCGGCTCCGTTCTCGAGGCCCGGCTGCACCGCGTCAATCTCTCCGCTGGCAGGCCACCGATCCCACGTCGCCCTCTGACCCCGCTGTTCTCCCTGACCCGACTTCGACCGAGAGTGCTGTGATCATGACCGAATCCATTCTCACCGAACCCTTCCGGCTGCCCTGCGGCCAGATCCTGCCGAACCGGATCGCCAAGGCCGCGATGAGTGAACAACTCGCCCACCGCGACGGCACCGCAAGCGACAAACTCCGCCGGCTCTACGCCGTGTGGGCCAGCGGCGGAGCCGGGCTGTTGCTGTCGGGGAACATCATGATCGACCGGGACGCACTCACCGAACCCGGCAACGTCATCCTCGACGACGCCCGCGACCTCGACGCCATCCGGGCCTGGACCGGTTCGACTGCGGGTACCGCCGCCAAGATGTGGGCGCAGATCAACCACCCCGGCAAGGTCGCGGTCTCACCGTTCAACCGCCGGCCGGTCGCACCGTCGGCACGCCGTAGCCCTGTGCCCGGCTACAACATCCGCAAACCACGCGAGTTGACCGGCGCCGACATCGACCGGCTGATCCGCAAGTTCGCGCGCACCGCCGGACTCGCCGTCGCCGGAGGCTTCGACGGGGTTCAGGTGCACGCCGCCCACGGGTACCTGCTCTCCCAGTTCCTCTCGCCGCTTTCGAACCTCCGCGACGATGAGTGGGGAGGCGACGAACAGCGCCGGATGAAACTGCTGCTCGAGACGGTCGCGGCGGTCCGTGAGACCGTCGGCGACGAGGTCCCCGTCGCCGTCAAGCTGAACTCCACGGACTTCCTGCGTGGTGGATTCACCAATGAGCAGGCCCTCAACGTTGCTCTGGCCCTTGCTGACGCCGGGATCGACCTGCTCGAGATCAGCGGCGGCGGCTACGAACAGCCCGCTATGACCGGCGTCGCCGTGGGCCAAGCATCCGATGAGTCGGGAGACGGCTACTTCATCGACTTCGCCCGCCAGATCCGCGGACACTCCACTGTTCCTCTCATCCTCACCGGAGGACTGCGTGTACCCCGCGCGATGGAGTCGATCGTCGAGGATGGCACCGTCGACATGATCGGGATCGGACGCCCGCTGACCTTCGTCCCCGACTACCCGCGGCAGATCCTTGCCGGACACACCCCCACGCTGCCCAAGAGCGCGCCGCGCCTCGGATACCGCCCCGCCGACGGGTACCTCGAACTCGCCTGGCACAACAACCAATTGCACCGAATCGCCGCGGGCAAGACACCCCAACGCACCCCCGGCCTGCACACCATCGGCCGCGCCATCACGCGCATCTCCATCGCAGCTGGAAAGCAGGCGGTCATTCCCCGCTGACCTTGGGACTCTCGCTAGCCCGGCGGTAACACTGACCTACGGGGCGGACCTGGCCGCTTGTCCCGGAGCGGGGTCCGAGGCCGGGCGCGTGGCGGGATCGACGTCGATGACGAGGCCGGTCTCCCGGCACCACTGCAAGTTGCGCCGACTACTGCGCTCTGGCTTCGCCAATCGATGTGACCGTCGCGTCCAACTACTCGCCGCTCGGTGGCAGTAGTCCGACCCGAAGCGCGACATCGACACTGTGGTTTGGCTGCCGCATTGACGCTGGTCGTCATCGCCTTGCTCGCCGCCGGCATTGGTCGCCTCACCGGCGATCAGCCCTTGTCTGAGCCGACCACTTCGCGTCGCGCGGTCATTCGTGGCGGCGGTAGGCGCTCGGTGACATACCGACGCGGTTCTTGAAGGTGGTGGCGAAGTGGCTGGGTGTGGAGAATCCTACGTTCATGCCGATATCCGTAATCGACATCGCCGTTGTGGCCAGTAGTTTCTTCGCACGGTGTATTCGGCGGTCTAGGACGAACTGATACGGCGTGGTACCAAAAGTAGCGGTGAAGGCGGCCGAAAACTCGGCAATAGTCATCTCGGTGAGCCCGGCGAGGGCCGCAAGGGAGATGTCCGAATCGAGGCTGTGCTCCAGGTATTCCATCAACTTGGCACGGGTGAGCCTGCCGAAGCCGCGGCTACGCGGGGCGCGGGCAGCGCCATCGCCGAACTGATCGACGAGGTGCAGACGCACCGTTTCGGCCAGCGACTCGGTGAGCAGTCGCGCACTGACATCGTTGCGATCGGAGATGGTGCTCATGCGTTCGATCAACTGGTGCACGAGCGGATCACGATGTCTGGTCCGCGGCGAGAGGTCGCGGTCGGCGAGTGTGGCTGTGGGGATACTCAGTTCGCAGAACTGCACGGTGTTTCCGTGAGCAAGTGCGGCGTACCTGTGCTCTGCGGGTATGACCCATATATCCCCGACCCGGGGAATATGAGGGCCGCTGGGACCGCGGTCGAACTCGATCTCCATGGAATGCAGCCGCCCCCCACGGTGTACGACCACGACATGGTGGGCTTCTTCGAAGCACCAATCTGTCGGTGTGGTGATCTGCTCGGAGACGAACCGGAATTCGATCCCCTGCGCGGAAGTGGTGACGTTGGACAGCATCGTGCGCGGACTGCGTTCCCGCGTTCCGTCCCACACCGGCAAAGCCATCGTCGGCATTATCGCTCACTTCGCTGCACTCGACACCTGATGTGTGGCGAAGCTTGCCCCGGCCACGCCACCATCCACGGTGCGTCAAGCTCCCGCAACGCTGCTGTTCTAGGAGCTCGGGTGGTGGCGCGGTACAGGTTTTCGGAAAGTCTGTCGGAGGATTTCGAAAGCGCTCAGGAGTGCTGAACGCATATTGTCGCTCCGCGTCATACGAATAGGCGTCGTGGACGTGCGATCCGGTTGCCGGGAAACGACTCACCGGCAACCGGATCTTCCATCGCCAGCAACGTGCCATTGAATTTCCCTGCAGGGATCCCCGGCCCGCCTGACGCGTCTACGTTGTCGTGTCAGGCCGCGCCGTCTCGTTAGCCATCTCGAAGCGGTAGCCGATCACCACCGACGCGATCAGCGCGATCGAGATGACGGTCTCGGCGATGAAGAACGAGGCGAAGTCGATCACGGAACCGATCGGCGGGTTGTCGGGGACCGCGTTGCGGAACGGGATCAGCGCGAAGAGCAGAGCCGCCATCATCGAGCAGGCGGGGCGGTGTCACGGAGGCGATCTCGACTTCGAGTGTCTCGCTGGTGGTGTCGACCCGGTTGATCCAGACCTGGACGCTCACCCGGTCGGGTGTGTCGAGGGATCCGAACTCTTCGGTGTAGTTCGAATTACGGTGCAGCAGGTACATTCCCATGCTCGCCGCGATCACCAGGCTCAGCGCAACGGCGACGGCCACCGCCCCGCGCAGGCCCAGCCGCCGGGATCGGGCGGGGGGCCGATTCCGCTTCCGATTCCGCAGCTTCGGCAGCGCTATCGCTGTCCCGCAGGGATTCTCGCGTGCTCACATCTGCCCAAGCGAGTTGACCTCGGTGGCGCTCACCCAGAAGCCCTCGTTGGTCCGGGTGTTCATGAAGCGGGTTCCGTCGTTGAACGCCTCGACCGCCCAGCCGTTGGTGGTATAGGTCTGGTCGTAGCGGATCAGGTGCGGTGGGTCGATCACTCCCAGGTCGGCGGCCAGGTAGGTGAAGGTTCCGTTCTGGTTGAGCGACACCGAGTTCGCGATGCTGCCCGTGCTGGCCAGCGGCGGATTGACGAACTGTACGGTGCAATTCACGCGGTCGCCCTCGATGCCGCACAGCGTGCGACCTGACTCGGTCCTGATGTAGCTGATCCCGTTCGGCCCCGTCGGCTGAATCTCGTCAGCTGCGGCGACACCCGGTGCTGTCAGCGCCCCGCCGAGAATCGCACCCGCCGCTGCGGCGCCGATCAGCGCCCGGCCACGAACGTTCATCGCGTACTCCTCACTTGTCGCGCCATCGAACACCGGCCGGCGATGCGGAACGTGCACCGGCGCGAGATCGCCGACCCAGCAGCCCCGGAACCCCCGGCCGGGGCTGCTGCGACGCCGCGGCCCGCCGGTCAGTTCAGGGGCGTTGGCAAGTCTCGGTTCCCGGGGGAGCCCAGGCGCTAGTTGACTCGCTCGGTCGGGCTGTCGGTGTTGTGGAGGTACCAGAGGCCGTCGTCGTGCTTGAGGCAGTACCAGTACTTGAGGAACGAATCGTCGTCGCTGTTCTGCAGGTGCTGATCGGGGCCGTCCTTGATGCAGGACGCCTCGGTCGGCCAGCTCCACGGGATGCCGTTGGCATCCCGCACGACGACGTCATCGGCGTGTGCGACGACGGCGGCGGACAGCATCGCGCCCAGCGCCAGCGCGCCGACGGCGGCAAACTGCTTCAGCACGGGGTTCTCCTCACACTCGGGCCGGGACCGGAAGCCCCGAGCAAACCACGTGGAACCTACCGAGCGAACGCCCGGTGAACCTTCCAAAAAACTCACAGACTTTAGGAAAAACGGCTAGCGGCCGCGTCGTGTGTGTCGCGGCAGGTCCACCTGTACGTTTCCCCAAGTCGAATCGCCTTGCGCCGCAGTGGCACACAGTCACATCCGGTTTTGTGCGGTGACCGACCAGACTTTCCTTTCCCACTGTCATCGAGCCTGTAGGTTGTGTGCTCAGCACGAGACGCATTCAGGAACAAGCGTTTTCGTCCCGGAAGAGCGACGTGCTGGATCAGTCGGTGTCGTAGAACCACCAGCGCGGCATCACCTCGGGGCCGATCCGAAGGTCGCCGTTGCGGTCCGGGTCGGGCATCCCGGCGGGCACGTAGAGCAGCCCGTCCCAGCTGTTCTCAAACTTGATCAGCACGGTGCCGCTCGAGTTGGTATGCACAGTGGCGGGGTAGCTGCCGATCCAGCGGTGCTGGGTCTCGCCGTGTGCCGGCGGATGATCCGCCACCGCGAGCACCTCGGTACGCGCATGAGCCCACCGCACCTTCTGCAGCACGCCGGTCCCGATCAGGAGCACCGACAGGGCGAACACCGCGGCGATCGCCGCGACGGGCACCGCCACTCGCCGGCCGCGCGCGGCGCACACCCCGAAGTAGGCGGCACCGACCATTAGCAGCGGTGGTCCGACGAAGAACGCGGGGAAGATCCAGCCCATGCGCTCAAACGGGCCGCCGCACCACACCAGCGTCCAGCAGAGGTAGGCCGCCGCCGCGACGAACACGATGTCGATGCCGCCGAGGATCCACGCGCCCGCGGTTCGGTGCGGTAGGCGGTTCACGGCTTGCGCGTCCAGCGGGGCGCCCACACGCGACTCCACGTCTCGCGGATCGCCACGCCGAGAAGCACCAGCACGAACACCACGGTGGGGCTCGGCTGCGGGCCGCCTGCCAACCCGCTCCGGTAGTAGAGCGCGGTGAGGATGACGCCCGCACCCGCGACCGGGGTGAGAATCGTTGCGACCCCGGCCGGCCACCTGCCGACCGCGACGGCTTCGACCACCGCGACGATCACGGTCACGACCAAGGCGAAGACCGCGACGGACGACACTAGGTTCACGCTGTAGAAGAAGTCGGTCGCCGGCGACGGGGCCTGGTCGGTCAGCGGCTCATATGCGGTCCAGCCGAAGTCGCTGTGGCCCAAGCCGACTCCGAAGATCGCTTCGTCGTAGTCGGCGTAGCGGCGCGGTATACCGAACGAGTTCATCTCGGCCATCAACCGCGCGACGACGAACACCCACCACGACGAGTCACCAACGATGCGGGCGAC
Organism: Mycolicibacterium nivoides; assembly: GCF_003855255.1. Lineage (NCBI taxonomy): Bacteria > Bacillati > Actinomycetota > Actinomycetes > Mycobacteriales > Mycobacteriaceae > Mycobacterium > Mycolicibacterium nivoides. The sequence goes on along the minus strand of NZ_CP034072.1, from coordinate 4,427,706 downwards.
TCTCGCGGTGACGAATCGCCTCCCGGAGAGCTCGACAGGTTTCACCCGATCACCGGTAGCCCGTTCGGACCGATCTGCGGCGGTGGCATGAAGCACGGCGGGATCCCGGGCGCGTACGGCGGCACACACGGCTGCGGGAAGCACGGCTGCCCGTTCCAGTAAGACGGCTGGTTCGGAGGGCACACCGTCATCGGTTCAGCGCCGGCCAGAGCGGCAACGGGTAGGGCGGAGCCTGCGACGATCGCGGCGGTGATCGCTGCGATGGCTGCACGCAGCTTTGCCGCAAGGGCGAGAGGCGGCCTAAATGACGTCGTGGGACGCATGTTGTTGAACAATAGCGGGTAACTGCTCAGTGTCGGCGCGCTCAGGCGGCAGTCAGATCGCGTCGCCGGGAACGTTGGTGCCGACCTGAAGGCCACCCTCGTTGATCCCGCCGCCACCGTGGTACTCGTTGAGATACTCCCCGTGCCACCGGGGCCAGTCCAGGTAAACGGCTCCCGCGACCGCGCGGTAGCGCCGGTACTGCCCACGCGCAGTGCGCAGCGAACGCCGAGCCTCCCGCGCCGCTCGCTGGGCCGCGTTCCTGGCCGAGGACTCCTGCGCGGAGGTCAACTCGACTGACGAGTCCCGGAAGATCTGTCGCTTGCTGAACATAGATAGAAGTGTATGTCCGTGCACGTAGGAGTGCACGACGAGGGGAACTGCAACGTTTGCTGTCCACATTCCTGTCTCACTGCTGGGCGCTGTCCCGCGACTTCTGTAACCCGAGCGGGATCCTCAGTTTGTTGCTGGAACGCCGCGCCGCGTGTCGGAGCCCGAGTGCCCGCTGCGGGTGCGCACCCGTCGATCAGAACGCAAGCTGCAACGTGAAGAGCGACAGCAGCGCGAACGGCGCAGAGGCCACGAGCACCAGCACGATCGGGATGATCGCGCGGCCTGCGACCACGGACACCCATGCGCCTCCGGCGGCCACGATGCTCCCGACGGCAGCGACACGGAGGCCGGCCACATCGGTTCCGGGCGGTGCGACACCGTTCTCGAACTTCGACGCCATGTCGGTATCGGAGAGCACGGTGAACGCCAGTACGTATGCGATGACCATCGCCACGATGCCGATCATCGACAGTCCAGGGTTGCGGCGCAGTTCGGGACTCATGGCTCCATCGTGGGCCGCGCGGCAGGCCTACCGGATCAGTAGAACTACGCGAATCGCGGCCGGTCCCGCACCCTCCGCAGCTCGATCTGGTCGGCTCGCACCGCTCCGGCGCCACCTCCGGCTACCGTGGAGAGAACGTAGGACGCCGCGGGGACAGAAACTCGATTTCGCCTGTCCCTGTGCCCGCGTACCGTCGCGCGGTGGACTTCTTCACGGCTGACTTGCATCTCGCGCACCCGAAGCTGGCGGGCCTGCGCGGGTTCGACACCGTCGCCGCGCACGACGCCGCGGTGATGGCGGAGCTGTACCAGCTCGTCCCGGAACAGGACACGCTGTGGGTGCTCGGCGACATCTGTGCGGGCGGGGTGGCATCCATGGAGTCGGCGCTGGAGCATCTCAGCACCCTGCGGGTGCCGATGCACCTGGTGACGGGGAACCACGACCCGGTGCACCCGATGTACCGCGGCGGGCAGAAGCACTTCGCGGACTACGCGGCGGTTTTCGCGAGTATCCAACAGGTGGCGCGGACGAAGGTCGGCGGCGAGGGGGTGATGCTCAGCCACTTCCCGTACGCCGGTACGCCAGACCGCTTCTCGCGCAGGAACTTCGACCAGTACCAGTTGCCGGATATGGGCCAGTGGCTGATCCACGGCCACACCCACAGCGCTGTGAGACGGTCGGGGAAGCGGTCGATCTGTGTGTCGCTGGAGGCGTGGGCGCTGCGGCCGGTGTCGGCCGAGGAGATCGCTGCGGAGATGCAGCTGCTTTAGGGCTCGAGCGCATCGACCCTCACCTCGTTGTGGGGCAGGTGAAGCAGAAGGTGGGTTCACGAAGTCTGTTCTGAGCCAAGTGATCCCGCGCTTCGAAATCGGTGGCCCGAGCGCGGATGTGGTGAGGACGCCTTCCCGACGGAAGACGCCGGTGGGCAGCTCCGGACCCCCCAGGCCGGGGCTGCTTCATGGGGTTGCGCCGTCCGCGGTCGTGAGGGCCAGGGCGGCGTCTTGCTCCGGTGTGCCGCCGGAGACACCCAGCCCGCCGATCAGTTCGCCGGTCCCGTCAAACAGAGGTACACCGCCGCCGACCAGCAGCAGCCCTCCGTGGTGGATATGGTCGAAGTGCAGATGCGGCACTCCGAGTTGCAGTGGGGCGTTGAGGGTGTCGGTGGGTGCCTGGAACATCACCGCGGTACGTGCCTTGGCGATGGCCAGCTCGTTGGACGCCAGCCACGCGCCGTCCATCCGGGAGAAGGCCACCAGGTTCGCTCCCTTGTCGAGGACGGCGAACACCGCCTGCATGCCTTCGGACTGCGCGGCGCTGCCGCCCCGGGCGATCAGTCGATGCGCATATTCGAGTGTGAGCTCAGGCATTCTGGGTCCACTCCGACTCCTGCCAGTGCTTCGCGGTGTCGATCGTGGCCAGTGGACGCATGGTGCGGTACAGGTGGTCCTCGGCGGGGATGATCTCGACCATCGCGTCGATCATTTCCTGCGGGTCGTACTGGTCGGCGAGACTGTCACTGAAGTCCGGCATCGGAACCACGGCCTTCTCAGGGTCGTACCACTGCACGTGGCTTTCGGCGCCGGTGTCGTTGAACCCGGTGCCGAACACCCCGGGGTTGACCGTGGCCACCTTGACGCCGTGGGGCGCCAACTCCGCACGCATGGAACCGGCGATCCCCTCGACGGCGTGCTTGGTGGCGCAGTACACCCCGACGAAGGGGATCACCAGGATCCCGCCCATCGATGAGGTCCACACCACCTTGCCGGACCTGCGCGCGACCATCTTTGGCACGATCTTCTGCGCCAGCGCGATGTGCCCGAAGACGTTGACCTCGAACGACTCCCGTACCCGCTGCAGCGGAATGTCGACGACCGATCCACTTTCCATCACCCCGGCGTTGAGGACGAGCACGTCGGGATCGAAGGTGCCTGCGTGCTCGATGTCGGTCTCATCGAGCAGGTTGAGCTTGATCACCTCAAGCTCAACCCCGGCGGCGGCAGCATCGGCCCGAAGGCTGCGGACCAGTGGCCACGCCTCGGCGGTCGCGACGACTTCGTGGCCGCGGCGGGCGAGTTCGATCGCCGCTCCGCGACCGAATCCCGAACTTGCCCCGGTGATCAGAATTTTCTTCGACATCATTTCCTAAAGGTGTTGGTAGTGGACGGGTGTGGTTGTTGCGGGCGTTCGTGCGCCGAACCTGCCTGCGCACGAACGGAACTGCGCTCGATCAGCGTTACCCGACCCGTTCGGTCGAGCTGTCCGTGTTGTGCAGGTACCACAGGCCGTCATCGTGCTTCAGGCAGTACCAGTACTTGAGGAAGGAGTCGTCATCGCTGTTCTGGAGGTGCTGGTCGGGTCCGTCCTTGATGCAGGACGCTTCGGTCGGCCAGCTCCACGGGACGCCGTTGGTGTCTCGGACGACGACGTCATCGGCGTGTGCCACACCGATGCCAAAGGTGAGCGCGGAACCGAATATGACAATCCCAACGATGCGCGCCGAGCGTTTGCTCACGAAGCCCTCTTCCAAGCGAGTGATGGACACGGTCCAGCGGTATCCGACCGGTCGAAATGCTAGGCGCGCTCCCGGGGGACCGTCACTAACAGAACACGTCAAATCGGTAGCTGATCACGCCATATCGAAGCGGTGAGACCTCTCGTACACTCGCCGGGATGGAAGCCAGTTCGGGCATGTTCGTGTTGACCCCGGCGGTGCGGTCACTGCTGACCGACCTAGATGTCTCGGTCGATGCGGTCCTGCGGCGCGCCCAACTCCCGACCGATTTCTTCTCCCGCGGAACCGGACAACTCAGCAGCGCACAGTACTTCGCCTTCTGGAGTGCCCTCGAACGGGAGAGCGACCGGGATGCGCTACCTGTGGCCGTGGCGGGGGCGTTGAGCGCCGAGAGCTTCGACCCGCCGATCTTCGCCGCCCTGTGTAGCCCGAACCTGATGACCGCCGCCCAGCGCATCGCGCAGTTCAAACCCCTGATCGGCCCGATCGCCATCACTGTCGGCCGAACTGGTGACGGCACGGCGGTGAGCTACACGTGGCAGACGGAGACGAAGCCCCCAGCCGTGCTTACCGCCGTCGAGTTGCTGTTCTGGGTAGCTCTGACCCGGCTGGGCACCCGCCGACCCGTGGAACCGCTGCGGGTTCAGGCCACTCAACCCCCACCGCCGAGCGCGACGATTCGCGGCTACCTCGGTGTGGACATCGAGGCCGGCCCAACCGATGCGGTCGTGTTCAGCAACGAGGACGCCGACCTTCCATTCGTCACCGAGAACGCTCAGATGTGGTCCTACTTCTCGCCGCAACTGCACGCCCGGCTATCCGAGCTACCCCGGTCCTCGTCGATGGCCCAACGCGTGCGCACCGTGCTCCTCGAAGCCCTGCCGGCCGGGCAGGCAGACATCGACAGCGTGTCCCGCAGGCTGGCGGTGAGTCCACGCACGCTGCAGCGCCAACTTCAAGCAGAGGGCGCCAGCTTCCAAGCCGCACTGAGCCGCACCCGGGAAAGCCTCGCCCGTCATTACCTGACCACCGGAGACACCAGCGTCGCCCAGATCGCCCTGCTGCTCGGCTACAAGGACACCAGCTCCTTCTACCGCGCCTACCGCGGATGGACCGGTACCACACCCGACGCAACCCGCCTCGGCATGAAGGCGGCCGCCGCATCGGAGGGTTGACACAGTTCTGACACAACCGGCGCCAAACCTCGTCGATCCGCGCTCGCTAGCGGTCCTCTCATGCGCCCATGTCGTCGGATGCTGCCAGACGCCACGTCTGGCGCGGCGAGCAGGAGCAGCACTCGTGGGTTCCTGCTGTGGAACCATCCGTCCATGAGGATGAAGTACGTCGCTGCCATCGTCGTCTCGGTCGTCGTCGCCGTCGCCGCGGTGGTCGTGGTCGTCGGCGATGTGCCCGGCCGGGTCATTCGTGCTGTGGGCGGCGTCGCGCGCGAGGACCTGTTCTCCTCGCAGCGGCTGGACTCGGAACTGGACTTGGTGCGCACGCGGCTCGGCGACCTGGCGTTGCGACGCGTGACGGTGACCTCCAATCTGGTCTCGGTCGAGGCAGTCGCCGCCGACGGTCAGCTGCACGACTACTGGGTGCGCGACGGCGAGGTGGAGGACATGGACTCGATTGCCGACCTGCACGCGGGCGAGACGGCGTTCACCGCGGCGGATCTGTCGGGGCAGCGGGTACGGGCGGTGGTCTCCGATGTGCGCGGCCTCGGGAAGCCCGGTGAAATCGAACTGGTCTCCTACGAGATCGAGCAGGGGCATCCGTTGTCGGTGGCCGTGTGGATCCGGCACGACCCGGTGAGCTCGGTGTTGCACTTCGATCCGCGGAGCGGCTCCACGGTGGTGCGTGAGGAATCAATCGAGACCGACGAACACACCTCGGTGTTCGGCGGCTGCTGGTGCTGAGGAGACAGACGAAACATGTTGCCGCACCGGCACTTTCTTCCCCAAACGGAAACAAGGCAGGTCAGCCCGCGGTGTGCGGCAGATCGCGAGGTTTGACTCTCACACCGTGTTAGACGGCAGGCTCTTGTCCGTGACCGACACCCCGTCCCTGATATCGATCGGCAGGTTCTCCTCGCTGAGCCGTATCTCCGTTCGCATGCTGCGCCACTACGACAAGCACGGTGTCCTGGTGCCCGCGCGGGTGGACGCGGCCAGCGGCTACCGCAGGTACGCCGCGGCGCAGCTGGCCGACGCCGCCGCGATCCGGCGGCTTCGCGACATCGGATTCGGCGTGTCCGCCATCGGAGCCCTGCTCGCTGTCCGAGGTACCCCGGCGTTCGATGCAGCCCTCGCGGCCCAACGCATCGAGCTCGTCGCGGCGGCGGAAGAGGCGAACGCGCGGCTCCAGCTCATCGACCACCTACTTGCCGAGAAGGAGCTCACCATGACTGACACTGTCACCGAAGAGACCGTCCCCGCCCTGACCGCCGTCTACCTGCGCGACACCATGCCGAATTACGCCGCCGAGGGGCAGCTGTGGGAGCGGTTCATGCCCGCCCTGCAGGAGCAGGGCATCACGCCCGGGCAGTTCGGCGGCTGCATCGAACACGATGACGAGTTCCGCGAATCCGATGTCGACGAGTCGGTGTTCCTCGAGGTTCCCGCCGACTGCACCGCCCGGGCTCCGCTCGGAGTGCTCGTCGCGCCTGCTCGACGGGCCGTGGTGGCCACCGTCACCGGCCCTTACGCCGAGGCGATCCCGCGGGCGCACGAACTCATCGGCGCCTACGTGACCGAGCGCGGGCTGACCCTGACGCGCACCGTCGACGATGTCACGACGCACCACTTCAACGTGTACCTCGACGACCCGCGCGAGGTGCCCGAGGACCGGCTGCGGACGAAGGTCTACGTGCCGGTGGCCTGACCCTTCTCGGCTGCCTCCAGGGCCGCCATGATCTTCATGGACAGGAAGGTCATGGGGCCCTTGTCCTCGAACTTGTCGGCCACGTTGCCGGCGATTCCGCCCTGCACCGCGAGCTTGCCGATCAGGTCGAGCTTGAGCTGCGGGCTGCCCTCGGAGAAATCGAGATCCGTCAGGTCGACCCACACGATGTTGGGGCGGGTGGTGGACTCGTAGACGTACCGCTTGTTGGTGAGGTCGAGGACCACCTGCCAGATGGTCTGCGAGGCATCGGGCTTGCCCGGGTCGGGGATCCGGAAGGGCTGGGCGGCGTTGCGGATCACCGAGAACATGCCCGCGATGGCCTCCACCTGGCTGGACGGCTTGGGCAGCCGGCCGGCGTAGTAGCTCGCCCGGGCGAAGCGGTCGCTGGCGAGGGTCGAGCCCGGGATCGGCTGGTCGCCGCCGAGCCCGGTGAACGACTTCACCAGCTCCAGCTGCTCGTCGTAGGTGGGTGAATTGGTCATCACGGTGTAGTCCTTCGAGTGATACACCCGGGCGTGGCCGTCGACGTATTCGATGATCGCCGAGTCCCCGGTCGCGTCGTCGAGGGCCAGGTGCAGTCCGGGGCGGACACCGCCGGTGGGGTCGTCCATCTGCACCACCTGCACGTCGGTCTCCGCGATCCACGCGGTCGCCTCGGCGACGGTGGCGAAGTTGTCCAGGAAGTACTGCAGCCAGATGGCCTGGCCGAGCTGGGTGCGGGAGTCGTCGGGCTCGCCGTAGGTGGATTCGGCCAGCCACAGGATGTGCCCCGCCAGGCCGGCCTCGTTCATGCCGTCCACGGAGATGATGTCGAAGGCGGCGGCGACCACGCTGCCGTACTTCGAGGTCCAGGTGAGCTTGCCCGAAACCGCGTCGTCGCGTTCGATGCCGCGGGGCTGTGTCCACAGGTTGGTCATCAGGTCCTTGTGGAAGTCCATGTTTCTGCCGACCAGAACCGCATCGCCCGCTTCGGGCCACATAACTCGCGTGCACATGTCCGCGAGCCTAGTGTCGGGCCTCTGCCATCAGGGTGTTGTCGACGAAACATTAAGTGTGGAAAGCATTTTCGCTTGCCGCGTCGCAGACATCGCTCGATTCGTCCGGTGGCCGCAACGTAAGGATCATTCTTACCGAAAATTAACCTACGGTTCCGTAACCTACGCTACCGTAGGTTGTGAACGGCACGCTGACGTCGACGCCTGCCGAAGATGTTGGGAGGACACCCATGGACGCCCAAAACGGAGTGCTGCACGAACTCGAACCAGTTGTCGCGAGCAATCTCGACCGTCATCTGTCGATGGCGCGGGAGTGGTTTCCGCACGACTACGTCCCGTGGAGCAGGGGGCGCGACTTCGCCTTCCTGGACGGGGAGGACTGGCAGCCCGAGGACTCGCCGTTGAGCCATGTCGCCAAGGTGGCCATGACGGTCAACCTGCTGACCGAGGACAATCTGCCGTCCTATCACCGCGAGATCGCCACGCGGTTCTCCCGCGATGGCGCGTGGGGCACCTGGGTGGGGCAGTGGACGGCGGAAGAGGGCCGCCACAGCATTGCGTTGCGCGACTATCTCGTCGTCACGCGCGGAGTGGATCCCGTTGCGCTGGAACGTCTTCGCATGGCCCATACTGTGGCCGGGTACGACTCCGGTGACAAGACGCCGCTTGCGGCGATGGCCTATGTGTCGTTCCAGGAGCTGGCTACCCGGGTATCTCATCGCAACACCGGGCGGGCATCCGGTTGCCCCATCGCCGACCAGCTGCTCGCGCGGATCGCCGCCGACGAGAACCTGCACATGGTGTTCTACCGCAATCTGATGGCAGCGGCATTGGACATCGCGCCCGACGCCTCGATGATGGCCATCCGCGACGAGGTGGTGAACTTCGCGATGCCGGGTCTCGGAATGGCCGACTTCGCTCAGAACGCGATCACCATCGCCAAAGCGGGTATCTACGACCTACGCGTCCATCACGACGACGTGGTGCAGCCGGTGCTGCGCTTCTGGCGGATCTTCGATCGAACCGATTTCGGGCCCGAGGGCGAAAAGGCTCGCGAGGAGCTAGCCCAGTTCCTGGCTGCAGTCGATGAGCGGGCCCGGTTCTACGAGGAGAAACGCGAGCGCCAGCGCGTCGGGGCCGCCTCGTAGCAAATCGCAGCCCCCGCTCCGCCGAACGAACGTGTCGTACATCACACCCCTGGAGAGATTCGCCCACTATTGATCTTGGGTATCGAGGAGTAGTTGGCACGAGAAGTTGTAGCGGGTCGGAACGAGTGGGGTCGAGAATGAACCGGATTGGTCGTTGGTTGGGTGCGGTCGGGTCGGCGGTGTTCGTGGCGGGTGGCTGCATAGCCGCTGCCGGTCAGGCATCTGCGGACTCCTGTGCGGACGTGCAGGTGGTCTTCGCGCGGGGCACGTTCGAGCCGCCGGGCGTGGGTGGCGTCGGGGAGGCGTTCACGGATGCGCTGAGGGCCAAGGCGGGTGGAAAGTCCGTCGACGTCTACGCGGTGAACTACCCGGCGTCCCTTGATTTCGCGACTGCCGCCGACGGCGTCGCCGACGCGAGCAACAAGGTCCAGGCCACGGTCGCGGCCTGCCCTGACAGCAAGATCGTGCTGGGTGGCTTCTCGCAGGGTGCGGCGGTGGCCGCCTACCTCACCGAGGATGCCGTGCCGCAGGGCTTCGCGCTTCCGCCGAGCATCACCGGCCCGCTGCCCGCGGGGGTGGCAGACCATGTCGCCGCGGTGGCGTTGTTCGGCAAGCCGTCGAGCGGCTTCCTGCAGATGATCTACACCGGAGCACCGCCGATCACGGTCGGCACCCGGTACGCTGCCAAGACCGATGATCTGTGCATCCCGGAGGATCCGGTGTGCTCGCCGACGGGTAGCGACAACAACGCGCACAACCTGTACGCCGCCAACGGGCTGACGGATCAGGCAGCCGACTACGTGGTGGCGCGGCTGAACGGTCAGCGGCCGGACCGCAGCGTCGACCAGGCCTCCGGGCGGTAGGAACCCTCACGGCACCGCGCGCTATTGTTCGAGCACGTTTTCTCGGACAGGGGTGGGTCAGTGACGGAACAAGAGCAGCAGCTGACGTTTGGGCAGAAGGCCAAGCTGTACCTTCAGGCCGCAGGCGCGTTCGCGCGTAACCCGAAGGCGCTGGTCGCTCTTGTGAAGTACAAGCTGGCGGAGCGGAAGTCGGCCAAAGAAGCGGGCTGACGAAGCTCTACGGCCAGGCCGCACCCAATTGGCGCGCGGCCTGGCCGAGTATCTCCACGCCCGTGGCGATCTGGGATTCGGTGAGGTTGGCGTAGCCCAGGATCAGCCCGGGTGGCGCGGCCGCCGGATCGGCGTAACACGGTGCCAGGGCCTCCAGTCGGATGCGTGACTCGGTGCCTTGGCGGGTGAGTTCCTCGATGGGGAAGCCGGCCGGGAACCGGACGGTCAGGTGCACGCCGGCGGCCGCGCCCAGAACCTCTGCCTGCGGAAGGTGCTGCGACAGTGCGGCCAGCAGGGCCGCGCGCCGGGCCGGGTAGCGGCGGCGCATCTGCCGCAGGTGCCGGTCGTAGCCGCCCGAGGTCAGGAACTGGCTGAAAGCGATCTGGTCCATCACCGAACTACCGGTGTCGGCAAGGCTTTTGGCGGTTCTCACTCGGTCGATCAGGTGGGCGGGCACGACCATCCATCCGATCCGCAGTCCGGGCGCCAGGGTCTTGCTGGTCGAGCCGAGGTACACCACCCGGTCGGGTGCCACCCCCTGCAGTGCACCCACGGGGGCCCGGTCGTAGCGGTACTCGGCGTCGTAGTCGTCCTCGACGATCAACCGTCCGGGCTGGGCCCATTCCAGGAGTTCGGTGCGCCGGGCCGCCGAGAGCACCACGCCGGTCGGCGACTGATGGGCCGGGGTGGTCAGCACGGTGGTCGCACGACTCGCGGTCAACGCGCCGACGTCGATGCCGTTGCCGTCCACGGGGACCGGCAGCGGATCGATACCGTTGTGCCGCAGAACCATCCGGTGCAGCCAGAATCCCGGATCCTCCGTCGCCACCGGGCCGTCGAGGCATCGGGCCAGCAGCGCGACGGCTTGCGTTGCGCCCGAGCACAACACGATGAGACGTGGGTCGGCCACCACGCCGCGGGTGCGACGCAGGTACTCGGCCACCGCGGCGCGCGCGGCCGGCAGACCGTGCGGGGCCGCGTAACCGAACGCGCTGGACTCGATCTCGGCCAGGCCCTGGCGCATGGCCCGCAGCCAAGCCTGACGCGGGAAACTGGTGAGATCCGGTGAGCCAGGGGCGAAGTCGATGTCGAAGCGGGGCCGGGCACGGTCGGAACGGACGCGGCTTGAGGGAACGGCGTCGACGGCTGCGACGCGGGTGCAGCCGCCTTGGCTGCTGTGCAGGAAGCCCTCGGCGGTCAATTGGCCGTAGGCCTCGACCACCAGCCGGCGCGACACCCCGAGGTCGGCGGACAGCACGCGGGTGGACGGCATGCGCGAGCCCGGGGTCAACCGTCCGGACCGGATGGTGTCGCGCAGTCCGTCGGCGAGTTGGCGATGCAACGGCCGCTTGCTGTCCCGGTCCAATTCGACCAGCAGTTCCGGGGCCGAACTGGTACCCGAAGTTGCCATGGAATTGGAGCCTACTCGGAGACCACTGTGGCGTTAGCGTGATGACATGGCCAACGCTGCGGGCCCGGTGACGCGAACCCGGCGCTACCCCGAAGTGGTCCTCGCCGTGTTCGGCGTCTACTCGGTGCTGCTCGGTCTGTTCATGCTGCTGGCGGCGGGCGCGTTCTACGACACGCTCGGCGCCTTCGGCGTGCGCAACGATCACTACATCCTCGACAACGCGTCCTTCGAGCTGCCGCTCGGATTGATGATGCTGGCGGCTCTCAAGTGGCCGCGGTGGCGAGTGCCCGCGCTGGCGTTCGCCACCCTGCATTGGGCCCTGCATTCGTTGAGCCACCTGATCGACACCAACCACGCGGCAGGCAGCTGGGTCGGTTGGCTGGAAGCCGCGGGCCTGGTGGTGACCACGGTCCTGTTGGCAATCGCATTGCGGATCAGCATGTCCGACGACAAGGCAGGAGAACCATAGATGCGTGTCCTGGTGGCCGGTGCGACCAGTGTCCCCGGAATCCCGTTGTTGCGTGAGCTCAACAGCCGCGGTCACGAGGTCATCGGGGTGACCCGCTCATCGGCAAAGACGGCCCAGATCTCGGCGGCCGGGGCCAAGCCGGTGGTGGCCGACGTGCTCGATGCGGGCCAGATCGATTCCGTGCTGGCCGAATTCGCACCCGAGGCGGTGGTGAGCCTGCTGACGACGCTGCCCAAGCTGGGGCCGAAGCGGATGAAGGATTTCGAGCCGGCCAAGGAACTGTGGAGCCGCGGTGCCGGCAATCTGGTGGCCGCCGCGCAACGGGCCGGGGTCCGTCGCGTCGTCGCGGAATCGGTGATCTTCGCTTATGGGTACGGATCGACCGGGCCTCAACTGATAGACGAGACCGATCCGTACCCCGGTCCTCCACCTCGCGGCGGCGAGCAGATGCTGGCCGCGTTGCGGGGCATGGAACGCGACGTGCTGACGTCGGGGGAGCGCAGCGCCACCGAGGGAATCGTGTTGCGCTACGGCGTTTTCTACGGTCCCGGAGTCACCCACGATGATCTTTTCCGCCGGCTGGCCAAGTGGTGGGCCGTGCCTGCGATGACCGGCACCGGGGTGCTGTCGTGGGTGCATATCGATGACGTCGCCCGGGCCACGGCCGACGCACTCGACAAGGGACGGGGCGGACAGGTCTACAACATCGTCGACGACCGGCCGCAGTCTTTCGGCGACTACGTCCGGGAACTGAACGCGAAGCTGGGCCGGCCGCGGCCGTGGCCGATCTCGCATCGGCTCGTCGGTCTCGTGGCCCCGTACCCGGCCACCGCATTCGGCACGGCCTGGCTGCCCCTGTCGAACGCGAAGGCCAAAGCAGAACTCGGCTGGACGCCTATTCCCCGGTGAACTGGGGCGGGCGCTTCTGGAACATCGCCGTGACGGCCTCGGCCAGATCCTTGGACGGCAGGAAGGCCGAATTCCACGCGGCGACGTAGCGCAGGCTCTCGGCCACCCTGGCGGTGCGCTGCTGGTCGAGCACGTCCTTCACCCCGGCGACGGTCAGCGGCGGGTTGGCGGCGATCTCAGCGGCCGTGGCGTGTGCGGCCGCCAGCGAGGCATCGGCGTCGGGGTGGACTTCGTTGACGAGGTTGATGCGCGCGGCATGCGCGGCGTCGACGTCCTTGCCCGTCAGGACGAGCTCACGCAGATGCCCGTCGGACACGATCAGCGGGAGCCGGGCCAGGCTGCCCACGTCGGCGACAATGGCCAGCTTGGTCTCGCGCACCGAGAACTTGGCGTCGGTGCTGGCGTAGCGGATGTCCACTGCGCTGATCAGATCGACACCGCCGCCGATGCACCAGCCGTGGATCGAGGCGATGGTCGGGGTGCGGCAGTCCGCGACGGCCGTGATGGCGCCCTGCATCTTCCGCAGCGTGGTGTGGAAGTCGGCCCGGGCCTTCGCGCCGGCGTCCAGGCCGGGCAGCGTCGCACCCATCGCGGGTAGGTCGAGGCCGTAGCTGAAGTTCTTGCCCGAGCCGGTCAGTACGATCGCGCGAACGTCCGGGTCCGCGTCGAGGGCGCCGAACACGTCAGGCATCTCGGCCCAGAACGCCGGACCCATCGCGTTGCCCTTGCCGGGACCAAGCAGCGTCACCTGGGCGACGTGGTCCTTGATCTCGACGGAAACGGACTCGTACGTGTCAGACATGGAGTGGACACTACCGAGTATGGATGAACTCGAAGGCGCCGAGGCCACGCTCGACGTGCTGCAACGCGTGCTGCACGGCATCACCGCGGACGATCTGTCCCGCTCGACACCCTGTCGCGAGTTCGACGTGGCGGGGCTGACGGAACATCTCCTGAACTCGATCACCCTGATCGGCTCGGCGGCCGGGGCGCAGATTCCCGAACGCGATCCCGCCACCTCGGTGGAGGATCAGGTGCTCAGCGCGGCGCGGCCCGCCGTGGCGGCGTGGCGAGGGCGCGGGGTCGACGGCACGGTGCCGTTCGGGCAGGGCGAGGCGCCGGCACAGATGATGGCCCGGATCCTGTCGCTGGAATTCCTCGTGCACGCTTGGGATTACGCCGCTGCAACCGGACAGACGGTCGACGTGCCGGATGAGCAACCGGAGTGCGTCCTGGGCTGGGCGCGGGAGATCATCACGCCCGACGGACGTGTGCGTGCTGGTTTCGACGACCCCGTCGAGATCGGTGCGGGCGCGCGATCGCTGGACCGGCTACTGGCCTTCACCGGCCGCCGGCCGACGGGCTAGACGCGCTGCAGGTAGAAGTACAGGTAGCGGCCGTCAACAACCGCGCCCTTGCCGTTCATGATGCCCACCACGGTGTTGTCGTCGACCACCTTGAAGTGGTCGTGCACGGGACGGCCGTCGTAGACCATGGTCGCGGTCACCTCGCCGCGGAACTCCTCCAGCCACAGGCTGGCCTCGCCGTTCATGGCCTCGGTGTTGGAGAACTTGTTGCCGTCGCCGTCCAGGCACACCAGCGGCTGCGCTTCGGCGGCAGAGCGGAACGTCTTGCCGAACCAGTTGAGCCGCTTCATGAATCCGTTGGCCTTGTGCCCGGTCTGGAATTCGCCGCCCTTCCACTCGCCGAGCATGAAGTCGATGCTGGCGGGCCGGAGCAGCGCCCAGAACGCGTCGAGTTCGGCGTCGGGGATCTGACCCTCGCGGCTGACGAATCCGTCGAACGTGCCGCGCGCGTCGCTCACTTGGTCTCTCCTGTCCGAGTCCCGGCGTCACCCGCGATCCAGCGTTGGGCGAACTCCAGAAAGGCGTCGTTCTCGTGCGGTGCCCCGATGGTGACTCGCACGCCGTCCTCACCGTACGGGCGCACGATGATGCGGCTGTCGGCGGCCCTGGCTACGAAGTCCAGGGTGCGTTCGGCCAACGGCAGCCAGACGAAGTTGGCCTGCGTGGGCGGGAGTTCGTATCCCGCCTCGCGCAGCGCCGCGCAGACGCGGATGCGTTCGGCCACGACGGCGTCTGTGCGGGCCAGCAGTTCGTCGGCGGCCTCCAGGCTGGCGATCGCTGCGGCCTGGGACACGCTCGTCGCGCTGAAGGGCACGTAGACCTTGCCCAGTGCGGTCACGATCTCCGGGTCGGCGACGGCGTACCCGACCCGCAGGCCGGCCAGCCCGTAGGCCTTCGAGAAGGTGCGCAGAACAACCACATTGCGGTGGGCCCGGACCAATCCGAGGCTGTCGGGCACCAACCCGTCGCGGATGTACTCCACGTAGGCCTCGTCGAGCACGATCAGGATGTCCGAGGGCACCGCCGCCACGAACCGGGCCAGAGCCTCTGGCTCGACCACGGTGCTGGTCGGGTTGTTCGGGTTGCAGACGAAGATCAGCCGGGTGCGGTCGGTGATCGCCGCGAGCATGGCGTCGAGATCGTGAGTCTCGTCACGCAGGGGCACCGGGACGCCGGTCGCGCCGGCGGTGCGGATCTGCAGCGGATAGATCTCGAAACTGCGCCATCCGTACACGACTTCGTCGCCGGGAGCGGATGTGATTTGTATCAACTGCTGGCACAGGCTCACCGAACCGCAGCCGACGGCGATGTTCTCCGGCGCGAAGCCGACGTGCTTGGCCAGGTGTTCGCGCAGGTCAAGGTACCCGTTGTCGGGGTAGCGGTTGATGTTCTCGGTGGCTCGCAGGATCGCTTCACGCACGCTGGGCAGCGGCGGGAACACGGTTTCGTTGCTCGCGATCTTGATTGCGCCGGGAACTGTTTTGCCTGGTGCGTACGCCGGAAGGTCGGCCATTTCGGGGCGCAAACGGATACTCACTTGGCCAGGATAGGGGAGGCTGTGTACTGTGTGCCCTCGGCGGTTTCGGGCGACAGGACGGAGTCCGGTACCCTCACAGAAGTTCAAAGGAGGCGTGCCAGAGCGGCCGAATGGGACTCACTGCTAATGAGTTGTCCCCCTTACAGGGGACCGGAGGTTCAAATCCTCTCGCCTCCGCCAAGGTTGACTCGTCAACCGCACAACTGAATAACGCTAGGCGCCCGTAGCTCAACGGATAGAGCATCTGACTACGGATCAGAAGGTTAGGGGTTCGAATCCCTTCGGGCGCACTCTAGAAAAATCGAGGCGCGGTCAGCAGACCGCGCCTCGATTTTTTTCGGTTGGGGGCGTTACTCGGAAGCGACGGCTGTCGCGATGTCGACGGCCATCTCGCGCAGTACGTCGTCGGTCACGAACTGACGCGCGGTCTGGCGGTTCAGCCGCAGCACGGAGACCAGGAGCTCGATGTGGCCGGCCACCTGGATGCGGGCCAGGTCCGGCGGAAGGTGCAGGCCGTGCAGATCGGCCAGGAACCCGCGCAGCACGGTGACGCGATCGTTCATCCACGGCGACCGGCCGGCCACCGTGGATGTCGAGGTCTTCAACTGTCCGACGTAGCGGCGCCGCCGCGGCTGCTCGAACACGCCGTGGTCGGTTTGACGCGCGGGAGCCGCAGGGCGCGTCCTCGCCCGCATGCGGATGTCACCCTGCGGTGAATCGCATCCGGTGAATGCCGCCGTGCGCATGACCTTGGCGGTTGCCATGGCGTGTCTGTGACTCATCGTTCCCGTACCTGCCGACAATTGTTGTTTGCCAGTTAACTTTACGGGAACGTCTCAGGTTCAGCTCAGGTTCGGCCGGGGCCTCAGTTCCACAGCACCGCGATGGCCGACGCGAGCAGGGGCAACACGCCGGCGGCGATGAACAGGCCCATGACCGGTTGGCCGCCCGCGCGACGCTGGCGCGCGGTGCCGATGCCCAGCACCGCGCCGAGCGCCACCAGGAGGATCAGCTTGGTGCCGATCTTGGGATAGTTCAGGACGATGCCGGCCGGCCAGGGTGCGGCCAGGGCCAGGCCGGTGACGAGAGACAGCGCCATGCCGTAGGTCATCACCGGGGTGATCAGGAAGCGTCGGGCCGCGGCCTCGGCGATCCAGGCGCCGACCATGACCGCGAAACCGATGAGATGCGCATAAACAACTACGTTGCGTAGTAGATCCATGGTCGGAGTGTAGGCGGCGCGAGATCCCCGGCTCGTCGGCATCGGTCAACTAGGCTCGGCTGGATGCGGCTGCTGCTTATCGCCGATACCCACGTACCCAAGCGCGCCAAGGACCTCCCGGCTCAGGTGTGGGACGAGGTGGACCAGGCGGATGTCGTTGTCCACGCCGGTGATTGGGTCGACCCCGCACTGCTCGACGCGCTCAGCTCACGTGCGGCGCACCTGATCGGCTGCTGGGGCAACAACGACGGGGCCGAACTGCGCAGGCGACTGCCCGAGCGCGCCGACGTGACACTGGACGGTCTGCGATTCACCGTCGTGCACGAGACCGGTGCGGCCACCGGGCGGGAGGCCCGAATGGCCAGGGACTACCCCGGAACCGATGTCCTGGTCTTCGGGCACAGCCACATCCCGTGGGATACCACCGCGAGAACCGGTCTGCGCCTGCTGAATCCGGGGTCACCGACCGACCGTCGGCGCCAGCCGCACTGCACCTACATGACGGCGCGCATCGCCTCGGGGGTGCTGTCGGACGTCAGCCTGCACACGCTCGGCGGCTAGCCGGCTTCCTCCTGGCATATCAGCCCGATGTGCTTGGTGGCCCAATCGCCCAGCGGTTCAAGGGATTCGAGTAGCTCCTGACCCGCGGGAGTCATGGAGTACTCCACCCGAGGCGGCACCTCGTGATAGCTCTCCCGGTGCACCACGCCATGACGCTGGAGCTCCTTGAGGTGCTGGGTCAGCATCTTCTGGGACACCCCGGGCAGGCTGCGGTGCAGTGCGTTGAAGCGCTTCGGTCCGGTCTGAAGCTCCCAGAGGATGAGCGGTTTCCACTTTCCGTCGACCACGGCGAACGCCGCATCGAGTCCGCAGGTGTACTTGCCCAGCTGGCTCATTGCAGGATCCTTGCAGTTCAGGGCCAATAGTTTCAAAAAAGTAAGTATCCCACTTTTTAGTGGGTACATGTCCTGTAGTCAGTGTCTCTCCAACGATGGTGGCATGACAACCACACGCCATTCGGTCAGTTTTCTCGGTCTGGGCGAGATGGGTTCGGAGCTGGCCCGCACAGCCCTCAGGGCGGGGCACCCGACCATCGTCTGGAACCGCACCGCCGCCCGGGCCGCAGCGCTCGTCGACGAGGGCGCCACCGCAGCGGCCGATGCGGTCGGGGCTCTCGACGCGGACCTCATCGTGGTCTGCCTGTTCGACCAGGCGTCGGTGCACGAGGTCCTCGACCCGGTGGCGCACCTGCTGGCCGGGCGCCGGCTGGTGAACCTGACCACGACGTCACCGGAGGGGGCACGCGAGCTGGCCCGGTGGGCGGCCGGGCACGGGGCCGACTATCTCGACGGCGGCATCATGGCGACGCCGGAGATGATCGCGACGCCGCAGTCGGCGATCCTCTACAGCGGCTCGGCCACGTTGTTCGAGGACCATCGGACGTTTTTCGAGATCTGGGGTGGCGCTGAGTACTTCGGCGACGATGCCGGCATGGCATCGCTGTACGACCTGGCACTCCTGTCGGCCATGTACGTGATGTTCGCCGGCTTCTTCCACGGCGCGGCGATGGTCGGGGCGGCCGGAGTGCCCGCGAAGGAATTCGCCGCCCGCACCGCCGCGTGGCTGCCGGCACTGATGCCCTCGATCGCCGAATACGCCGCCGTCATCGACGGCGGGGACTACGCCGTCCCCGGCCAGCAGAGCCTGCACTTCTCCGACATCAGTGACATCGTCAACGCCAGCCGGGACCAGGGGATCAGCACCGAGGTCGTCGACGTGGTGCAGCGGCTCATCCACCGGCAGATCGATGCGGGGCACGGCAATGACGGCTTCGCGCGCGTCATCGAGAGCATCAAGAAGGGGGCGGCCGCATGACCGTGACGGTGAGCGTGCTCGGCCTCGGGCCGATGGGACAGGCCCTCGCCGGGGCGTTGGTGGCGGCGAAACATCGCACCACCGTCTGGAATCGGACACCTGCCAAAGCCGACGCGTTGCGTGCCCGCGGTGCGGTGTGGGCCGATTCGCCCGCCGACGCAGTGGCGGCCAGTGACCTCATCCTGGTCAACGTCGTCGATCAGGCGGCCGCGGACGCGGTGCTGGGCGCCGCGGGTGACGCGATCGCGGGCCGGGTGGTCGTGGGGTTGTCCTCAGACGTCCCCGATTCGGCGCACCGTACGGAGGAATTGGTGACCGCACGCGGCGGGCGCTACCTCGACGGGGCCATCATGACGCCGACCGGCACCATCGGAACCCCTGGTGCCAGTATTCTTTTCGCCGGGCCGCGCGATCTCTTCGACGCCCACCGGGCCGTGTTCGACGTGCTCGCGACGGTCAGCTGGGTCGGCGCGGAAACCGGCCGCGCCGCGGCTTTCGACATGGCGCTGCTCGATGTGTTCTGGACCTCGGTCAGTGGATTCGTGCACGCCCTCGCGATGGCCGGTGCGCATGACATCGCCCCCACCGAGCTGTTGCCGCATGCGGGCAACATCGCCGCGATCCTGCCACCCGTCTTCGGCGAGATCGCCGAACGCGTCGAAGCCGACCGTCACAGCGACGCCAGTGCCTCGGTGTCGTCGGTGGCCGCCTCGGTCCGGCATCTGATCGCGGCCTCGGCTTCGGCGGGTCTGGATGCCGGTGCCCTGGAGGTGTTCCGGGGTTACGTGGATGCCGCGGTTGCCGCCGGGCACGGCGCTGACGAGATCAGCCGGATCATTCCGGCAGCCGTGACCGTGCCGACACCCTGAGGTGGCACGCTATTCGGTATGGAGCAGAAGCCACCCACCGCAGTCATCGAGGCAGCCAACCGCGCGCATCTGACGAACCTGCCGTTCGAGGACACCAGGGATTTCGAGGACGCTGACCGGGGCTTCATCGCCGCGCTCGAACCCTGTGTGGTGAAGGCCGCCGACGGAAGGGTGGTGTGGGACAACGACGCCTACGACTTCCTGACCGGCGATGCGCCCCCATCGGTGCATCCCAGCCTGTGGCGCCAGTCGCAACTGTGCGCCAAGCAGGGCCTCTACGAGGTGGTCGAGGGCATCTACCAGGTGCGTGGCCTGGACCTGTCGAACATCAGCTTCATCGAGGGCGATACCGGCGTCATCGTCATCGATCCGCTGATATCCACCGAGACCGCGGCCGCCGCGCTGGCGCTGTACCGGGCGCACCGGGGAGATCGTGCCGTCACCGCAGTCATTTACACCCACAGCCACGCCGACCATTTCGGCGGCGTGCTGGGGGTGACCAACCAGGCCGATGTCGACGCGGGCAAGGTCGTCGTCATCGCGCCGGAACACTTCACCGAGCATGCCGTGCAGGAGAACGTCTATGCCGGCACCGCGATGGCGCGCCGCGCCGGTTACATGTACGGCGCGGCGCTGGACCGTAGCCCGCAGGGTCAGGTCGGCTGCGGGTTGGGGCAGGTCGGCTCGACGGGCGAGGTGGCGCTGATCGTGCCGACCCTCGACATTCGCGAAACCGGGGAGACCCACACCATCGACGGTGTCGAGATCGAGTTCCAGATGGCGCCGGGCACCGAGGCGCCCGCCGAGATGCACTTCTACTTCCCGAAGCTCCGGGCGCTGTGCATGGCCGAGAACGCCACCCACAATCTGCACAACCTGCTGACCCTGCGCGGTGCGTTGGTACGTGATCCGCACGGTTGGGCGGGCTATCTGACCGAGGCCATCGACACCTTCTCCGACCGCGCCGACGTGGTGTTCGCCTCGCACCACTGGCCCACCTGGGGCCGCGAACGGATCGTCGAATTCCTTTCGCTGCAACGGGATCTGTATGCCTACCTGCATGACCAGACGTTGCGTCAGCTCAACCAGGGCTACACCGGGGTCGAGATCGCGGAGACCTTCCAGCTGCCGCCGGCCCTGGAGAAAGCCTGGCATGCCCACGGCTACTACGGTTCGGTGAGCCACAACGTCAAGGCGGTCTACCAGCGCTACATGGGCTGGTTCGACGGCAACCCGGCCCGGTTGTGGCCGCACCCGCCCGAGGCGCTCGGCCCCCGCTACGTCGAGGCCATGGGCGGTGCCGACCGGGTGGTCGAGCTGGCCGGGAAGGCCTTCGAAGACGGTGATTTCCGCTGGGCGGCAACACTTCTCGACCACGTCATCTTCACCGATGAAAACCACGCGCGAGCCCGCGAACTGTACGCCGACGTGCTTGAGCAGCTGGCCTACGGCGCGGAGAACGCCACGTGGCGCAATTTCTTCCTGAGCGGCGCCACCGAACTGCGGCGGGGGAACTTCGGAACCCCGACTTCTTCGGCATCGCCGTCGCTGATTGGACAGCTCACCCCCGACCAGATCTTCGACACCTTCGCGATCAACGTGAACGGGCCGCGGGCCTGGGATCTCGACCTGGCCATCGACGTGACGTTCCTCGATGTGGCGGTCAACTACCGGGTCACCGTGCGCAACGGGGTGCTGGTCTATCGCGAGGCCGATGCCGACGAGGCGAGTGCGCAGGCCACCGTGAAGCTCGCGAACAAGCTGCGGCTGCTGGCCTTCGCCGCGGGCGATGCGACCTCACCCGGCCTGGAGGTCACCGGCGACGCCGAGGCCCTGCCGTCGCTGTTGGCGGCGCTGGACCGGCCCGATCCGAACTTCGACATCGTCACGCCGTGAGGTGAACGGAACTTTACATATATAGACACCAGGTAAAAATTCCAAACTTGTATTGACAAGTTGTGGTGATGCGGACCACAGTATCCGCATGGGAAATCACCACAGCTACGACGTCGTCGTGGTCGGCGCAGGCATCGTCGGCCTGGCGCACGCCTATCACGCGCATCAGCGGGGACTGAGCGTCGCCGTTGTCGATCACGCCGACGGTGTCGTCGGCGCGTCGGTCCAGAACTTCGGCCACGCCTGCATCACGGCGCAGTCCGGCGTCGCGCGGGACTACGCCCGCAATGGGCGTCAGCACTGGCTCGACCTGTCTCGCAAGGCTGGGTTCTGGTCGGCTGAGTCGGGGACCTTCTGCGTCGCCCGCCACGACGACGAACTCGCCGTGATGGGCGAGTTCGCCGCCATGCGCGGGGACGATGAGGTTCGGCTGCTGAGCCGTGAGCAGATCCTCGAGCAGATCCCCGTGGTGTCGTCCGGAGTCGCCGGCGGCATGTACCTGCCGAACGACCTGCAGGTCGATCCGCGCACTGCCGCTCCGTCGATCGCACGGTGGCTCGCCGGTGAAGGTGTCGACTTCCATTGGCGTACCGCGGCTTCCGGCTTCAAGCCGGGGGTGGTGCACACCTCGCGCGGAGCGCTGCGCGCGGGTACGACGTTCGTCACGGTCAACTACGACGTCGACCGACTCTTCCCGGCGCTGGCCGAGCGCGACGGTCTGCTGCGGTGCCGGCTGCACATGCTGCGGGCCCGGTTGCCGTTGGCCTTCGCCCTGCCCGCGCCGCTGTTCACCGGTTGGTCGCTGCTGAGGTATTCGGGATTCGAGGGGCTGCCGAGTACCGATGCGGTGGCCGACCGGTTGCGCGCCGAACACCCCGATTACGTCGCGATCGACCTGCACCAGATGTACACCCCGCAGCCCGACGGCTCACTGCTGATCGGCGACACCCACTACCGCGACATCTCCGCGCCGCCGTTCCAGCCCGAAGAGGGCTTCGCCGTCCTCCTCGAGGAGGCCCGGAAACTGTTCGGGGTCAATGACATCGAGGTCAGCGAACGCTGGCAGGGCGTGTACACCTCTGCTCCCGGTCAGGAATTCCTGATCGAACAGCCCGTCGAGGGCACCCACGTCGTCACCGTCACCACCGGAATCGGCATGACCACCAGCATGGGCCTCGCCCACGCCAGCGTCGGCAACGCGCTGGACCGACTCGTCGCCACCGTCTGAACGATCCAACTCGAAGGGATAAACCAATGGGCACCAAAGCAACTGATCCGATCAGCCTCGTCGTGTTCGACATGGCCGGAACCACCGTCGAGGACAGCGGGCTGGTCCAGCAGTCCTTCCTGGCCGCCGACAATCACGCGGGTCTGTCGAAGACCGACGCCGACCGCGAGGAGATGCTGCGCTACGTCTCCGACACCATGGGGCAGTCCAAGATCGTGGTCTTCCGGCACCTGGCCGAGGGCAATGAGGAGCAGGCGCAGGCCGCGAACAAGGAGTTCGAACGCTGCTACGCCCAGCTGGTCTCGGAGGGCAACTGCAGCCCCATCCCGGGCGCTGAAGATGTCATTACATCTTTGCGTTCCAGTGGCATCAAGACCGCGCTGACCACCGGATTCGCCCGGGAGACCCAGGCGGCCATCATCGACGCACTGGGCTGGCACAACCTCGCCGACCTGGTGTTGTGCCCGTCGCCGGGCGTGCGGGGCAGGCCCTATCCGGACATGGCGCTGACCGCGCTGATGCAGACCGAAACCGACTCGGTGCGTTCGATGATCGTGCTGGGCGACTCGTCCTCGGACGTCATCAGCGGGCTGCGCGCCGGCGCGCGGGCTTCGATCGGCGTGCTGACCGGAGCCCACAACCGGGGTCAGCTGTCCGACGCAGGCGCCACCCACATCCTCGACAGCGTCGCCGATCTCCCCGCTCTGGTGGCAGCCCTCCGATAGTTCACTCCACCACCACAGCCCTGCGGCGGTCGGTCGTAGGCCGCTCCTCCCGACCGCCGCACTTCCTCTCTGCACCGTTCTCGCAAGAGAAACCTGCCTTTGACGTTCGGCCACACTCGCTCGGCAATCTGCCCCCGGCCCGTCAGCACACCGCCTGCCTGCAGCACGCCCACCAGAGGTGCATTCTCATGACCCAAACCGCGATTCCCACCACGCCATCGACCATTCCGCGCTACAAGCGCTGGCGCGTCCAGATCTTCGCCGTCACCTGGATCGCCTATGCCGGTTTCTATTTCACCCGCCAGGCTTTCTCCGTCGCCAAGCTCGGCATCCTCGAAGACCCGATCCTGAGCACCCACCTGACCAAGAGCACCTTGGCCAACCTCGATGCGGCCTATCTCGCCGCCTATGCCGCGGGGCAATTCGTCTGGGGGCAGGTTTCCGACCGCTTCGGCCCGCGCGTGGTCATTCTCGGCGGGCTGGCGATATCGGCGATCGCCACCGTCTTCATGGGGTTGCTACCCGCGCTGGTGTTCCTGCTGCCGCTGATGATCGTGCAGGGCCTGGCCCAGTCCACCGGCTGGTCCCCGACGTTGAGCAACATGGCCCAGTTCTTCTCGATCGGAGAACGTGGTCGCGTCCTCGGATTGTGGAGCACCAACTACGCATTCGGCGGCCTGGTGGCCGCACCGATTCTGGGCTGGGCCGCCTACGACGTGTTCGGCTCGTGGCGGGCGGCGTTCTTCACCGGGGCCGCCATCGTGGTCGGGGTGTTCGTGCTGGTGCTGTTGTTCCAGCGCAACCGCCCGCAGGACGTCGGGTTGCCGCCGATCGAGGAGTACCGGGCATCGCAGGACGCCCGCGAAGGTGTCGAACTCGATGAGTCGCCCGAGGCCGAGGCGGTCGCCGAACCGACCCCGTCGTGGCGGGAATCGCTGAAGGTGGTGCTGAGTGACAGCATGGTGAGAACCCTTGGCGCGTCGTACTTCCTGCTCAAGCCGGCCCGCTACGCGATCCTGCTGTGGGGCCCGGTGATCGTCGCCGAACGGCTGGCGGACGGGGACAAGTTCCAGGCCGTGACGATCCCGGTGGCATTCGGCGTCGCAGGTGTGATCGCCCCGATCCTGCTCGGCCGGATCTCGGACCGGGTCTTCAACGCGCGACGGGTGCCGGCCTGTGTGATCAGCCTGGCGATCCTGGTTGCGGTGCTCGCATTGTTCGGTCCGCTCACTACGACCGGCAGTGCCTGGGTGATGGTGGTGGTGCTCGGTCTGGTCGGGCTGAGTGTGTACGGCGCCGACGCGATGATCTCCTGTGTCGCCGCGGTGGACTTCGGTACTTCCAAGCACGCCGGTACCGCGGCCGGCTTCATCAACTGCTGCGGTTCGGTCGGTGCGATCCTCGGCGGACTGCTGCCCGGCTATCTGGGCACGTCGGCGCTGTTCTACGGATTCGCCGGTGCCGCATTGCTGTCCATGTTGCTGCTCATCCCGCACTGGAACCGGATGCCTGCCGCGGACTGATCCCGCGACCAGACATGAAACTGCCCCTTTTCACGCGAAAAGGGGCAGTTTCATGTCTGCTCGGCGGAGGAAAACTTGGTGCGGGCGTTGACGATGCTGAACGTGACCACGTCGGGCCGGTAGCGGTCATCAGCGCACTCGAACACCACGCCGTGCTGATCGCGCGAAACGCGTCGCTCCCGCAACAGTGGGCTGCCCGGCGCGATACCGAGATTCGCGGCGTCGTCCGGCCCGGCCGCGACCGCGTCGAGCACGTGCTCCATCGAGTCGAAGTAGACGCCGCGGCTGGCGAGGTAATCGGTCATCGAGCCCGAGTCGGTGTCGAACTCGAACAGCAGGGAACCCACGGATTCGATGAACGTGCTGCGCTCGATCATCGCCGGTTCGCCGTCGAGCAGGCGTACGCGCAGTACCTCGACCACGAAATCATCGGCCGTCAAACCCAATGCCTCGATGGCGGTTTCGGAAGCGCGGCGACGCGCCACCTCGATGGTGCGGTTGCCCGCGGTACGGCCGACGCGCTCGGCCCACTGGGTAAACGGCGTGAACGTGTCCAGCGTCTGCGTGGCGTCATGGCTGCGGACCACCGCGGGCTTGCCACGCGAGACCCGGATGAGGCCTTCGTTCTTCAGCGTGGCCAGGGCCTGGCGTACCGGCCCGCGGGACACGTCGAACTCCGTGCACAGTGCACTTTCGGTGGGCAGTGGCTGCCCGATGGCGTAGTCCCCACGCGTGATGCGCTGGCGCAGTTCGGCGGCGACGTGCTCGTGGCGCGAACGGGGCCCCGCCATCCGCATCACCTTTCGGTCAGGTTGTCATGACAAGTTTGCTACAGCTACAGTACCGCGCCCGGCTCAGGGCAGGCCGCCGTCCACCCGCAGGATGGAGCCGGTGGTGAAGCTCGACGCGTCCGACATCAGAAACAGTGCGGCGCCGACGATCTCGGGCGGATTGCCGGCCCGTCCCAGGGCGAGGTGGCCGAACGGGTCGCCGGCCATGTCCCAGGCCTTGCTGACATCGGTGAGAAACGGCCCGGCCATCAGGGTGTTGACCCGCACGGTCGGCCCGAACGCCTTGGCCAGGCCTTCGGTCATGGCGTTGAGCCCGGCCTTGGCCGCGGCGTAGGGCAGCATGTACTGGTCGGGGCGCAGCGATCCGGACGAGCTGACGTTGATGATCGCGCCGCCGCCGTCGGCAGCCATGCGCTCCCCGAGCAGGGCCGAAAGCCGGAACGGCCCTTTGAGATTCAGGTTGAAGACAGAGTCGAACAGTTTCTCGGTGACCGAGCTGAGCGATTCGTACAGCGGTGACATGCCGGCGTTGTTGACCAGCACATCGACCTTCCCGAACCGCTCGTAGGTCGCGTCGACCAGACCGTCGAGCTGACCCCACCGGCCCACGTGCACCTCATACGGCAGAGCGGCGCGACCGGTGGCCGCGGTGATCTCCTCGGCCGCGGCCACGCAGGAATCCAGGTTGCGGCTGGCGATCACCACGTCGGCACCGCACCGCGCCGCCCCGAGCGCGATCTCGCGGCCCAGCCCTCGGCTGCCGCCGGTGACCAGCACCACCCGGTCGGTGAGGTCGAACAACTCGTCGGCATATCCCATGGCGATGACCCTCTCCGGCCGTCCAGCACCGCGGCCCTATGGTGGCACGGTGCAACTGCTTCTGGTCCGACATGCTTTACCGCTGCGCAGCGAGCCCGGTCAAGGGTCTGATCCCGACCTGTCCGAGGAAGGCATCGCGCAGGCGGAGCGCCTGCCCGCCGCCCTGTCCCGGTTCCCCGTCAGCCGGCTCGTCAGCAGCCCGCAGCGGCGAGCGATCCAGACCGCGGGACCGCTCGCCGCCGAGCTGGGACTGCAGGTCGAGGTCGACGAACGGCTCGCCGAGTACGACCGCGACATGTCGCACTACGTGCCGATCGAGGAGATCGCGAAGGAGAACCCCGAAGAGCTGGCCCGGCTGGTGAGCGGGCACCTGCCCAGCAGCGTGGACGAGAACGCCTTCATGACGCGCATCAATGCGGCTGTCGAGGACCTGGTGGCCGTCGGTGACCATGACGGCACCGTCGCGGTGTTCAGCCACGGCGGCGTGATCAACGTGCTGCTGCACCAGATCCTGGGCACCGAGCGGCTGCTGTCCTTCCACGTCGACTACGCCTCGGTCACCCGGCTGCTGTCGTCCCGCTCGGGCAAGCTGGCCGTCGCCTCGGTGAACGGCACCGAGCACGTATGGGACCTGCTGCCGCGAAACGTGCGGTGGTAAACAATGACCGTGACGAATCTGGAGGGCCTCGACCTCGCCGCGCTGGACCGGCACCTGCGTTCCGAGGGCATTGCCCGCAGCGGTGAGCTTCGCGCCGAACTGATCGCCGGTGGCCGCTCCAACCTGACCTTCCGGGTGCATGACGACGTCTCGGCGTGGGTGCTGCGGCGTCCGCCGCTGCACGGTCTGACCCCGTCCGCGCACGACATGGCGCGCGAGTACAAGGTGGTGGCGGCCCTGGCAGGCACCGCGGTGCCGGTCGCCCGTGCGGTGACGATGAGCAACGACGACTCCGTGCTGGGGGCGCCGTTCCAGATGGTCGAGAATGTCGCGGGCCAGGTGGTCCGCAGCGCGGACGAGCTCGCCGCACTCGGTGATGAGCAGGTGATCAGCAGCAGCGTCGACGCACTGATCCGGGTGCTGGCCGACCTGCACGCGGTCGACCCCGACGCTGTCGGTCTCGGTGACTTCGGCAAGCCCGCGGGCTATCTGGAACGCCAGGTGCGCCGCTGGGGTTCGCAGTGGGACCTGGTCCGCCTGCCCGACGATCCGCGCGACGACGACGTCAAGCGCCTGCATCAGGCCCTGGCGGATTCGGTTCCGGCGCAGAGCCGCAACTCGATCGTCCACGGCGACTACCGCATCGACAACACCATCCTGGACGCGCAGGACCCGACGAAGGTCCTCGCGGTGCTGGACTGGGAGCTGTCCACCCTGGGTGACCCGTTGAGTGACGCCGCGCTGATGTGCGTGTACCGCGACCCGATGTTCAACCTGATCCTGAGCATGGAAGCGGCGTGGAGTTCACCGCGGATGCCGTCGGCCGACGATCTGGCCAACCGGTATTCGGTGCAGTCCGGCCAGGAGCTGGCGCACTGGGATTTCTACATGGCGCTGGCCTACTTCAAGGCAGCCATCATCGCCGCCGGCATCGACTTCCGGGCGCGCCAGGGCTCGGAGGCGCCGGGCAGTTCGAGCGTCGGCGCGGCGGTGGCCCCGGCGATCGCCTCGGGACTGCGCGCCCTGGGCTGACGTGTCAGTCGCGCTGGGCGGCCTTGAAGTTCTTCTTGGCCGCGCGGCGCAACTGGAAGATCCGTGCCGACCCGGCGGCGACGGTCAGCAGGCCGCCGGCCACCGCGGCACCCAGGATGGCCACGCCCGTCGGCAACGACCAGTGCCAGCCCAGGAAGGTGAGCGGGACCGCGGCGGTGTTCTGCGCGATGAAGATCAGCAGCACGATCAGCACCAGGAAACCCAGGATCAATGCTGACCACAGCGCTCCGGCGCGGGTCAGTTTGGGCTCGGTGGCCTTACCCGACTTACCCGACTTGGCGGGGGGCTTGCCGGCATCGGGGACTTTGCCTGGGTCGGGAGACGGTGGCACCGGCACATTCGGCGTCGGCTCAGGCAAATCGGGCGATGCAGACGGATCGCTGGTCATACTGACATCTTTGCCCGTCATGGCGGCAAAGCAAACACCATGAGGTAAAGCGCGGCGGCATGTCGGGTGTGCCGTTAGGGTCGTCAGAGGCTGATCGTCCCGCCGCCGTCGCCGAAAGGATGCGCCTGTGCAGCGCAAAACCCTGGCAATCACGATGACCCTGCTCGCCCTGATCGTTCCGCTGGCGGTGGCCTGCGGAAGCTCCAATCCGCTGGGCGGTGGACCCATCTCGGGTGACCTGAAATCGATCACGGTCGGATCCGCTGACTTCCCGGAGTCCAAGATCATCGCCGAGATCTATGCCCAGGCTCTGGAGGCCAATGACTTTCAGATCCGCAGGCAGTTCGGTATCGGCAGCCGCGAGACGTATGTGCCTGCGGTGCAGGACCACTCGATCGATCTGATCCCGGAGTACACCGGAAATCTCCTGCAGTACTTCGACGCGGAGGCGACCGCCACGACATCGGACGAGGTGTTGATCGCGCTGCTGAAGGCCCTGCCCGGGGACCTGTCGATCCTCTATCCCTCACCGGCTGAGGACAAGGACACCCTCGCGGTCACCGCCGAGACCGCCCAGCGCTGGAACCTGAAGACCATCGCGGATCTGGCCGCGCATTCGGCCGAGGTGAAAGTCGGTGCACCATCGGAGTTCCAGACCCGCCAGACGGGTCTGGTCGGCCTGAAGTCCCGGTACGGCCTGGATATCGCCCCGGTCAATTTCGTCGCCATCAGCGACGGTGGCGGGCCGGCCACCGTTCAAGCGCTGAACAGCGGCGCCGTCACGGCCGCGAACATCTTCAGCACCTCACCGGCGATCGGGCAGCACCACCTGGTGCCGCTGGAGGATCCCAAGAACGTCTTCCTGGCCGCCAATGTCGTTCCGCTGGTTGCCTCGCAGAAGATGTCCGATCAACTCAAGACCGTGCTCGACGCGGTGTCGGCCAAACTCACCACCGACGCGCTGATCGAGTTGAACACCGCGGTGGAGGGCAATGCCGGCGTCGACCCCGACGAGGCGGCCGAAAAGTGGATCAGGGACAACGGATTCGACAAGCCGGTGACGCGATGAGCGCTTGCGCGAAGAGCAGAGGGCCGCGATGATCACCTTCGAGAACGTCACCAAGCAGTATCCCGACGGCACGGTCGCCGTCGACAACCTCAATCTGGAAGTGCCGCAGGGCACGCTGACGGTGTTCGTCGGTCCGTCGGGCTGCGGCAAGACCACCTCGATGCGGATGATCAACCGGATGATCGATCCCACCTCGGGCACCCTCACCGTCAACGGGGAGGACATCAGCACCGTCGACCCGGTCAAGTTGCGGCTCGGCATCGGCTACGTCATCCAGAGCGCCGGGCTGATGCCGCATCTGCGGGTGGTCGACAACGTCGCGACCGTGCCGGTGTTGCGGGGCGAATCCCGGCGCAGTGCCCGCAAGGCCGCGATCGGGGTGATGGAACGGGTGGGGCTCGACCCGAAGCTGGCCGACCGCTACCCGGCCCAGCTGTCGGGCGGGCAACAGCAGCGCGTCGGGGTGGCCCGCGCACTGGCCGCGGACCCGCCGATCCTGTTGATGGATGAGCCCTTCAGCGCGGTCGACCCGGTGGTGCGCGAAGATCTGCAGGCCGAAATCCTGCGATTGCAAAGCGAATTGCGCAAGACCATCGTCTTCGTCACGCACGACATCGACGAGGCGGTCAAGCTCGGGGACAAGGTCGCGGTGTTCGGCCGCGGCGGGGCCCTCCTGCAATACGCCGATCCCGCCTTTGTCCTGTCGAATCCGGCCAACGAACTGGTATCGGGGTTCGTCGGCGCCGACCGCGGTTACCGCGGGCTGCAGTTCTTTCACGCCAGCGGCCTGCCCCTGCACGAGATCGAGCACGTCGACGAGGACGACATCGACGCGCTGAACCTCAGCCCGGGGGAGTGGCGGCTGGTCATCAAATCCGGCACGCCGTTCGCCTGGATCAATGCCGAGGGTGTCGAGGTCCACCGCAAGGGCAATGCGCTCTACGACAGCACCATCGGGGGTGGGTCGTTCTTTCCGCCCGACGGCAACCTGCGGCAGGCGCTGGACTCCGCGCTGTCCTCACCGAGCGGCCTCGGTGTGGCGGTCGACGAAGACGGCAAGCTCGTCGGGGGTGTCCGCGCCGACGATGTGCTCGAGGCACTCAAGGAGCAGCGCCGCGTCCCGGAGCTGGGGTAGCTCATGCGATATCTGCTCAACCATCTCGACGACCTGTGGGTGCTGACCGTCGTGCACCTGCGGTTGTCGTTGGTGCCGATCGTGCTGGGGCTGCTGATCGCCGTCCCGCTGGGAGCGGCGGTTCAGCGCACCACCGCACTGCGGCGGATGACCACCCTCACGGCGAGCATCATCTTCACCATCCCGTCGCTGGCGCTGTTCGTGGTGCTGCCGCTGATCATCCCGACCCGCATCCTGGATGAGGCCAATGTCATTGTGGCGCTGACCCTTTACACCACCGCACTGTTGGTGCGGGCGGTGCCCGAAGCGCTCGACGCGGTGCCCGAACAGGTGCGGGACGCTGCGACCGCGATCGGCTACCGGCCGCTGGTGCGGATGCTCAAGGTGGAACTTCCGCTGGCCATCCCGGTGCTGGTGGCGGGTGTGCGCGTGGTGGCGGTCACCAACATCTCGATGGTGTCGGTGGGCTCGGTGATCGGTATCGGCGGCCTGGGTACCTGGTTCACCGAGGGCTATCAATCCAACAAGAGCGACCAGATCATCGCCGGGATCATCGCGATCTTCGTGCTGGCCGTCGTCATCGACAGCCTGATCATGTTGGCCGGCAGGGCGATCACGCCGTGGACTCGGGTGGCCCGCAAGCCCCGGGCGGCGCGCGTCAAGGGGGCCGCATGAACTTCCTGCAGCAGGCACTGGACTTCATCTTCACCGCAGCCAATTGGGGCGGGCCCGCCGGCTTGGCAGCCCGCATAGTCGAACACCTGCAGTACACCGCAGTCGCCGTGGTGGCCTCGGCGGTGATCGCGATCCCGGTGGGCCTGCTCATCGGGCACACCGGGCGGGGCACCTTCCTGGTCGTAACCGGGGTCAACGCATTGCGCGCGCTGCCCACACTCGGCGTGCTGCTGCTCGGGGTGCTGTTGTGGGGGCTGGGCCTGGTACCGCCGACGGTCGCGCTGATGCTGCTGGGCATCCCACCGTTGCTGGCCGGGACCTATGCGGGCATCGCGAACGTGGACCCTGCCGTCGTGGACGCGGCCCGTTCGATGGGCATGACCGAGCGGCGCGTGCTGTTCGGGGTGGAGGTGCCCAACGCGCTGCCGTTGATCGTGGGCGGGCTGCGCACCGCGACGCTTCAGATCGTGGCGACGGCGACGGTCGCGGCCTATGCCAGCCTCGGCGGGCTGGGCCGGTATCTGATCGACGGCATCAAGGTGCGTCAGTTCCACATCGCGCTGGTGGGTGCGCTCATGGTCACGGCGCTGGCCTTGATTCTCGATGCCGCGATGGCGTTCGCGGTGTGGTTGTCGGTGCCCGGTAGTGGCCGGTTGGGACGTCAGCGCCGGATTCCGCAGCCGTTGCTCGACGACGAGGTGGCCCTCGAGTCACCTGCCCGGGGGAGCACGCGGGGGAGTTCCGGACTCGGCTACGAAGGCCGAGTCTCGTCGCATACGGTAGAAGGGTGAGCGACGAGAAGGACCGTGCCTGGCCGGCGGTGTTGACCTGGCGGGCGCACGATGAACCCCGGATGGAGTCCGTGCGGGTTCAGCTGTCGGGCAACCGGATCAAGGCCTACGGCCGGATTGTGGCCGCCGCCACCGAATCCCACCCGGCGTTCTCGGCCTCCTATGACCTGGTCACCGACGAGACGGGCGCCACCAAGCGGCTGTCGCTCACCGTCACCCTGGCCGAGCGGGAACGCCAGCTCTCCATCGCCCGCGACGAGGAGAACATGTGGCTGGTGCAGGACCACACGCAGACCAAGCGCTCGGACTTCGGCGGCGCGCTCGATGTCGACGTGGTGTTCAGCCCGTTCTTCAATGCTCTGCCGATCCGGCGGACCGGCCTGCATCAGCGGGCTGAGTCGGTGACGTTGCCGGTGGTCTATGTACGGTTGCCGGACTTCTCGGTGGATACCGCCAACATCACCTACACCAGTTCCGGTCCCGGAGCCCCGGTGAAGCTGCGCTCGCCGGTCGCCGACACCACCATCACGGTGGATTCCGACGGCTTCATCCTTGATTACCCAGGACTGGCAGAGCGGATCTGATCACCCCGCCGGCACGTCCGGCTGCGGCGAGCTCGGCCCGCCAGTTGTCCGTGCCCACCACCGTGGTGATGATCTCGGGGCGGCTGAAGCTGTCGTAGCGCATCCGCGCGGCGTGACCCGTCTCGACCAGGTCGGCGACCGAACCCGTGGCGGCCAGAGTTTCCTTGGCGCGCGTCAGCAGTTCGATGCCCTGCTCGAGCGCGGGCAGCAGCTGTTCGGAGTTGGCCTCACACATGGCCCGCACCAGGTCCGGGGCGCTGGCTGCCACCCGGGTGCCGTCGCGGAAGGATCCGGCGGCCAGGGCGAAGGCCAGCGGGACCTCGCCGGCGATGACGGCCAGGGTCTCGGCGAACAGGTGCGGCAGGTGCGAGATGGCGGCTGCGGCGGCGTCGTGCTCATCGGAGCGGGCCGGCACCACCACCGCGCGGCAGTCCAGGGCCAGCTGCGTGACCTGGGACCACACCTGAGCGTCGACGTGATCGTCCACGCTCACCACCCAGGGGGCGCCGGTGAACAGTCCGGCGTCGCCGGCCGACCAGCCCGAGTGGGCGGTGCCTGCCATCGGATGGCCACCGACGAAGTTCTGTAGCAACCCGAATTTGCCCACCTCGTCGAGCACCGCGCCTTTGACGCTGGTGACATCGGTCAGCGCGCACCTGGGCGCGGTGTCCCGGATGTGGTCGAGCAGCTGTGGCAGGGCCGGCATCGGCACCGCCAGCACGATCAGCGCATCGCGGTCGGCAGCGCGGCCCAGCGCCTCGTCGAGATTCTCGGTGGCGTCGAACCCGTCGAACTTTGCGGCCGCGACGGCCTCCATCGACCGGTTGTAGCCGAAGACCTCGCGGCCGGCCCCGGCAGCGGCACGCATCAGCGAGCCACCGATCAGGCCAAGGCCCAGCACGCACACCGGTGTGTTCGTCACGGTTCAAGATTGGCATACCGACCGCACCGGGGCCGAGGGTGATCCCTGTCAAAATTGCTGGTCGGCGACTACCGTAGGCGGGCATGGAGGCACAGCGTGCGCCGGCAGACCTGCCTGATGGCTTTGGGGTGGCGGTTGTCCGAGAGGACGGCAAGTGGCGGTGCGCCCCCATGCGGTCGTCCTCGTTGAAGAGTTTGACCGCGGCGGAGACCGAGCTTCGTGAGCTGCGCAGCGCCGGGGCGGTCTTCGGGCTGCTCGATGTGGACGACGAGTTTTTCGTTATCGTGCGACCGGCACCGGCGGGAACCCGGTTGCTGCTGTCGGATGCCACCGCTGCGCTGGACTACGACATCGCCGCCGAGGCGCTGGAGAATTTGGACGCTGACCTGGAAGAAGAGGATCTCGAAGATTCGGATCCCTTCGAGGAGGGCGATCTCTCGGTGCTGTCGGATATCGGTCTGCACGAGGACGTGCTCGGCGTGATCCTGTCCGAAACCGACCTGTACGCCGATGAGCAGATCGGGCGTATCGCCCGCGAGATGGGCTTCGCCGACGAGCTGTCGGCGGTGCTCGACCGGCTCGGTCGGTGACCTCTGACGAAGCCCTGATCCGCGCTGCCCTGGAGGCTGCCCGGACGGCCGGTCCTCGCGATGTGCCGATCGGCGCGGTCGTGTTCGCGGCCGACGGCACCGAGCTGGCCCGCGCGGCCAATGTCCGCGAGGCCACCGGGGACCCTGCGGGGCATGCCGAGATCGTGGCGATGCGCGAGGCCGCCCGGGTGCTCGGCGACGGCTGGCGGCTCGAAGGCGCGACGCTGGCCGTGACCGTCGAGCCGTGCACGATGTGTGCGGGTGCACTCGTGCTGGCCCGGGTGGCACGGGTGGTGTTCGGTGCGTGGGAACCCAAGACCGGGGCGGTCGGCTCGCTGTGGGACGTGGTGCGTGATCGCCGGCTCAACCACCGCCCCGAGGTGGTCGGTGGAGTCCTGGCTGACGAGTGCGCGGCCCTGCTGGAGGAGTTCTTCGCCGCCCAGCGGTGAGTGATTAGGGCTTGCGGCGCTCGCCCGGTAAGCTGCCACACGGTGGCGTGTCCGAGCGGCCTAAGGAGCACGCCTCGAAAGCGTGTGACGGGTAACCCCCGTCCGAGGGTTCAAATCCCTCCGCCACCGCCATAAAAACCCGCTACCTGTGATCGCAGGCGGCGGGTTTTTGGTTCTCATGCCCGGCTGTCGGGCGACAGCCGCAGCACCGGGATGGTTCTGATCCCGTCGGTGCGCTGTTCGTACACGTTCCAACCCTTGTTGAGCCGGTCGGCGGCCAGCGCGTAGAGCCGGTCACGGTCGGCTCCGGTGGCCTCGTGTGCGACGAACCGTCCGCCGCGCGACCCGATGTGCAACTCGCAGTCCGGATGCGCGAGCAGGTTGTGATACCAGCTCGGGTGGCGGTCACGCCCGTAGTTGGAGGCGATCAGCACCACGTCGTCACCGTCGGTGAAGTAGGCCAGCGGGGTCTCGTACCGCTTGCCGCTGCGGGCGCCGGTCGAGGTCAGCACCAATACTGGGATGCTGAAACTCAGCCGTGCCCGCCCACGGGTCGCCTTCATCACCGGGGCCTCCAGCGGAGCGATCCGTCGCCGCCAGAATCCCGCGGCCCGTTCGGTGGTGAACAACTTGCCGCCGATCAACCAGAACAACTGCCGCTTCCACCGGGGCCGGGAGTCAAGCTCGACCCGAGGTATCCCACTCAGGCTGTCGCTGCGCATGGTGACCTCCTAACGTTCCGGCCAGCGCGAGCCGGCCGGGTCCGCTGAGCAGCAGGCTGACCACGCCCGCCAAGATCAGCAGTGCCTCCCGGAAACCGGGCAGCGGATCACCGCCGGGCAGCGGCGCGGGGATGCCGCCCGCGACGAAGCCGAGCACCAGAAGGCCGGCGACGTTGAGCGCATTGACCACCGTGGCGAGCCGGAAGAAGACGCCGAGCAGGATGCCGAGTCCGCCGCCGAACTCGACCACCCCGACCAGCCAGCCCACCGCGTCGGCGAACGGCACGCCGAGCTGCCCGACCAGATGGGCGATGTTGGCGTGGCCGCCGGTTGCGAACAGTTTGATGCCGCCGTGCAGGATCAGCCCGCCGCCGAGGAACAGGCGCAACGGCAGCGGAGCCCACTCCCGCCAGGCCGTCATGGCAGGGCCGCGAGATAACGCGTGGCGGCCACACCTGGCATGAAGAAGTACGCGCCCCCGACGGTGTGGACGAAGCGGGGCAGCCCGGTGACGCGCCGGCGGACCGGTTCCTGCTGAACCGTGAAAGTCCCTGTCCCGTTGCCGTTTCCATTGCCGCGGGCGCCGGCGATCGGATCGTCCTCGGCATAGCCGCCGTCGAACTTGGTGCTGTTGACCCAGGTGTGCTGGATGAACTCGAACTGCCGGCCGAGTTGGGTGTTGAAGCAGATGAAGTGCAGACCGCGCTCGGCGCCGTCGTCGCGCGCCCCGATCATGTCGGCGGGGTCCATGGATGGCGCCAGGGGCGGACCATAGGCCCGGCCGCGGCGAATGATGCGGTGGCGCTTGCCCACATCGATCGACCGGTCCGATCCGGGAACCGGGTCGAGCGCATCGCGTGGATTGGACCGCCGCAGGTGCGAGCCGATCGGGCATTTCAGACCGTCGGCATCCTCGGACCGGAAGTACATGAAGTCGTTGTCGTCGGCGAGTGCGGGATCGTCGGCGGTCGGCGCTTTCACCAGCGGCGCACCGCTGGGCCAGCGACCGACCATCTTGGCCGCCAGCCCGATGCATGCCGGCACCCGGTCGAGCACATCGGCGGAACGCTCGGCCAGGCTGTTCCAGAACCCCGCCACATCCTGCTTGAGCTGCCGGAAGACGAGGTAGCTGCCGTCCTTGCCGAGGTCACGCAGCGCCGGCGCATCGGCCGCCGCGGACAACAGGTTTCGCGGGTCGGCGGACGCGTCCACCAGCGGCCGGTCGGTGTACTGCCCGTAGGCGTTGGGATAGCCGAGCACGAACTCGCCCGGGGCCACGGTGTTGCCCGCCGGTCCGCTCTCGTCGTAGCCGTCGATCAGTGGTTGCGAGATACCGTCGCGAAAACCGAAGTGCTCCTTGCGTCCCGGGAGCGTCAGCGAATCGAGCCGCCTGACGACGCGCATACCGGAGCCGGGCAGGTCGTGACTGTTCTCCAACTCGGTGACCGCGTCAGCGTCACGCGCGTAGAGCAGCAGCAGCGCGTGGATGTCGTCGCCGTTCCATCGCCAGCTCGACGGCGAACTATCACCGTGGTCGCCGAGGATGCGGCGGCGATGCTCGGTGCCGGACATCCCCTCGCGGAACTCGCCGGCCAGCATGCCGAGGTGCTCGGGTGGCAGCCCCAACCGCACCAGGCCCGACGGTGTGAAGGCGATGTTGGTGCAGGTGTCGGTGGCCTCGGGCCGGACTGTGCTGTCGCGCAGGGGAAGCCGCGACAGCCATCGCTTGGCCGCCGCGACGTCGTCGATCGTCAGCAGCAGGAACGCCGCGTCCTCCAGCGCGCCGTAGCCGTGCAGGATGACGCCCTGGATGTCGTCTAGTTGGAGAGCCATAGCCTGTCCCAGGGAATGCTGTCGAGCTTTCGGGCCGCCCAATTGGATTCGGGAAGGTCGTTGCCGCAACCGAATCGGCGCAGCCAGCGCCGCGTCTGGGCATCGTTCATCTTGTCCGAGAGACCCTGGCGGATGGCTTCGTTGTTGGCGATGTTCTTGGTCGTCAGATGCGGGTAGGCGCTGTACCAGACATTGCTCGGGGCTTGGCGGGTGGGCAGCAACTTCTTGTAGGCTTTCTCGTCGGTGATGCCGCCGAAGAACAGGAAGCGCGTGCGCGGGAAGCCGTCGCCGTTGCTGAAGATGGCGTTGAGCCCCCAGAACGCCTTGTCGATGAAGTCGTTCATGTAGCTCTCCAGGCTGCCGTCGTAGTTACTGGAGAAGAACAGGCCGCGGTTTCCGTTCATCCGCACCCACCGGGCGAAATGAATGGTGTTGAGCCCGGACAGGGTTCCGCGGTTGTAGATGTGGCGGGTCGCGTAGTCGGTCAGGAACAAGATCGCCGTCGTCGTCAGCCGGCGGAACGGCCCGGGCTTGAGGAATCCGACGGCCACGATCTGGTTGTGCGCCCAAAAGTCCTCGTCGTCGCGGTAGGCCCGGACCACATCGGGTGCGGCGCCGCGGGTGTCGGGCACGTCGCGCTTCTCGTGGTAGCGGAGTACGAGCGTGAACAACCCGAGGCCGAGCACCACGAGCGGCAGGAACAGCACCGTCACCACGGCCAGCGCGGCGATCCAGAAGTACTTGTGCAAAGCCTCTTTGGCCCGCCACGCCAACGACGGCCCCTCCGCCTGTTTCAGAGCCCACGCCAGGTCCTCGCGGTCGCGCACGAAGTCCACGACCGCGCTCTTGATCTTCCCCGGATCCAGCGACCCGAGGTCGCCCGCGTCCAGGAACCTGTTGATCTCGCGCTGCAGCAGATCCTCCTGCCGGATCTGGCCGACCGAACGGCCACGCCGGTTGATGTGTGCCGCAGCGACTTTGACCTGATGGGCCCGCAGGAACGCCCGCCGGTCCGGCACGGACGCCGTGTCCGGGTAGCCGACGCAGTGGGAGAACACCGCGTCGAGGCCCGGGCCGCAGATCGTCGCCAACTCATCGACATGCCCGCGCAGCGGTGCGTCGACGTCGGTCAGCAATGCGAGTTGAGCGGGCACCGGGCGCCCGTCGAGATCCTCGGCGGGTTCGAACAGCACGAGCCTGGCGAAGTGCAGTCCGCTCAGCTTCTCGAAGGGCATCACGTCCCAGCGCTCGACGTGGTCCGGGATACGCCCCAGTAGTTCTCGAAGCGCGGCCAGTTGATCCCGGCTGACCTCGGCGAGCACGGTGAACGCTTCCTGGTGTGGCATCGCGGTCACCCCGTCGAGCGAATGGTGAACCACCCGACGCGTTTCCGCCACAGCCATACGACTCCGAGGTAGAGGCCGGGGCCGACCTGGCGGATCTCATCGCGCACCATGCGCGCGAGGAACGACGTCGTGGAGTAGTCGATGAGCACGCAGTCACCGTCGTCCACCCAGCTCGATGCGATCGAGAGCCGGGCTTTGACGAGCCGAATACCGAACGGGGTCACCTTGTTGCGCAGCACGCCCTCGCGACGGTCGAGCACCTTGCCCTGCCAGATGATCACGCGGACCAGCAGGGCGAGCGGCTTGGCCAGCCACGTCCCGGGCCAGGCCAGCAGCGTGCCCCGGGTGTCCCCGTCGGGGATGGGCCCGGCCTCGGACTGCCGGAACAGCAGGTCCAACGCGCTGTTGGGGTAGCCGAGCAACAGCGACTCGTCCAGGGCCATCCGCCGGGTCAGCTCCGGCTCGGGGCTTGTCATCGCGGTTCCTGACCGAGTCGGGGCCACGGCGCGAACGCGTTGCTGTGGCCGCGCAGAACGGGTTCGAGCTCGGGGTAGTGCCGAATGAGCACCGAGCACATGTCGTTGTCGGCGATCCAGGCGATCCCCTCCGGGGTGTAGATCCGCGGCGTGAAGTCGACCGTGAAGAACCGGTCGCTCTTGAGCCGGCGGGTCGCCATCAGCACGAAGATGCGGAACGCCGTATCGCTGAACCCGAACTTCTCGGGTAGCTTCTCGCCGAACATGCCGACCATGGCGTCGACCTTCTCGATGTCACCGCCGTAGATCTCGCTCATCTTGAGTGCAGTGTCGCGGTCCCCGCCGCTGATCTCGTCGAACGATGTCGCCGGCTTCAACCGCAGCTGGCGGCGGAAGTCGTTGTAGCGCGGCACCCCTCGCTCGCGGGACCGGATGATGTCCGTCGAGATCATGTCGATGACGTGGCCGTCGGTGCGGTCGAAGCGGCGCATGAAGTTGGGACTGTTGTGCAGGGTGACCGCGCCGGGGTGCGCGACGCCCAGCGAGTAGATGCAGTTCGAGATCCCCACGCTCTTGAGCACGCCGCGCGAGTTGGCGCCGCCGTGGATGCTGTCGAAGGGAAGCTGCTGCGGCTCGGCCTTTCCGGCCAGGTTGAGGAACTCGTAGTCGTCCGGCACCAGCGGGTGCATGCGATAGACGGTGACGAAGTCCTCGGTGATGGAGTACGGCGCGGTGTGGTGATCGGTCGCCGACCCGACGACGCCACTGATCGCCTCGCTGGAGCTGATCCGTCCGAACAGCTGCTTGACGCGTTCGCCGGCCAGGCCGAACCAGTTGGCCCGCATCCCGATCTGCAGCGTCGGGTGCCCCAGGATCGCCGGCGTCCATTCGATGGTGTGGATCTTGGCGATCAGGGCGGCGTTGATCATGCGCGCCTTGTGGAAGATCTGATCGGGGGACCAGGTCGGGTAGGCGGCTTCCAGCCGGTCACAGATGGCGTTGTGCTCGCGCAGG
Source organism: Mycolicibacterium nivoides (assembly GCF_003855255.1). NCBI lineage: Bacteria > Bacillati > Actinomycetota > Actinomycetes > Mycobacteriales > Mycobacteriaceae > Mycobacterium > Mycolicibacterium nivoides. Next base: position 4,387,572 of record NZ_CP034072.1, on the reverse strand, counting down.
AAGATCGTGCCCATCAGCTCCAGGCCGAGCCACCAGCCGTCCGCGCCGCCGGAGGCACCGAGCAACGACGGATCGAGGTCGATGAAACCGTCGGCGTCGATGCGAACCTTGCCGTCCTTCTTGTCCTTCGTGCGGATCGCATCCTGGAACAGCTGGTTGCTGCCGTAGATCTGCGAGGCATCCCACCAGTGGGTCTCGGTGTTGATGAACGTCGAGTCGCCCGGCGTCGGGTTCGGGTCCGCCGGTGTCGACGGGATCCGGATGGTGGACTCGTCCCATTCGTCGTCATCGGGCACCGGAATCTCGATCATCCGGCTGGGGTCGGTGTCGTGGCTGAACCAGTCGCGGGTCTCGAACTGCAGCCAGGCTGCCGCCAGGATGTTGAGGGTGGTGGCCGGTTTGAACGTGTCGCGGCGCAGCAGTTCGTTGCTGATCGCCCGTGGGTTGGGGTCCATCAGGTGCGGCGGCTGCTCGGCATGTCCCCCGTCCAGCGGCACGTTGCGCCCGAACCGGGTGTGGGCCATACCCATCGACGGTGCCGACAGATCGTTGTAGGAGCCGTCGACGGTCCTGATGGTGAGATATTCGGCAGGGGTGTGTGCCGGTGCCGCCGGGGGATTGCCCCGGTAGGAGTCGTAGAGATTGTGCTCGCGCAGCGCGTCGCGAACCCCGATCAGGACGCCGAGCCCGATCCACGGTGGGAGCTTGTCCCAGCCGATCCGTCGGTCGACAACCTCAGTGGCTTTGATGAACCACCTTGTCAGCAGGGATGGCATCCTGGCCTCCTTTCCATGCGGTGATGGCTAGTGCGGTGTTGATTGCGGAGATGACGATGGCCACCAGGCCCTGTTTGCGTGGCAGATCGCCGCGGGCGGCGGTGACGGCGGCGGACGCGGTGTCGGTGGCGTGGATGAGCACCGCGAGTTTTTCGGCGCGACGCAGTTCTTCGCCGCGCAGCAGGAGCAGTTCGAGCCCGATGATGACGGTTCGGATGCCGAACATCCGGAAGGGATAGGTGCCGGACCGGTCCTGAGCCGTGTCGACACCGAGGCGGCCCAGCAGCTTCTCGGGTGCGAGAAGTCCGGCCAGCCCGTTGAAAATTCTGATCAGCGCCAGCACCTTGCGCGCCACGTTCGTCATGCACAGATCTTGCGGGCTCAGCGGCGCGGGGGAACGCGTAGTGGGCTACTTGTTTTGCCGGGTTTTCGTCGAGGTCTGGCGCAGCAGCGTTGAATGTGTCCATGGAGCTGATGTCGCCGACCGACTCGATGTTTCTGATCGCCGAGACACGGGAGCATCCGTTTCATGTCGGCGGCCTCGCGCTCTACGAGCCCCCCGCCGGTGCGGACCGCGACTTCGTGCGTGAGTTGTACGAGCAGATGGTTGCCCACACCGAGGTCGAGCCCGTGTTCCGGAAGCACCCGGCGACCATCCTTGGCGGCATCGCGAACGTCGGCTGGACCTACGACAACGACATCGACCTGGACTACCACCTGCGCCGCTCGGGCCTGCCGTCTCCGGGCCGGGTCCGTGATCTGCTCGAGCTGACCTCGCGCCTGCACGGCAGCCTGCTCGATCGGCACCGTCCACTGTGGGAGGCGCACCTGATCGAGGGGCTGGCCGACGGCCGGTTCGCGGTCTACACGAAGATGCACCATTCGCTGATCGACGGGGTGTCGGCGCTCAAACTGTTGATGCGCACGCTTTCCGAGGATCCCGGTGATACCGAGGTGCGGGTGCCGTGGGCGCTGCCGCGCAGGAAGCGCCCGCATCAGGGTTCATCGCTGCTGCGGACGGTCACCGATGCGGCCGGATCTGTCGCGGGACTGGGTCCGTCGACGCTGCGGCTGGCCCGTTCGGCGCTGCTGGAGCAACAGCTCACGTTGCCGTTTTCGGCTCCTAAGACCATGTTCAACGTGAAGATCGGTGGCGCTCGTCGAGTCGCGGCGCAGTCCTGGCCGCTGGAGCGGTTCAAGCGGATCTCGCAGGCCGCCGGGTTCACGGTCAACGATGTGGTGCTGGCGGTGTGTGCGGGCGCCTTGCGTGCGTACCTGGTCGAGCAGGACGCGCTGCCGGACCGGCCGCTGATCGCGATGGTGCCGGTGAGCCTGCGCGCCGAGCACGAGGCCGACGCCGGCGGCAACCTGGTCGGCTCGGTCCTGTGCAATCTCGGAACCGATCTGGAAGATCCCGCGGAGCGGCTGGCAGTCGTCGGTGAGTCGATGCGGGGCAACAAGAAGGTGTTCTCGGAGTTGCCGCGGGTTCAGGCCCTGGCGCTGTCGGCGATGATGATCGCCCCGCTCGGCCTGGCCGCGGTGCCCGGTTTCGTCGGGGCCACCTCGCCGCCGTTCAACCTGGTCATCTCCAATGTGCCCGGACCGCGACATCCGTTGTACTGGAAGGGGGCTCGGCTCGACGGCAACTATCCGCTGTCGATCGCGCTGGACGGGCAGGCGATGAACATCACCCTGGCCAACAACGCTGACAACCTGGATTTCGGGCTGGTCGGCTGCCGGCGCAGTGTGCCGCATCTGCAGCGGATGCTCAGCCATCTGGAGGACTCGCTCAAGGCGCTGGAGGTCGCGTCCGGGGTCTGACACCAAAAGGCGTAATGGGTAGACCAAATAGGGTTCGTCACGCAAAATGGTCGGCGTGGCAGATGACGGCGGTGCCTACCTCGGCAGGATGCGGGTCCTCGATGCGAAACCGGTGAATCTCGACGGGTTCAGCGTGACCAATCCGGATCTGGGCCTGGTCGCGATGCGCAGCCCGCATGATCCGGAACCGTCGCTGGTGCTGCGTGACGGCCAGGTCATCGAGATGGACGGCAAGGCTGCCGCGGACTTCGACGTGATCGACGAGTTCATCGCCCGCTACGGTCTCGACCTCGGCGTCGCGCCCGAGGCCATGGCGATGTCCGACGCCGAACTGGCCCGCAAGACCGTCGACCTCAACGTGCCGCGCGCCGAGGTGGTCCGGCTGATCGGCGGCACGACACCGGCCAAACTCGCGAGGGTCATCGCGGTACTGACGCCGGTCGAGATGCAGATGGCGATGGCCAAGATGCGGGTCCGGCGTACCCCGAGCAACCAGGCCCACGTCACCAACCAGCTCGACGATCCCATGCTGATCGCCGCCGATGCGGCCAGCGCGGTGGCCTACGGGTTCCGCGAGGTCGAGACGACGGTGCCGGTGCTCGGCGATGCGTCCTCGAATGCCGTTGCGCTGCTGATCGGTTCGCAGGTGGGGACACCGGGAGCGATGGCGCAGTGCGCCATCGAGGAGGCGCTGGAGTTGCGGCTCGGGATGCGCGGACTGACCAGCTATGCCGAGACCATCTCCATCTACGGCACCGAGCAGGTGTTCGTCGACGGCGACGACACCCCGTTCTCGAAGGCGATCCTGACGAGCGCCTACGCGTCGCGCGGGCTCAAGATGCGGGTCACCAGCGGCGGCGGCGCCGAGGTGCTGATGGGCGCGGCCGAGAAGTGCTCGATCCTGTACCTGGAATCGCGCTGCGTGTCGCTGGCCCGGGCGCTGGGTTCGCAGGGTGTGCAGAACGGCGGCATCGACGGGGTCGGTGTGGTGGCCTCGGTGCCCGAGGGCATGAAGGAGCTGCTCGCCGAGAACCTGATGGTGATGATGCGGGACCTGGAGTCGTGCGCGGGCAATGACAACCTGATCTCCGAATCCGACATCCGCCGCAGCGCGCACACCCTGCCGGTGTTGTTGGCCGGCGCGGACTTCATCTTCTCCGGGTTCGGCTCGATCCCGCGCTACGACAACGCCTTCGCGCTGTCCAACTTCAACTCCGACGACATGGACGATTTCCTGGTCCTGCAACGGGATTGGGGTGCCGACGGCGGCCTGCGGACGGTGTCGGCCGAGCACCTGGCCGCAGTCCGTCGAAGGGCGGCGACGGCCGTGCAGGCGGTGTACCGCGACCTGGGCCTGGCGGACTTCGACGACAGTCACATCGAGGAGGTGGTGGTCGCCAACGGGTCACGCGATCTGCCGCCCGGCGATCCGAAGGCCGTCGCGGAGGCGGCCAACGCCATCGAGGCCAAGCAGCTCACGGTGTTCGACGTGATCGCCTCGCTGAAGCGCACCGGTTACGACGACGAGGCCGAGGCCATCATGCGGCTCACGGCCGAACGCCTGCGCGGCGACCAGTTGCAGACCTCGGCGATCTTCGACGAGCAGTTCCGGGTGCTGTCCAAGATCACCGACCCGAACGATTACACCGGTCCCGGAACGGGTTACACGCTGACCGACGAGCGCCGCGCCGAGATCGACAACATCCGCCAGCAGCGCAACGGCACCGAGCTCACCGCCGACCAGGCCGAGCATGCCGGCCACATCAGCGTCACCGATCTCGAACCGGCCCGGCAGGGCAGCGATCCGCGCGAGGTGGTCATCGGGCTGTCCCCGGCACTGGGTCGCAGTGTGTGGCTGAGCCTGTGCGGCCTGCCGATCGGTGAGGTGATCCGCCAACTGTCCGCCGGGCTGGAGGAGGAGGGTTGCGTGCCGCGGTTCGTCCGAGTGCGCTCGACCATCGATGTGGGCCTGATCGGACTGACCGCGGCCAAACTGTCCGGGTCGGGGATCGGAATCGGACTGCAGGGCAAGGGCACTGCGCTCATCCACCGTCGCGATCTGGCGCCGCTGGCCAACCTGGAGCTGTTCAGCGTGGCCCCGCTGTTGACGGCGCGTAACTATCGGGAACTGGGCCGCAACGCGGCCCGCCACGCCAAGGGCATGGCTCCGGTGCCGATCCTGACCGGGGGCACCGACGAATCGATCTCGGCGCGCTACCACGCCCGCGCGGTGGCCCTGGTCGCATTGGAACGTGAGGCCAGCGAGCCGGGCCAGGCACCCGTCACAGTGGAGGTGACGCGAGCATGAGCGAGAAGTTCACCGTCGAGGCCGCGGTCGACGGCAAACTCGACCTGTCGGATCTGCGGATGAACCCGGCGGCGCTGGCACACCAGGCGGTGGTCGCCGAGGAGAACGGGAACCCCCAGCTCGCCGAGAACTTCCTGCGCGCAGCCGAATTGGCCACAATCGGCGACGAAGAGGTGATGGGCCTGTACGAGGCGCTGCGCCCGCACCGCTCCACGGCCGCCGAACTCGACGCGTTGCAGGCGTCCCTGGAAACCCGCGGAGCCTCGCGCTGTGCGGAACTGGTGCGGCAGGCCGCCACGGTGTACGCCCGGCGGGGCTTGTTGCGGTGACCCCCCGCGGCCGTATTGTCGCCGGGATCGACGTCGGTAACCACACCACCGAGATCGTCCTGGCCCGCGTGGACAACGGCGAGGTGCAACCGCTGAGCCACGGCCAGGCACCGACCCGGGGCCGCAAGGGATCCCGGGACTCGCTGGAAGGGGCGGCGGCGCTGCTGCACCGCATCGAGGTCGACGCTCAGGTAAGCGCCGATGAGTTGGCGCTCTCGGCGATCCGTCCGGTCGACACCGAAACCGCGCCGCTGGCCCCGGCCCCGTCGCCGCGCTCACCGGTGCGCAGCTTGCGCAAGTCCGATGCCAGCACCCCGGCCGGTACCGGGTACGCCGTCGGCCGGCACGTGCCGCTGGGGGACCTGGTGTCGGAACCGCAGGCCGGCCCGGTGATCGTCTCGGTCGACGGCGACACCGATTTCGAGGTCGCCGCGGCTGCGATCACCGATGCGGTGTCCCGGGGCTGGACCATTGAGGGCGTACTGGCCGCCCAGGACGATGCGGTGTTGATCCGCAACCGGATTCCGCTCGACATTCCCGTGGTCGACGAGGTGGTCCTCGACGGGTTGCCCTCCGGTGTGCTCGTCGCGGTGGAGGTGGTGGCCGAGGGGCGCGCGTACCGGGCGCTGGCGGATCCGATCGCGCTGTGTGCGGCATTGGAGCTCGGTCACGAGCAGATCCACGACGTCGCCGAATTCACCAGGGAGCTGGCGGATTCCCCGGCCATCGCCGTGACGGCGCGTACCGAGGCGCCGGAACCGCCCGCGGTGGACGACGATTACATCGAGTTCAGCATCGACGGAACGCTCGTAAGGTACTCACCCGCTCAGGCCCACGCCATCCTGCGTCGCGAACCACCGGGCAGCGTGGTGCGGATCCGGTTGCGTTCCATCCCGACCGCCGATCGTGAGATCGCCGTCGACGACGCCTTTTTCACCGACCTGGCCGCACTGGACAGCGGAACGTGGTTGCGCCGTGGCGTGGCCGATGCGCGTGGCACGGTGGTGGCCTTGCTGGCGGCCGATCATGTCGAGGATGCCGCGACGACACTTTCCGAGCTGACCGGGCGCCCGGCTCGCACGATCGCAGGGGAGCCGGAGGCCGCAGCACGGGGTGCACGGACCACGCCGGGGCTGCCGCCGGATTCGGTGGTATGCGATATCGGCGGCGGCACCATAGATCTGATCGGTCAGGATCGTACGGTCACGGCGGCGGGCGCGGGGGAGACCATCACCGTCGCGGTGGCGCGCATGTTGAACATCCCGCGGGCACTGGCCGAGCGGGTGAAGCGCACTCCGGCGATCCGGGTCGAAGGCCCGCACGTCGCCCACGAGGAGGACGGGCGGCGGTTGTTCCTCGACGCGCCCGCCCCGGCCGACGCGATCGGCAGACTGTGCACCCGCGGCACTGTCGGGTTGGTGCCGTTCTCCACCAAACTGGCTGCGGAGGAATGGCGCAGCCTACGGCTTGCGATCAAGCAGGAGACCGTCGCGGCGAACATCGCCCGCTGCCTGGCCGCGTTCGAGAAACCCCCGACCGCCCTGGTGCTGGCCGGCGGCGGAGCGCTCGACGACGAACTGCTGCGCACCGTCGGCGAATCTCTTCGCGGCGTCGGAGTCGTGGTGGGGCGGGCCAACATCGACGGTGTGCACGGCCCGCGGTTCGCGGTGGCGTCCGGGCTGGTGCACCTGTGCGCCACCGCTTCGCGGAGCTGACACAACGGCCTCAGAACGGAAGTTCCACACTGCCATTCGTGGTGTAGACCTCGTCATGGTTGGAATCGACGTAGCCCTGGGGGTAGGGCAGGTAGGGATTGGTGCCGTAGGGGACCAGGGGATCGGTGCCGCTCATCGGCGTGGGTGGAGGTGTGGGTGCGGCTGCGGCGATCGGCGCCATGGCGACCGCCCCGCCGATCGCGGCGGCGGCCAGTGCGGTGGCGACGAACTTCATCGGCTTCTTCATGCACCAATCCTGGCGCTCCGGGCACCTCGGTGTCGTCGCTGCTGACACCCATCTCGCAGGTAGGGCTAGCCGGTAGTCCGCAGGAAGTCTCCGGAGATCTTCACCGCGGGCGTCGACGAGTCACCGCCCACCACCAGGGTGGCGAAAGCGATGTCACCGGCGATCCCGGCGAACCATCCGTGCGAGTGCGTGTTGTCGCCGAACTCGGCGGTTCCGGTCTTGCCGCCGAGATCGGGGATATCGCTCAATTGGCTTGCGGTGCCCTCGGTCACGGTCTTGCGCATCATGTCCCGCAGCGCCCCGGTGACGCCGGCCGGCAGTGTCTGCGAGGGGCTGTCGGCGGTCACCTTGTCGCCGTCGACCAGGGTGGGCAGGATCGTCGACCCGTGCGCCAGGCTGGCCTCGGCGACCGCGAGACCGAACGGGCTGACCGTCACGGTGCCCTGGCCGATTCCGTTCTCCACCCGCTGGGCCGCGGTGTCCGCGTTGGGAACCCGGCCGGTCACCGTGGTGAGCCCTGGAATGGTGAAGTCGACTCCGATGCCGAACGCACGGGCGGTCTTGGTCAGCGCATCGGCGGGCAGTTTGTCCGACAGCGCCGCCATGCTGGTGTTGCACGAATGGGAGAACGCCGACGCCAACGGAACTGTCCCCAGATCGAAGTCGTCGTCGTTGGGAATGGTGCGGTTCTCGATCGTCAACCGTCCGGGGCAGGCCACCGGAGTGTCCGGGGTCGCCAGGTCGGCCTCCAGCGCGGCTGCGGTGGTGATGGTCTTGAACGTCGATCCCGGCGGATAGAGGCCCGAAAAGGCAATGGCGCCTTGGGGATCTGCGGCGGTGTTCTGCGCGGCGGCCAGGATGCCGCCCGTCGACCCGGAGATCGCGACCACGACGGCGGGCCGGGCCTCTTGGGCGACCGCCTGTTGCGCCAGCAGTTGCAGCCGCAGGTCCAGCGTGGTGCGCATCGGGTCTGTCGGCGCGGGTGGTTGCGCGGTCAGCCGCTGAGCGGCTGCGCCCTTCCCGTCGACCAGATAGACCGACCACCCGGCGGCTTTGGTGATCCGGTCGTGCCACAGCTGGGCCAAACCGCTGATGGCGGGTGAGGACAACTGGCGGTCGGTCGTCAGCAGCTCACCCTGCTCGGCCACCGTCACGCCTGGAACCTGGGTCAATTGGTCGCGCACCGATGCGAGGTCGTCCTCGCGCAGTTTCATCACCGTCACCCGGTCATCGGAGTTCGACGCGAACTGTGCGCCGATGGATTCGGCGGTGGTGGTGGCGTCGAAAGGGGCCAGCAGCGCGGCCAGCGGGGCGGCCGAATCCAGGTGCGCGCGGTCCAGGGAGATCACGCCCACGGTCTGCCACGTCATCAACGGCTGACCGGTCCGGTCCAGCACCGGGGTCTGCAGATCGCTGTCGGTGCTGTACTGAAACCTCAAGCCGTCCCGCAGATCCGGGTGCAACAGCGTCGGCGCCCAGGAGATGCGCCAGTCGTCGCCGGTCTTGGTCGCGGTGCCGGTGGCGTCGTAGGCGAAGTCGTGGCCCTCACCCCAGGACCACTGATACTTCAGTGTCGCGCCGGACTCGTCGCCGTCCTCTGGTTCGGCGCCGACCTTGACCGAGGCGGCATCGCCCATGCCGTCGAACATCGACTTGATCGCAGGCTCGGCGGCGGCAGGGTCGGTGGTCTGTGCGGCTGCTCCGCTGGCGTCTTTGCGCTGCAGGGCATCGGCGAAGGCGGCGAAGCGGTCAGCCGGGTCGGGAGCCGAGGAACATCCCACGATCGGGAGAAACAGGCACAGCAGCAAGAGCAAGGCGCGCCATTGAGTCATGCTCCCAGCATGACATCAGCGAGTCAGGCGGCCTTGTCGGCGTCCGAACCTTGCTCTGACTCGTGTTTGGGCTTGGCCTCGCGCTTGGGCTTCGGCTTGAACGCGTCCTTGACGTTCTTCGCCACGTCCGACACAGCGCTGCGTACGTCGTCGCGACGTTGTGCCGGGGTGCGCTTGACCGGCTTGTCGGGAACGTCGGCCTCGTCGTTCGTCTCGCCTTGCGGTTCGACCACCTTGGGGGCGGCCTTGGGGATGTCCTTCTTCACCGCGGCGCGGTCGGTGGGCCCCGAGGTCGTCGAAGGTGCTGCGGTGGAAGGCAATCCGTCCTTGAAGTTGTCGGCACCTTCCTGGATGGCGCCGGGAAGCGCGTTCACGGTTTCGATGATGCGTTTCGGCGGGGTGATCAACGAGAAGCGGGTCGGCGTGGCGGGATCGGAGTAGTCCCGGTCGGTGTAGCCCATGTCGACGGCGAGCTTCAGGGTCGGCTCGATCGCGCCGAGCACCGGTTCGGTGAACGCCGTGGCGTTGAGAGCGGTGGAGAAGTTGCGGAACGGCTGCAGCAGCGGCAGGTGTTCGGTCTTGACCAGGATGTAGGTGTCCGTGCCGCCACCCGGCGTGCTGACCGGTGTCACGATGATCGCGTCCGGATCGTTGAGGTCCGCGGCATCCGGGGTCGGATCGCCGTGCAGGTAGACGAACCCGGCGGCGGCATTGGCCAGTGACAACGGGTTGGCATAAGCCGGGAAGTCACCGACGGGGTCGTACTCGATGGTGATGAAGGTTTCGTCGTACGGCGACTGTTCGGCCGCGCCGGTGCTGGTGAACCCGAGGAGGCCGAGCGGTCCCAGATCCGGGAAGCGGGCGTAGATGCCGCCGTTGGGAACCGTCGGCGACGCGATGTAGACGAACTTCAACGTGCCGGTGCCGGGGCTGCCGTTGGCGTCGAGTTCGCGCTTGTACTTCTCGGCGACGATGGTTCCCTCGGAGTAACTGACGATGTAGATCGTCCCGTCGGGACCGACCCCGGTACGGGCGGTATCCACCTGGTCGATCAGCGGTTCGCGACCGTCGGCCACGCTCGTGTCGATCGGCAGCGTGGCCGAATAGTGGACCGGGTAGTACCGACCGTCTGCCGGCCCGGCGAACCCGCCGTTGTACGGCACGTAATCGCCGCCGAATTTGTTCGGGATCCGCGCACCCAAGGTGTCGTCTTTCCCGCCCACACCGACCACCGCGACGCTGCCCGGCAGGGTGGCGGCCAGCGCGTCGGCGACATGCCCGAAGGTGAGTACCACGGCCATGCCTGCCGTGGCTCCGGCCACCGCGGCAGCGGACGAACGCGCGTGCTTTCGGTGATTGGCCACGGTGCACCTCCGAGTCGTGCGGGTGAAGCGACTGAGAACGGAGTGTGGGCCCGGGTCAGTCCGGGCCCACACTATGTCAGATGTTTGCTAGATGTGAGTGTTTTGTTATGGACAGGCCACTTCGAGCTCGAAAGGCTTGGTCACTTGGTTCATTCCGTCCATACCGGTGGCGTCGCCCTTGATCGTGTACTTGTTGCCATCCTTGGTGGCTTCCGCGCTGCCGCCGGGCATGCCAGGCGAGTAGGCGAGGGTGATGCCGTCGACATTGCCCAGTGCCACCGCGCTCACCGACGGCGTGTCGCCCTCGCTCAGCGTCGCGGTGACAGCGCTCATCCCCTGGCCGACGGTCAGGCTGACATTGCCCGCGACCGTGGCGCACACGACCGTGCCCTCGACCTTGTGATCCTTGCCGTCGATGCTGACGCGGGCGGTGCCCGAGCCGGTTGTCGCCTGGGCACCTCCGGCCTCGGCCGAAGATTTTGCCGACGCCGTTGCCGTGGCCTTCGTCTCGCTGGAGGTGTCTTTCTTGTCGCTCGACGAACAGCCAGACAGGCCGGCGACGACGATCGCGGCGCCGCCGACGGCTACCAGGAACTCACGCTTCACCAGTGCTCTCCTCACGGTTGTGCAGCCCGTCGCAAGTGGCGGACTGTCAGGCAGAAGTATTCGGGTTCGTGCAGGTCGTGGGCGTGGATTTGGGTGAATTGTCCGTAGCCGCGAGCGTGCGCTCGTAAATTCGGCGCCATGCAGATACTGCGTACGCCCGATGCCCGTTTCGGTGGGTTACCTGAATTCCCTTACTCGCCAGAGTATTCCGATGTCGACGACGGCGACGGTGGCCGGCTCCGGGTGGCCTGGGTGCAGGCCGGGCCGCCGGATGCCGACCCGATCCTGTTGTTGCATGGGGAACCATCCTGGTCGTTTCTCTACCGGCGGCTGATTCCGATCCTGACCGCGGCGGGGCACCGCGTCGTCTGTCCGGACCTGGTCGGCTTCGGCCGGTCGGACAAACCCACCCGCATCGAGGACCACAGTTACGCGCGGCACGTCGAGTGGATGCGCGCACTCGCCTTCGACGTCCTCGATCTGCGGCGGGTGACGCTGGTCGGTCAGGACTGGGGCGGCCTGATCGGGTTGCGTCTGGCGGCCGAGCACCCGGACCGGTTCGCCGGCATCGTCGTGGCGAACACAGGGCTGCCGACCGGTGATATTCCGATGCCTGAGATCTGGTGGCAGTTCCGCACGGCCATCCAGAACCTGCCCACGATCGACGTCGGCAGGTTCGTCGCCGCGGGTTGCCGCCGCCCGGTCAGCGATGAGGTCCGCGCGGCCTACGATGCGCCGTTCCCTGACGACTCCTACTGTGCGGGCCCCCGGGCGATGCCGGGCCTGGTGCCCACCACCCCCGACGACCCGGCCTCGGCTGCCAACCGTTCAGCGTGGAAGGTGTTGTCGGCCAGCAAGACTCCGATGCTGGTGGCATTCGGTGACAGTGATCCGATTACCGGCGGCATGGCGCCCATCTTCAAGCGGGAGATGCGCGGCGCGCAGGGGATCGACCATCCGGTGATCCGCGATGCCGGTCATTTCCTGCAAGAGGATGCCGGCGAGGAACTGGCCGTGGCAATCGTCGAGTTCCTCGCCGACCGTCCGCCTACGGGCAGGTGACCGCGATGTCGAACGGCATGTCGACCGGTGCGGTCGGTTCGTTGGGGTCGATGCCCATGCCGGTGCCCGTGACGGTGTAACCCTTGCCGTCGCGCGCGGCCACCACCGGGACGCCCGACAGGCCGGAGAGATAGGTCAGAGACGCACCCTCGCCGTTCACGTCGCCGATGTTCACCGATTGCACCACCGGGGCCTCGCCGTCGGTCAGCACAACGGAGGCCGGCATCTTGCCCTTGATGCCGATCGTGGTCAGCCCGTCCTTGGTCTCGCAGCTGACGCTGCTGACCGGACCGGCGTCATTGGGACCGAAGGTGACCCGGCCCTGGCCGGACTTCGTGGGCGAACCCGAATCCTGCGACGAGCATCCGGCGACTGCGGCCAGACACATGGCAAATCCGGTGGCAATGACAATGGGGCGGCGCATGACCAAATTCACGTCCGCAGTATGGTCGCGTCCGCCCCCGTGACGGAAATCGGACGCGCATCCGGTTGAATACGTGATGTGGACCAGCCGTATTTCACCGTGGAGGCCGAGTTGCCCGGCCGACTCGGCCGGGTCGGGACCATTCACACTCCGCACGGCGATATCCACACCCCGGCGTTCATCGCGGTCGGTACCGCGGCCACCGTGAAATCGGTGCTTCCCGAGGCCATGAAAGAGCTTGGCGCCCAAGCGGTCCTGGCCAACGCCTACCACCTGTACCTGCAGCCGGGCCCGGATGTCGTGGCCGAGGCCGGCGGGCTGGGGGCGTTCATGAACTGGCCCGGCCCGACCTTCACCGACAGCGGCGGCTTCCAGGTGATGTCGCTGGGTGTCGGGTTCAAGAAGGTCCTGGCCATGGACACCGAGCGGCTGCAGAAAGACGACATCATCGCCAAGGGCAAGGAACGGCTGGCCGTCGTGGACGACGACGGCGTCACGTTCCGATCGCATCTGGACGGTTCGAAACACCGGTTCACCCCGGAGGTGTCGATCGGCATCCAGAACAAGCTCGGCGCCGACATCATCTTCGCGTTCGACGAGCTCACCACGCTGGTCAACACCCGCGCCTACCAGGAGAGCTCGGTGCAGCGCACGCACGAGTGGGCGGTGCGGTGCCTGGCAGAGCATCACCGATTGCAGGGTTTGTCACCCGAGCGGCCGCGGCAGGCGCTGTTCGGCGTGGTGCAGGGCGCCCAGTACGAGGACCTGCGCCGGCAGGCCGCGAGCGGGCTGGCCTCGATCGGGCAGCAGGCCGGACCGGCCGAGGGGCTGAGCTTCGACGGCTACGGCATCGGCGGTGCGCTGGAGAAGCAGAACCTGGCCACCATCGTCGGCTGGGTCAGCAGTGAACTGCCCGCGGACAAGCCCCGGCACCTGCTCGGGATCAGCGAGCCCGATGACCTGTTCGACGCGGTGGCCGCCGGGGCCGACACCTTCGACTGCGTATCGCCGTCGCGGGTGGCGCGCAACGCGGCGGTGTACTCGGCGACCGGGCGGTTCAACATCACCGGGGCGCGGTACAAGCGGGATTTCACCCCGATCGATGCCGAATGCGACTGCTACACCTGCGCCAATTACTCACGCGCCTACATCCGGCATCTGTTCAAGGCCAAGGAGATGCTGTCGGCGACGTTGTGCACGATCCACAACGAGCGGTTCGTGATCCGGCTGGTCGACCAGATCCGGGCCTCGATCGTGGCCGGTGAGTTCGATGAGCTGCGGGCGCACGTGCTGGGGCGGTACTACGGAGTGCCCATCAGTTGAACTGCCGCTTCTTCTACGCGTGCACAATAAGAAGATGGCGACCGTCACCGACGATCAGGCCCCGCAGGCCCTGCTGATGCAGCTGCTCGACCCGGCCTGCCGGGCCGATCCCTACCCGTCGTACAACCGGATCCGCGAGCTCGGGCCGCTGCACCTGCCCGAGTCGAACCTCACGGTGTTCTCGTCGTTCGCCGACTGCGACGAGGTGCTGCGGCATCCGTCGACCCGCAGCGACCGGACCAACTCCACCATCACGCAGCGGCAGCTCGAGGCCGAGTCCGGCCCCCGGCCCCGCGGCCCGGCGAGCTTCCTGTTCCTCGACCCGCCCGACCACACCCGGCTGCGCAGGCTGGTCAGCAAGGCCTTCGTGCCGAAGGTGGTCAAGGCCCTCGAACCCGACATCGCCGCGCTGGTGGACGGATTGCTGGACGACATGGAGAAGGCGGGAGCTTCGGGGTCCGTTGATGTCATCGCCGACCTGGCCTATCCGCTTCCCGTGGCGGTGATCTGCCGACTGCTCGGCGTGCCGGTCGAGGACGAGCCGAAGTTCAGTCACGCCTCGGGCCTGCTGGCCGCATCGCTGGACCCGTTCCTGGCCCTGACCGGCCACACCTCGGATCTGTTCGATGAGCAGATGAAGGCCGGGATATGGCTGAACGACTACTTGCGCGACCTGATCGACGCCCGCCGCACTGCCCCCGGTGCGGACCTGATGTCGGCGCTGATCGCGGTCGAGGAATCCGGGGACCAGCTCACCGAGGACGAGATCGTCGCGACCTGCAATCTGCTGCTCATCGCCGGACACGAGACGACGGTCAACCTGATCGCCAACGCGACGCTGGCGATGCTGCGCCATCCGTCCCAGTGGGCCAGGCTCGGTGCGGACGCCTCGCGGGTCGCCGCCATCATCGAAGAGACCATGCGGTACGACCCGCCGGTGCAATTGGTGGGCCGAATTGCCGGTGAAGACATGACCATTGGTGACATCACGATCCCCGCCGGGGACACCATGCTGTTGCTGCTGGCCGCCGCACACCGCGACCCGGCGGCCAATGAGCGGCCCGAGGAGTTCGACCCGGCCCGCGAGAGCATCCGGCACATCGGGTTCGGCAAGGGTGCACATTTCTGCCTCGGCGCACCGTTGGCCCGGTTGGAGGCCTCGGTGGCGCTGTCGGCGGTCACCGCACGGTTCCCGAACGCCCGTCTGGCTGCCGACCCGGTGTACAAGGCGAACCTGACCCTGCGAGGGATGTCGACGCTATCCGTGGCGATTTAGGCCATCTGTTGCGGAATCAGCATCAATAGCCGCTAACCTCGACGAAAATCGCAATCTGCAGGTACGGTTCTTCCGCATGCGGATTCTGTTGGTGGGCGCGGGCGGCGTCGGCTCGGCGTTCTGTGCGATCGCGGCACGACGTGATTTCTTCGAGCAGATCGTGGTGTGCGACTACGACGAGGCTCGGGCCGCCGCGGCGGTCGCGGAGGTCGGCGACCCCCGGTTCAGCGCCGCCCAGGTCGACGCCGGGTCGGCCGCCGCCGTCGCCGAACTGGTGCGGCAACACGGCATCACCCACGTGATGAACGCCGTCGATCCCCGATTCGTGATGCCGATCTTCAACGGTGCCCTGGCCGGTGGAGCCGACTATCTCGACATGGCGATGAGCCTGTCGCATCGTCATCCCGACAAGCCCTACGAGCTCACCGGGGTCAAGCTCGGTGACGAGCAGTTCGCGGTCGAGGGCGATTGGCAGGCCGCAGGCAGGCTGGCCCTGGTCGGCATCGGAGTGGAGCCCGGCCTCTCGGATGTGTTCGCGCGCTACGCCGCCGATCACCTGTTCTCCGAGATCGACGAACTCGGCACCCGCGACGGGTCCAACCTCACCGTCGACGGATACGACTTCGCGCCGTCGTTCTCGATCTGGACCACGATCGAGGAATGCCTGAACCCGCCGGTGATCTGGGAGGCCGGGCGCGGCTGGTTCGTCACCGAACCATTCAGTGAGCCAGAGGTTTTCGACTTCCCCGAGGGCATCGGCCCGGTCGAATGCGTCAACGTCGAGCACGAGGAGGTGCTGTTGATGCCGCGCTGGGTGGACTGCAAGCGTGCGACGTTCAAGTACGGTCTCGGCGCCGAGTTCATCGATGTGCTCAAGGCCCTGCACAAGGTGGGGCTGGACCGCACCGACAAGGTCACGGTCGGCCCGGTCCAGGTCAGCCCCCGCGATGTGGTCGCGGCGTGCCTGCCCAACCCGGCGACGCTCGGCCCACAGATGCACGGCAAGACCTGCGCGGGGTTGTGGGTGACCGGTACCGGCAAGGACGGTAACCCGCGTTCGACGTACCTGTACCACGTCGTCGACAACCAATGGTCGATGGCCGAGTACGGCCATCAGTGCGTGGTGTGGCAGACGGCGATCAATCCTGTTGTGGCGCTGGAACTTCTGGCCAACGGAACCTGGAGCGGCGCCGGCGTGCTGGGCCCTGAGGCGTTCGACGCGGTGCCGTTCCTGGATCTGTTGAAGGACTACGGTTCGCCGTGGGGCATCAAGGAACTCGCACCGTAGCCTGCCGGCTCACTTCGTGACGGTCGGTGGCGGTGAGCAGTATCGCAAGAACGATCGCCGCGGCGGTGACGGCGGCGGTCACCGGCCAGCCCAGCCATCCGACGGCGGCCGCGCCGAACGCGGTTCCCAGGCTGCCGCCCACGAAGTACACCACCATGTAGGCGCTGTTGAACCGCGCGGGCGCGGCCGGGTCGATCGCCAAAACCGTGCTCTGATTGGCTACTTGGGCAGCGAACAGCCCCGCGTCGAACACAGCCAGGCAGACGAGGGTGGCCGCGGGATTGGACAGAGACCCGCCGAGGGTGACCGCGCCCAAGGCGGCGATCACCAGTCCGATCATCATGACTCGTCGTGCGCCCACGCGGTCGGTCCATACCCCGGCGATGCGGGTGGCGACGATGCCAAGGAGACCGGCGAGGGCGTACAGGCCGATCCGCTCGGCTGAGTACGAGAACGGCGGCTGTGCCAGCGCGACGGCGAGGCCGGCCCACACCGCGCAGAACGCGAAGAACCAGAGCGCGCCGCGGAGCGATGCGATGCGCAACGTCGGGAATCGCAGGTACAGGCCGGGCAGACCGCGGAGTGTCGCCAGATAGCCGCTGGTGGCCGATCCGGGTGTGGCGGGCAGGGCCCGTAGTGAGACGAGCGCGGCGATGGCGCAGGCGAGGGCGAACACGAGCAAGCCGCCCCGCCATCCCGCCACGTCCGTCAGCCAGCCACCGGCGGTCCGGCCGCCGATGATCCCGGCGGAAATGCCCGCTGTCACCATTCCCAGCGCGGTTGCCCGGCGGCCGTCCGGGACGAAGCGCGCGGTGGCCGAACTCAACTGCGCGCCGACGGTGGAACAGGCGCCGATCACTCCGACGGTGAGCCCCAGGATCCACAGCGAGCCGGCGGCGGCATTGGCCGCCAAGGCCACCGCCAACGCGCCGAACTGCCCTGCGAGGACGTGATTCGGCGGAAACCGGTCGACGAGCGGTACCAGTATCGCGAGCCCCAGCAGGTAGCCGACGGGTCCGCATGCCAGTGCCAATCCGACGTGGGCAACCGAGATGTCAAGACTGTCAGCGACATCGGATATGGCCGGTTGCAGTGGGTAGATGGCGGCGGTGCCGAGGGCTGCGGCAATCGCCATGAACCACACGGTGATTCGGCGCATTTCAGGCTGCGGTGTCATGTGTGTGACGGTATGAGCGCCCGCGCCGGCGTGCTGGCGGAAATCGGACCATGCGGTGTGGAAGAGTGACGCCATGCCGGAAGAGCTCACCGCCCAACAGGCCGCTGCGCGCCTGGCGACCGCCGACACGCTCGGGATTCCGCTGGGACCCGGCCAGCCTCCGGCGTTCCTGCGAGCGCTGGGCGATCGCACGGATTGGACGGACCTGCGCGTCTACGGCGCGCTACTCGCGGTCGGCACCGAACTGTTCACCCGGCAGGGCGTCCGCTATCGCTCCGGCTTCTACGGTCCCTTCGAGCGGATGTTGCGGGACATGGGCGCCGACGTCGAGTTCGCGCCAGCGGACTTCCGTCGGTTCGCCCCGTTGCTCGAGCGCCAGGCCCCGCGCGTGATGACGACCGTCGCGGCGGCACCCGACGCGGACGGCTGGTGCTCCCTGTCCCTGCACGCGGGTGCCACAGTCGGGGAATTGCGCCGCGCGGGCGCCGATCCGCAGCGGCTGCTCGTCGTCGAGGCATCGGATGCCTTTCCGCGAACATTCGGGCTGGACGACTACCGCCATGCGTTGCATGTCGACGAGATCGACATCCTCGTGCCCTCGTCCGACGCACCGCTCGCGCTGCCCGCGGCGTCGCCCACCGACGTCGACAGGGCGATCGCGAAGCACGCCGTCGAGTACATACCGTCCGGCGCGACGCTGCAGACGGGCATCGGGTCGATTCCCAGCCAGATCGCCGCGCTGCTCGCCGAGGGCGATGGGCATGGGTACGGCCTGCACAGCGAGATGTTCACCGATGGGTGCATGCAGTTGCACCGTGCCGGCAAGGTCACCAACGCAGGCAAGGGGCTGTACGACGGGGTGAGCGTGACGACCTTCGCGTTCGGCTCGGCCGAGCTCTACGCGTGGCTGGACGGCAACTCCGACGTCGCGTTCCTCCCGGTCGAGATCGTCAACGCGCCGGAGGTGATCGGTGCCAACAACGACATGGTCACGATCAACGGCGCGCTCGGGGTCGACGTCCACGGCCAGGTCGTCGCCGACACCATCGCCGGCGACCAGTTCAGCGGAATCGGCGGTGCCGAGGATTTCGTGGCCGGCGCAGGCCTTGAGCTGTCGGACCGCTCGTTGATCTGCCTGCCTTCGACGTTCGAGAAGGACGGCGTGCTCCAGTCGCGGATCGTGCCGTGGTTCGGCCCCGGCGCCGTGATCACGACGCCGCGCCACCAGGTCGACGTGATCGTCACCGAGTACGGCGCAGCCGAATTGGAGGGACGGACGGTTCGTGAGCGCGGCGAGGCACTGGCCGCGATCGCACATCCGCAGTTCCGCGACGCGCTTCTGGCGGCCGCGCAGCGGGCGGCGCAGGGACGTCCGCCCGCCGGCTAGAGCGGGTTGAGGATCCGCTGGAGGAACTGGCGGGTGCGCTCCTCCTTGGGATCGCCGATGACCTCGTCGGGAGTGCCACGTTCCAGGATGATGCCCTGGTCGGTGAACAGCACCTGGTTGGAAACCTGTCGGGCGAACTGGATTTCGTGTGTGACGATCACCAGCGTCCAGCCCTCGACGGCAAGGTCCTTGATGACCGACAGCACTTCGCCGACCAGCTCCGGGTCGAGGGCCGACGTCGGCTCGTCGAACAGGACCAGCTTGGGTTTCAGCGCCAACGCCCGCGCGATGCCCACCCGCTGCTGCTGCCCGCCCGACAGCTGGAACGGGTACTGGTCGCGTTTGTCGGACAGCCCGACCTGCTCCAGCAACTCTGTGGCCTCGGCGACGACCTCCTCCTTCGGTCGCTTCTGCACGATCACCGGGCCCTCGATCACGTTCTCCAGCACCGTCTTGTGCGGGAACAGGTTGTGGCTCTGGAACACGAAACCGCTGCGCGACTGGAACCGGCGCACCTCGGGTTTCGTTGTCGGCGTGGAGAAGTCGATCTCGACATCGTCCACCCGGATCACGCCGGCATCGGCCCGGTCGAGCGCGTTCAACGTGCGCAGCAGTGTCGTCTTACCCGATCCCGACGGACCGATGATGGTGGTGGCAGTCCCACGAGCCACCTTGAAGGACACGCCTCTGAGCACCTTGTTGTCACCGAAGGCCTTCTCGACACCCTCGGCTTCGACGCGGTACTCGATCGCGCTTCCGTTCGGTTCGTTCATCGCGCCACATACCTTTCCAATCGGCGTTCCACCCGGGCCTGCCCGAACGACAGCACCAGGCAGATGACCCAGTAGTAGATGGCCGCCGTGCCGTACAGCGCAAAGAACTCGAACGTCGGCGCCGCGACGATCTGCGCCTGCCGCAGCAGTTCGGTGACCAGAATCGTTGACGCCAATGACGTGTCCTTGACCAGCGAGATCAAGGTATTCGACAGCGGCGGTACCGCAACGCGGGTGGCCTGCGGCAGGATGATCCGCCGCAGCGCGCCCGCGTAGTTGTAGCCGATGGTCTCGGCGGCTTCCCACTGGCCTTTCGGGACACTCTGAATCGCCGAGCGGATGATCTCGGCCGCATAGCCACCGACGTTGAGGCTGAAGGCGATCACCGCGGCGGGGAACGGGTCGATCTTCACCCCGAACTCCGGCAGTGCGTAGAACACGATGAACAACTGCACCAGCAGTGGCGTACCGCGGATGATCGAAATGTAGAAGCGCGCAATGTTGCTCAGCACCACGTTGGACGACAGCCGGGCCAATGCCACGCCCAGCGCGATCACCAATCCGATGATGAAGCTGATGATGGTCAGCGGGATCGTCATCGTGAGCGCGGCTTTCGCGAGCGGCCACAGGTTGTCGAGGACCAACTGGAACGCCGAACGAACCTGGGGCGGTTCCTGCTGCGATCCCGGCGCACCCTGAGTGCCCTCCGGCGCGGCACCGGTGGCGTCGGCCTTGAGATACTTCTGCGAGATCCTGGCGAGTGTCCCGTTGGCGTGCAGTTCCTGGAGCGCACCGTTGAGCTCGGGCAGCAGGCCGCTGTTCTTCCGTGCGGCGAAACCCTGATCGCTCCGCTCTCCGGTCTGGGCGGCGATCTTCACCGAGGTGTCACCGGTTTCGGCGAGGTAGGCGTAGACGGCGATGCTGTCGTTCACGGTGGCATCGATGCGGCCCTGGTTGAGCAGCGTGATCGCCTGCGCGAAACCCTCCACCGATTGGACGGTGGCGCCGGCATCCCGGGCCACCTGCGCCCAGTTACTGGTGATCGACTGCGCGGTGGTCTTGCCCTTCAGGTCGGCCAGCGACTTGATCGAGTCATCGTCGGCCCTGGTGACGATCACACCTTCGCCGACGGAATACGGTTGGGACAGATCGTATTTGGCCTGGCGCTCCGGGGTTATGGTCACCTGGTTGGCGACGACGTCGAAGCGATTCGCCTCGAGCGCGGCGAAGATGGAGTCCCATGGGGTCTCGACGAATTCGACCGGCACACCGAGCTTCTCGCCAACGGCCCTGGCGACATCGACGTCATACCCGGCGAGCTGGCCCGTCGCAGGGTCGTGATAGCTGAATGGCGAGTAGGTGCCCTCGGTGCCGACCCGTAGCACCCCCGCGGCCCGGATCGGGGTGTCCGCTGGTGCACCGGTGGCGTCGGCCTTGAGGTACTTCTGCGAGATCTGGGACAGCGTGCCGTCGGCACGCAGCTCGCTCAGTGCCTTGTCGAGCTCGGGCAGGTACCCGCTGTCCTTGCGGGCCGCGAAACCCTGCTCACTCTTCTCGCCGACGGTGCCGGCGATCTTGACGCTCGTGTCGCCGGTCTCCGCGAGGTAGGCGTAGACGGCGATGCTGTCATTGACGACGACGTCGACCCGGCCCTGGTTGAGCAGGGTGATGGCCTGGGTGAAACCCTCGACGGACTCGACCTTGGCGCCGGCCTTGCGTGCGACCTCCGACCAGTTGCTGGTGGCGTTCTCCGCTGCGGTCTTGCCCCTGATGTCGGCCAGCGACTTGATCGAGTTGTCGTTCGCCCGGGTGACGATGACACCTTCGCCGACCGTGTAGGGCTGTGACAGGTCGTACTTGCCCTGGCGTTCCGGATTGATGGTCACCTGGTTGGCCACCACGTCGAACCGATCCGCCTCGAGCGCGGCGAAGATGGAGTCCCACGGGGTCTCGACGAATTCGACCTTCACGCCCAGCTTTTCGCCGACCGCCTTGGCGACGTCGACGTCGTAGCCGACGAGTTCACCGGTCTTCGGGTCGTGGTAGCTGAATGGCGAGTAGACGCCCTCGGTGCCGACACGGAGCACGCCGGCAGACTTGATCGGGTCTTCACTCTTACCGGAAGTACCGCATGCGGTGGCCAGCAACGCTGCGAGCAGTATGACGGCGAGCACAGCCCGTCTCAGGTAGTAGTGCACCGGCGCAACCTAGCAACGAGTCGGCCCGCCGCGAAGGGTTCTGCTCAGGACGGCAGGTATATCCACGGGTGCCTGGGCAGCGCCGCCGGGTCGAACCGGTCCAGCATGCCGTCGAGATCCAGTGCCGGCCAGCCCAGCGACGCGCTGATCTGCTCCAGCGCCCGCTCGACGCCGATCTCGGTCAGGGTGACCACGCCGTCGCGTTTGGCCAGCCGGGCACCGTCCTCGTTGAGCACCAGCGGAACGTGGGCGTAGATGGGTTCCGGATAGTCCAGCACCCGGGCCAGATACGCCTGGCGCGGGGACGAGCTCAACAGGTCGTCGCCGCGCACCACCTGGTCGACACCGGAGGCGGCATCGTCGACCACGACGGCCAGGTTGTAGGCGGGCACACCGTCACCGCGGCGCACCACGAAGTCGTCGATGATCCCCGTATAGCTGCCGTGCAGCAGGTCGGTGACTGTGCCGACGAAGGTGTCCGTGCGCAGCCGCAGCGCGGGCGGGCGGCCGGTTTCGGCGCGGCGCTGTGCACGCTCGGCCTCGGTCAGGTCCCGGCACGTGCCCGGGTACGCGCCTTCCGGGGCATGTGGAGCCCGCGGTGCCTGGGCGATATCCCTTCGGCTGCAATAGCATTCGTACAACCCGCCGTCGGAACTCAATTGCTCGATCACGGCGTCGTAGCGGTCCTGGTGACCCGTCTGCCATTCCACCGGCTCATCCCAGGTCAATCCGATCGCAGCCAGGTCGGAGACTTGACGCGTGCCGATCTCGGCGAATGTGCGGTCATCGAGATCTTCGACCCGCAGCAGGAACCGCCGCCCGGTGGACCGGGCGAACAACCAGGCCAGCACCGCGGTGCGCAGGTTGCCGATGTGCAGGTCGGCCGACGGACTCGGCGCGAACCGCCCGGCGGGGGTGAGGCTCACGCCCGCAATCTAGCTAACGACGCTCCCAGGGCGCTGTCTCGCCCATCTTCTTGTAGTACTTGGCCAGGTGGCTCTTCACCCGGTCGATGTCGTCCTCGGGCAGGTCGACACCGCCTCGTGCGCCGTTCATGACCGCGCCCGCAGCCATCACGCCGCGCGGCACCGCTTCGAGCTTGCCGCCGATCACATCGGCGATCAGCAGCTTGTAGGCGGTGAAGTTGTCCTTCTCGTCCTTGTCGTACCAGACGTGGGCATCGCGGTATTTCTGGTTGGGTTCGTCCTGCGCATCGGCCCACTTGCGGACGCGCTTTTCGGCGGCGTCGCCGTCCCACTCGCGGTCCCGGTCAGCCAGTGGCAGGTCCTGGAATGCTGTTACGGACATATTGATGACGTGCCCGAACCGGGCCGGCGGTAAACCCGCCACTCACGCACTAGTCCGGCGCTCCAGCGCTTCGATCACGGCCGGGCAGATGTCGACTCCGTACAGATGCTCCATCGCCTGCAGACCGCCCGGACTCTCGGCGTTGATCTCGATGACTTTGTCGCCGATCATGTCGATGCCGACGAAGAACATCCCATCTTGCGCGAGTTTGTCGTGCATCGCCTCGATCACCGCGCGCTGCTTCTCGGTGACCTCTTCGGGTTGAACTGTGCCGCCCTTGCAGATGTTGGCTCGCGGGTCGTTCCCCTCTGGTACCCGCCGGAAAGCTGCGGGATGTCCGTCGACCTCGATGAGCTCTCCGTCGAGCAGGAAGATCCGCATGTCGCCGTCCTCGGCGCCCTCGACGTATGCCTGGGCGTAGATGTAGCCGTCTTCCAGCACAGACTCCATCATCTGATTCAAGTTGGGCTCGTCATCGCTGACGATCATGAACACGTTGCGGCCCTGCGCGCCGCACAGCGGTTTGATGATGGAGCGTCCCACGGACGAGATGAAGCTCCGGACGTCGTCCACGTTTTGCGTCACCAGGGATCGCTGGCGGATCTGCGCCGGAAACTCGTCGAGGTATACCTTCAACGCCGCACGCATGAGCACCGCGGGGTCGTTGACCACGGTGACGCCGTGCGCCACGAGCAGCTGACCGAACATGGAACCCAAGCTGCTGGCCCACGGCCGATCCTGCCGATCCTCGACCGAGTCGTTCCTCAGAAACACGGCGTCGAGCTCGTCCATGCGTATGCGCTCGGGCGAACTCTCCTTCATGCGATCGACGAACGAGGTCAGCGTGTCCTCACCCCGGGCGATGCCGGGACGTGCGTGCGCCCCGATCTGACCGTCGGGCTCGCCGATACTGACGTCGCTCAGCCCGACGTACCAGACCTCGTGGCCCATCAGGGCAGCCGCCTTCGCGAGGCGGGTGGTCGCGTACTCGTCGACCTCGGTCTCCGCGCGATTGACCAGAAATGCAATCCTCATGCGGCCACATCCATTTCAAGTAGGTCTGCGGGGCTCATGCCGCCGCGCATACGGTCGATCCGCACTTGCGCCCCGGGCGCTGACAGCCAGCGTGGGCGCGCTCGCGGCGGTTCGAGAACCCCTTGCTGGATCAACTCCTCCACGAGCGGCGCATGGTCGAGGGCGAGCTTGCCGGCGAGAAGGGGTTCGATGCTGCGTCCTTCGGCGAAGTACCCGAGGACTCGTTCGATACCGCGCAGATAGATGATGTCCTTGGTCGAACCTCCGCCGAATGTTGCGCGGCTCGTCACCGACCACGCGGTGCGCGGCGCGAAGCCATGGGCGTCGGTCAGGTGATTGAAGATCTCGACGAACTCCGCGTGGGCCAACATCATCGATGCGGCAACGACCCGCGCGGCGAGCACGCGTATGCGCCGGGGATCGAGCCCCCCAACGACGTACTCGGCCAGCACCGCCAGACCTTCCTGCGTCTCCTCGTAAGACGGCAGCCCGACGGCCAGCAGGCTCAACGGCTGCGCCTCGCCGTTGCGATAGGTCAGCACGTGGGTTCCGACCTCGTGCTGGATCAGTGGCTGCACTCGATCCTTGCGGAAGACGGCGGTGGCAGGGATGTAGAGCCTGCCGAACAGCACCATCAGATCGGCGACGTCGTCGCGCACCTCGACCGCTACGGGAAAATCCGGGTAGGCCGACTCCAGCTCCGCGCGTGCCGCCTCCGCGAATTCCATGGCGGTGACGCTGGTCGGGCTGATCGGTTGCGGGTCGATGAGATCGAGCAGTGAGCGGGCCGTTGCGCACAGCGAGTGGCCCGGATCTCCATAGAGTTGCAGCGCGCCATACCTGAACCGCGATGTGCCTCGGTCCTCGAGCAACGTGATCTGCCGGGCGATCTCGTCGCGTTTTCCGCGGAAGAGAGAGTTGAGCGCAGGGTTCTCCACTCGCTCGATCTCGACGTCGTAGAGGTCGCGCCTGACCATATCCGGGTCGAAGTCCAGCGGTCTCGACTGCAGGGTGGGTACTGACTCGAACCCCGAGCGCGCGAAATCCCGCCACGCCTCGGCTCCATTGGTCGGAGTGACGTAGAGCAGGAGGTTGAGCTCGCGCTCGATCTCCGTCAGACGCGCATCGACGTCCAAGGATTCCTGCGCAAGGGGCGAAGTTCGACCCACTTGCTATCGATACCCAATTGTCGACGTGGTCAATCCGTTGTTCGAAGTTGTGCCCGCTAACGTTCAGGAAATGGCAGAGCGGAGAATCGCCGGCGGCACGATCCGGGTTGACCATCGAGACGGACTGGTGCAGGCGCGAGGTGTGCGCTACGGCACCGCCAGGCGATTCGGGGCTGCCGAACCGCCCGCGGCCTGGTCGGGTGTTCGCGATGCGACCCAATCAGGTCCCGCCTGCCCGCAGCGGCCGTCACGTCTGGGCTGGGTCACCGGCGACGCACTGGCCGGCTTGTCGACGAACGAGGACTGCCTCGTGCTGACCGTCACGGCCCCCGTCGATGCGCGCCGGCTTCCGGTCATGGTGTGGTTCCACGGCGGTGCGTACGTCGCGGGCAGCGGGGAGTCTGCCAAGTACGACCCGAGTGCCCTGGCCCGGGCAGGCAACGTGGTGGTGGTCAACGTGAGCTACCGGCTCGGCATCTTCGGGTATCTGGCGCCACCCGGGACCGGCGAGGACAACCTGGGACTGCGTGACCAAATCCTGGCGCTGCGCTGGGTGCACGACAACATCGCCGCGTTCGGTGGCGACGCGGCCAATGTCACCGCATTCGGCCAATCGGCCGGTGCGCATTCGGTCATGTCGCTGATGCTGTGCCAGGACGCGGTCGGGCTGTTCCACCGCGCGATCCTGCAGAGCGCTCCGCTCGAGTTGGACGACGGGCGCGACGAGATGGCGCAGGTCATGGGCTCGGCGATGGCCACCACCCTCGCCGGCTCCGATCCGGCCGAGGCGAGTGTCGACCAGCTGCTCGCAGCGGAAGGCGCCGCGGTGGCCGCCGCGCAGGGTTTCGGTCTCCTCGGCGGACTCGCGTTCGCGCCCCGGCTCGGCCGGGCGCCGCTGCCGGCACCCGCGGACGTACCCGATGCCATCGCCGACGCGGCGGGGCGCATCGAGCTGCTGATCGGATACACCAAGGACGACGCCGCGCCGTTCGTGGCGATGGACCCTCGGGTGGCCAGGCTCAACCGGGTGCCCGTCCTCGGGCGGCTCGCCGTCCGGGCCGGGTCGGCGACGATCACCAAACAGGCGTTCGCCGGCCCGGCCGAACGCCTGGCCGCGGCCTGGCGCACCCACGGCGGCCGGGTGGGCACCTATCGCTTCGACTGGACACCGGTCAACGCTCCGTTGGGCGCCTGCCACTGCATGGAGTTGCCGTTCCTGTTCGGCACACCGCAGACCTGGGCGGATGCCCCGATGCTCGGCCCGCAGCGGGCCATCGACAGTCAGCTCTCGGCCGAGATGCGCACTCGCTGGACACAATTCGCCCACCGCGGCGTCGAATCGCTGCCCGCGCCGGCACTGCGGTTCGGCTGAGCCAGAACAGACCTCCCTTGGTAGGGTTTCGGCAAAATTCGGACGCGGTGGTGTGATGGCGATTATGGGCGCAGTCCCGTCTCTGCGTGGCCGCGTCAGCGAATGCGCGGCACTTCGAGACCTGGTATCGCGTAGCCGTTCGGGCGGCAGCGCGGTGCTGGTGGTGCGCGGCGAGGCCGGCGTCGGCAAGACGGCGCTGCTCGACTACGCCATCGAACACGCGCCGGGGTTCCGGGTGACCCAGGTGGCCGGGGTCGAGTCCGACATGGAGCTGGCCTTCGCCGGATTGCATCAGCTGTGCGCACCGCTGCTGGATCACCTCGACGAGCTCCCCGAACCGCAGCGCGATGCGCTCTCGGTGGCTTTCGGTCGTGGCGTAGGCACAGTGCCCGATCGCTTTCTGGTCGGCCTGGCGGTGCTGAGCCTGCTGGCTGCCGCCGCCGACGATCAGCCGCTGCTGTGTGTGATCGACGACGCCCAGTGGCTCGATCAGGTGTCGGTTCAGACCCTTGGGTTCGTCGCGCGGCGGCTGCTGGCCGAGCCGGTGGTACTGGTGTTCGGGGTCCGCGACGATCGCGACGGCGCCGCCGTCGACGTCCTGCCTGGCCTGCCCGAGCTGCGGCTCGAAGGTCTGTCGGACAGCGATGCCAGGGACCTGCTGGACTCGGTGGTTCTGGGGCGGCTCGACGAGCGGGTCCGTGACCGGCTCATCGCCGAAAGCCGCGGTAATCCGCTGGCCCTGCTGGAAGTGCCGCGTAATGTCCCGGCTGCGGAGCGTGCCGGTGGCTTTTGGATCGCGGGGACGCGGCCGTCGGTCGGGCAGGTCGAGGAGGCCTTTGTCCGCCGAATCCAGTCACTGCCCGCGGATACTCGTCAGTTGGCGCTGCTCGCGGCGGCGGATCCGGTCGGTGATCCGGTGGTGTTCTCGCGTGCCGCAGAGTATTTGGGGATCGGCTTGGAAGCGCTGGCGCCGGCCGAGGCCGCCGGGGTGATCGAGTTCGGCCCCCGCATGCGGTTTCACCACCCGCTGGTCCGGTCGGCGGCCTACCGGGCGGCAGACGTGGCCGACCGCCGGGCGGTGCACCGGGCGCTGGCGAGTGCCTCCGATCCCGAGCAGGATCCCGATCGCCGGGCCTGGCACGCCGCCAACGCCGCGACCGGTCCCGACGACGTCGTGGCCGCCGAACTGGAAGCCTCGGCATGGCGCGCCCAGAGCCGAGGCGGGATCGCCGCCGCGGCCACATTTCTTGAGCGGGCGGCGATCCTGTCCGCCGATCCGGCCCTGCGCGCCGCCCGCGCGATCGCGGCGGCCGGAGCCAAACGTGAGGCAGCGGCTCCTGAAGCCGCCTATGAACTGCTGTCCCTGGCTGAACTGAATCCGCTGACCGACCTGCAGCGAGCCCAGGTGGGACGGCTGCGCGCACAGATGGAGTTCACCCGCAGCCGGGGCGGTCTGCCGGGGGCGCCAGCGGTCCGCCATGCGGCCGCGCTGCTGCTGGATGCCGCCAGGCAGCTGGAGCACCTCGACGACGAGCTGGCCCGGGAGACGTATATCGAGGCGATGGCCGCCGCGATGTTCGCCTCGCGCAGTCAGCCCGAGGCGCTGATCTCGGCCGCAGAGGCGGCGCGTGCGGCGGTCGAGGGCGTCGTGGCGCCGTCTCGGCCCATCGACGTCCTGCTCATCGGCATGGCGAAGTTGGTCACCGAAGGTCTGCAGGCAGCAGCCGATGACCTGCGTTCCGCACTGGAGCTGTGGTGCGAACACGCCCGACGGCACGATGGCCGGGCCCTGGGCTGGTTGACTTTGGCCTTCCCGATCGTCCAGGAATCGGCCGCTCACGAGATATGGGACGACGAGTTGATCGACCGACTCGCCACTGACATGGTCGGCTACGCCCGCGCTACGGGAGCGCTGGCCATTTTGCCTGCGGCGATCGCCTACCAAGCCGGAGCGCACGTGCACCATGGCGAATTCGTCACGGCGGCACGGCTTATGGAGGAGGCTGATTCGATCTCGGCGGCCATCGGCCATCACCCGATGAAGTACCACAAGGTGGAGCTGGCGGCCTGGCGTGGAGACCTCACCGAGGCCGGCGCCCTGATCGAGGCGGGCACGGCGGAGGGAATCGCCAAGGGTGAGGGTCGGCTGCTGGGCGTCGCCGGGTATGCGGCCGCGGTGCTCTACAACGGGCTGGGCCGGTACCAGGAGGCGTTGGCGGCGGCCCAGAAAGCCTGCGAGTACAACAACCTCGGGTTCTACAGTTGGACCCTGCTCGAGCTGGCCGAGGCCGCTGTGCGCGTAGGTGAGCGGGAGGTCGCCGAGGACGCGGTGCGCCGGCTGGAGCGTTGTGCGGGTGCCAGTGAAACCGACTGGGGCATAGGAGCCTTGGCCGGTGCGCGGGCCCTGGTAGCTGGTGACGCTGAAGCCGATGCGTTGTTCAACGAGGCCGTCGAACGGCTCCGCCGCACCCGGATCGGGGTGCAGTTGGCCCGGACCCACCTGCGCTACGGGGAGTGGCTGCGTCGCCAGAAGCGGCGCACCAGCGCACGTGAACACCTCAACGCCGCGTACGACATGTTCACCAAGATGGGCGCCACGGGCTTCGCCGAACGAGCCCGCCGCGAGCTGACCGCCACCGGGGAGAAAGTGCGCAAACAGCCGTTGCTCTCGGGCGACGAGTTGACCGCGCAGGAGGCGCAGATCGCGCAGTTGGCCCGCGACGGGCTGACCAATCAGGAGATCGGGGCGCAGCTGTTCATCAGCACCCACACCGTCGAATGGCACCTGCGCAAGGTCTTCGTCAAGCTCGGTGTCCGGTCACGCAGGCAGCTGCGATCCGTGTCTTGGACCGGTTGAACCACGGGTTTTCAAGGGTCCCAAGCGCCATTGCAGCAGCCAGGCTCATCGAATGGCGACGATCCTGCTGCAAACCACGATCACAGCGAATCCCGACGACTGGGATGTCAGCCGATTCTCGATGCTGGCCGCCGAGCTACGTGCCGACGGGCACGATGTGCTGGCCCGCAATCGGGCCGATCACGTCGCGCAGGATCCGGTGCTCCGCAACCTCGACGAGCTCGGGTTCGACCAGCTGTGGCTGATGGCCGTCGACGTCGGCAACGGTCTCACGCCCGACGAATGCGCGGCGATCGGCAGGTTCCGCGGACTCGGCGGCGCGGTGCTGACCGCGCGCGATCACCAGAACCTCGGCAGCTGCCTGCGGGGGCTGGGGTCGTTGGGGCAGGTCAACGAATTCCACGACGCCAGCCTGGACCCGGCGTCCCGCTGCGACGACCAGGACAACCCGGACATCTCGTGGCCCAACTACCACTCGGGCTCCAACGGTGACTATCAGCCGGTGCTGGCCGAGCAGCCGGTGCACCAGCTGCTGCGCACCGCCCGGACCGCCAGCGGCCGCATCGAGTGGTTCCCGGCCCACCCCCATGAGGGTTCGGTCTCGGCCCACGTGCCGTTCGCGACGGTGGTGGCCCGGGGACGCAGCACCGCGACCGGCAGACAGTTCAACCTCGCGGTGGCACTCGACGGTGAGCGCACGCCGGAGGGCAGGCCGATGGGCCGGGCTGTGGCGGAGTCGACCTTCCACCATTTCGCCGATTACAACTGGGATCTGGACCGCGGGGCGCCGTCGTTCGTCACCGATCGGCCCGGCTCGCAGATCAGGGCCGATCCGTCGCTTCTCGGGGTGTTCAAGGATTACGTCCGCAACCTCGCGACCTGGCTGCAGCCACCGGATCACCACTAGTGGGGAAGCAGGCCCGGGACGATGTCGTTGAGCCGGAAGGTGACGGGCTGGTCCAGCTGGGCGTAGGTGCACGACCGCGGGTCGCGGTCGGGTCGCCAGCGGTTGAACTGGGCGGTGTGACGAAACCGCCTGCCCTCCATGTGGTCATAGCGGACCTCGACGACGCGGTCGGGTCGCAACGGCACGAAGGACAGGTCCTTGCCGGCGTTCCAGCGTGAGCCGCCGCCGTACCTGCGCGCGAGGTCCGGGTCGGCGGCCACCTGAGCGGCCCAGTTCCAGGGGTGATTCTCGAAGTCGGTGACCAGGGACTGCAATTCGGTGAAGAGGGCCCGGCGTCGTTCCATCGGGAAGGCGCCGATGACGCCGACGGATGCCAGCTCGCCGTCATCGGTGTAGAGCCCGAGCAGCAGCGAGCCGACCGCATCCGGGCCCGATTTGTGGAGCCGATAGCCGGCGACCACGCAGTCGGCGGTCCGCTGATGCTTGATCTTCACCATGACCCGTTTGTCGGGCTGATAGGTGAGCGTGAGCGGTTTGGCGATCAGCCCGTCGAGCCCGGCTCCCTCGAACTCGTCGAACCAGCGCCGCGCGGTCGGCAGATCGGTGGTGGCCGGGGTGACATGGAATGACGGACCCGAACCCAGCGCGTCGACCAGGGCGGCGCGACGTTGCACGAACGGCCGGCCCGTGAGGTCGTCGTCACCCAGCGCGAGCAGGTCGAAGGCGATGAAGCGGGCCGGTGTCTGTTCGGCCAGCAGGCGTACCCGGGAGGCAGCCGGGTGCAGACGCAGTTGCAATGCCTCGAAGTCCAGGCCGCCGTCGGTGGGTAGGACGATCTCGCCGTCGACAACACATCGCGGCGGGAGTTCGGCCTTGGCTGCCTCGACGAGTTCGGGGAAATACCGGGTCATCGGCCGCTCGTTGCGGCTGCCCAACTCGACTTCGTCACCGTCTCGGAACACCAACGCCCGGAAGCCGTCCCACTTCGGTTCGTAGGACGCATCCGGTGGAATCACTGTTGCCGGCTTGGCCAGCATCGGCGAGACGGGCGGCATCACGGGAAGCAGCATGGATCCGGATCTGGGTGTGAAGTTCTCAGTTTGCGGTTACTCAGTATGCGCTACGCAGTCCGGCCAAGTCGCGAGGCAAGAGCGGGAGTACCGGGTTTCAGGCGGCCCCTTCGGGTATGCGTCAAGCAGAGCGTGACTGGTCCCAACCGCCGCCGGGCTGTTCCTCGAATCCGTGCGATGAGTTGGCGGCGGCGCGGCGGTCTAGATCCAGGACACCCCGATGAACCAGGATGGAGCCCGTGGACCTACCCGTAGTGCCGCCGATCGAACCGATGCTCGCCAAAGCCCAGGTGAAGGTGCCCGACGAGGGCGGGGTGTGGTCCTACGAGCCGAAATGGGACGGCTTCCGTGCGCTGGCCTTCCGGGACGGCGACGAGGTGGTGCTGCAGTCCCGCAGCGGGAAGGAACTCGGCCGCTACTTCCCCGAACTGCTCGACGCGCTGCGTGCCGAACTCGCCGAGCGCTGTGTCCTCGATGGTGAGGTGGTGGTGCCCCGAGAGATCGACGGCCGGGTCCGTCTGGACTGGGAGTCGTTGTCGCAGCGCATCCATCCGGCCGAGTCGAGGGTGCGGATGCTCGCCGAACAGACCCCGGCGCATTTCATCGGATTCGACGCTCTGGCCACCGGTGACCGGTCGCTGCTCGCCGAGCCGTTCCGGGTGCGCCGTGAGGCGCTGATCGACGCCGTCAACGCCAAGCAGTGGTGTCATGTCACCCGGACCACCACCGATCCCGAACTCGGTGCTCAGTGGTTGCAGACCTTCGAGGGGGCCGGGCTCGACGGGGTGATCGCCAAGAAGCTCGACGGGCCCTACCTGCCGGGCAAGCGGGAGATGGTGAAGGTCAAGCACCACCGCGACGCCGATTGCGTGGCTATCGGTTACCGCATCCACAAGAGCGGCGAGGGTGTCGGCTCGATCCTGCTCGGCCTCTACCGCCCCGACGGTGAACTGCAGATGGTCGGTGGTGCAGCCTCGTTCAGCGTCAAGGACCGAGTCAAGCTGCTGGCCGATCTGGAGCCGCTGCGGGAGGGCGATGAAGTCCGCGAGGGTGACCCCAGCCGCTGGAATTCGGCCGCGGACAAGCGCTGGATTCCGGTGCGCCCCGAGCGTGTGTGCGAGGTGGCCTATGACCAGATGGAAGGCAACACCGTTCACGGGCAACGCTTCCGGCACGCCGTGAAGTTCATGCGTTGGCGCCCGGACCGGGAACCGTCGAGCTGCACGTTCGACCAGCTCGACGTCCCGCTGAACTACGACCTGTACGACGTTCTCGAGGGAGACAGCTGAAATGGCAACCCCGGCAACCGAACTCGATGTCGACGGGATCAAGGTCCGGTTCACCAACCCGGATAAGGTGTACTACCCGAAGCTCGGCAAGGACGGCACCAAGGGCAAGCTGATGGAGTACTACCTCAGCGTCGCCGACCGCATGGTCGCGCTGTTGAAAGATCGGCCCACCCATCTGCAGCGGTTCCCCGACGGCATCGAGGGTGAGGAGATCTACCAGAAGCGGGTCCCACAGAAGCATCCCGACTACCTGGAGACCTGCGTCGTCACCTTCCCGTCCGGCCGAACCGCGGACGCCCTCAAGGTGACGCACCCGGCGGCCATCGCTTGGGCCGCGCAGATGGGCACGATCACCTTGCACCCCTGGCAGGTTCGGTGCCCGGACACCGAACACCCCGACGAGCTGCGTATCGACCTGGACCCGCAGCCGGGCACCGGGTTCGCTGAGGCCGCGGCGGTCGCCTGCGATGTGCTCAAGCCGCTTCTCGACGAGCTGGGCCTGGTCGGCTATCCGAAAACCTCCGGCGGCCGCGGCGTGCACATCTTCCTGCCGATCTTGACCGACTGGGATTTCATCGCGGTGCGCCGGGCCGGGATCGCCCTGGCCCGCGAGGTGGAGCGGCGCGCCCCCGATGCGGTGACCACGTCGTGGTGGAAGGAGGAGCGGGGAGAGCGGCTGTTCATCGACTACAACCAGAACGCCCGCGACCGCACGTTCGCCTCGGCCTACTCGGCCCGCAAGACCCCGATCGCGACCGTGTCGACACCGTTGTCCTGGGCCGAGCTCCGCGACGCCAACCCCGACGACTACACGATCGCCACCGTGCCGGATTTCCTTGCCGGACGGGAAGATCCATGGGCCGGCATCGACGAGAAGAAGCAGTCCCTGCAGCCGCTGCTGGACCTGGTAGCCGCCGATGAGGAACGCGGCCTGGGGGATCTGCCGTACCCGCCGAGCTATCCGAAGATGCCGGGAGAGCCGCCCCGGGTGCAGCCGAGCAAGAAGGTGGCGGCCAATTGGGACGAGGAAGGCAACCGCCGCCAGGATTAGCCGCCACCGCGCCTCACCGGATTGTCCGGGCGTGAACCGGGGCGTAGCGCTCGCCCGCGACGCGGCCCGGTGCGAATATCCCGGCCAGAAGGGCCACTTCATCGGCACTGATCGCAACGTCGGTGGCTGCGATGTTCTCCCGGACGAACGGGATCCGCTTGGTCCCGGGAATCGGCACCACATCGAGCGGCTGCGCGAGCAACCAGGCCAACGCCAGCTGTCCTGGGCTGCAACCCTTCTCCGCCGCGATGGCTCGAAGTTGCTCTACCGGCTCGAGGTTGACCGCGAGGTTCTCCGCCGAGAACCTCGGGTTCGTGGCCCGGAAGTCGCCCGCGGCGAAGGTGCTACCGGCCGTCACTGATCCGGTGAGCGCCGAGCGGCCCAGCGGGCTGTAGGGCACGAGGGTGATGCCCAATTCCCGGCACGTCGATGTGATGCCCTCCTCGACGTGCCGTTCCCACAGTGAGTACTCGGATTGCAGTGCGGTGATCGGGTGCGTGGCGTGTGCGCGGCGGAGTTGGTCCGGGCCGACCTCGCTGAGCCCGATGGCACGGACTTTGCCTGCCGCGACCAGTTCGGCCATCGCTCCCACGGTTTCCTCGATCGGCACGCTCGGGTCGAGGCGGTGGTAGTAGTACAAGTCGATGACGTCGGTTCCCAAGCGCCGCAGGCTTGCCTCACATGCGGTTCGCACGTACTCGGGCCTGCCGTCGATCGCGATTCCGTTCTCGGAGTCGTTGATCTTCGCCGCGAACTTGGTCGCCAGCACGATCTCGTCCCGGCGTCCGGCGATCGCGCCGCCGATCAGTCGCTCGTTGTGGCCGAAGCCGCGGATCGGCACACCGAAGGTGATGTCGGACGCGCCGTAGACATCGGAGGTGTCGAGGAAGTCCACCCCGAGTTCGAGTGCGGTGCGGATGGTGGCCGCCGACTCGCTGTCGTCGGCGTCGCCGTAGGACTGCGACATTCCCATGCAGCCCAGACCGATCGGGCGCACCGTCAACTCCGAGTGCCCGAGGGTTGTCCTCATTTGGCGGCTCCCAGCGGGTCGACCTGATCGGCGGTGACGTCATCGGCCGCGGTGGAAAGGCTGAGGGCCTCCCACTTCTCGTCGTCGGCCAGCAGGTCGCGCCCGGCGGCGGTCGCGTAGCAGTAGGCATCGGGGCCCACGAGCAACCTCGCCGGGGGATCGCCCATCTCGGCGATGGTGACGACGAGTTCGGCCACCTTGGTGGGGTCGCTGGCCCCGAGGTTCTCCGGAGTGCTTTGGGCGATCGACGCGCCGACGGTGGTGGCGTACTCCTCGCGGACAGTGTCGACCCGCATCGACGACCCTGCCCAATCAGTGCGCATACCACCGGGTTCCAGGACCGTGACCTTGATTCCGAGAGGTGCGACCTCCTTGGCGAGCACGCCGGAGAATCCGGTGACAGCCCACTTGGCCGACTGGTATGCACCCAGGCCGGCGCGCACGAGTCGCCCGCCCACCGACGAGATCTGGACGATGTGACCGGCCCGCTGGGCACGCATGACGGGGAGTGCGGCTTGGGAGAGCCGTACGACGCCGAGGAAGTTGGCGTCGATCTGGGTGCGGAAGTCGTCGAAGTCGAAGTCTTCGATGGCGGCCATGTTCGCGTAGCCCGCGTTGTTGACCAACACATCGAGCCGGCCGAACCGCTCGACCGCGGTGGCCACTGCCGCGCGCACCTGGTCGTCATCGGTCACGTCGAGTTGGACAACGGCGAGGCGGTCCGGTTCCCCGGCGGCAAGGTCGGCCAGGGCGTCAGGGGAGCGGACACCGGCGACGACGCGGTGTCCCGCGCCCAATGCGGCTTCTACGATGGCGCGGCCCAGACCACGGGATGCGCCAGACACCAGAAATACGTACGACATTGCGGTTACCTGCTTTCGGTTGACATATCTGGGTGGAGTAGCGATTCAGGCGACGCTGCGGACGGTTCCGCCGTCGACGCGCAGATCGGCACCGCTGATGTAGCCGGCCTGCGTGCTGGCCAAAAATGCGACCGCGTAGGCGATTTCGTCTGGCCTGCCGAAGCGGCCGATGTCGTTGGGAAACCACTCGGTCGCTGCTGCGGCGCTGATGGCCATGTCGCGCACGGGTTCGGTCAGGATGACCCCTGGCGCGACGGTGTTGGATGTGATGCCCGTACCGGCGAGCTCCCGGGCCAGCGACACGGTGAGGTTGTGTCGGGC
This sequence comes from Mycolicibacterium nivoides, assembly GCF_003855255.1. Lineage (NCBI taxonomy): Bacteria > Bacillati > Actinomycetota > Actinomycetes > Mycobacteriales > Mycobacteriaceae > Mycobacterium > Mycolicibacterium nivoides. The sequence continues at coordinate 4,351,394 of NZ_CP034072.1, read as the reverse complement.
GGCGAGGGTTGCGTTGTAGTGCGGCTGCATGGCGACCGGTTGGATCGCCAGCCCGCCGCCGATCTGAATGACACGGCCCCAGCCGCGCCGCCGCATCCCCGGTACGAGGCGCTCGATCATTCGCACCCCGGATACGACATTGACCTGATAGATCTGCGCCCATCGCTCGGCCGTGAGTTCTGACCAACCGAGCCCGTCGTACTGCCCGGCATTGTTGACGAGGATGTCGATGTCGCCCGCGGTCGCGGCTACGGCGTCGGCACCTGCGTCGGTGGTCAGGTCGCCGGTGACGGATACCGCGTCGCCGCCGCCGGCACGAATGTGCTCGGCGACGGCCTTCGCGCGTGATGCGTCGCGCCCGTGGACCACGACGGAAGCACCCTCCGCGGCAAGCGTTTCAGCGATGGCCTGACCGAGTCCGGTGCTCGATCCGGTGACCAGTGCGCGCTTGCCGGACAGACCCAGATCCATGACCACGCTCCTATGTCTACGCTCGTATACATCCGGTAGGTATACATACGTAGACTTGCGGCGCAATATTCCCTAGCGTTCTCGGTATGGGTTCCTCCCGACCACGCAATGCCGCTGCCACCCGCGAGGCGATCCTGCAATCGGCGATCCGCCACTTTGCGCTGTCCGGGTACGACGGTGTCGGCGTTCGTGAGATCGCGCGAGACGCCGGGGTCACCGCGATGCTGGTGAACCGCTACTTCGGGTCCAAGGAGCAGCTGTTCGCCGAGGCGGTCGAGACCTCGTTCGCGCCTCCGACGATCGTCGCCGAGGAACCAGACGCCCTGGCCCGCGATGCCGCCACTGCACTGGTCGAACGCTCCGACCCGGACGCCGACCCGCTGGAGCCGTTCCTGATCATGCTCCGGTCCATCTCGAATCCGGCTGCGGTGAACATCGTCCGCGACGCGATCGCGCGCCACGTCGGTCAGCGGTTGGCCCGGCAGCTCCCGGAGGCCGGCCGGCAGCTCCGCACCGATGCCATGCTGTCGGTGATGAGCGGTGTCCTACTGATGCGCCGGGTGATCAGGAGCCCGGGCTTGACCGACGCGGACACCGATCAGCTGACCGACCTGTTCGAGCGCGTGTTCTCCGCGATCATCGAGCCAGCATGAGGTCCAGAAAGCGCTCATAGCGGTCGGCGGCGGTGAGCGCGTCGGCCGAGTCCATGAGGTGCAGGGCCCCGATACCGGTGGCGAAGGTGGCCTGGCCGCGCAGGCCCGCGTCCTCGGGGCTGAACCCGTAGTCGAGGTAGGCCTTGGTGACGGCGACCAGCACCCGGTGATCGGCCGCCCGCACGTTGGCCGCGGCGATGTCGTCGGATCTGGCCCACTCCCGCATCGCGCGCTCCAGCGTCCAGTGCCGCGGGCTCAGCAGCTGCCTCATCATCTGCGACAGCCGTTCGCGTGGCGGCAGGTCCTCGAGTTCGGCCAGCGCGCGGCGGTCCTGTTCCAGGAAGGCATTCCACGACGCCACCAGGGCGGCCCGGTAGCCCTTCATGTCGGTGAAGTGCCAGTAGAAGCTGCCCCGGGTGGCGCCGATCTGTTCGCAGAGCCGCTCGATTTTCAGCGCCCGCATCCCGTCGGAGGCCAGCAGGGTGTACCCGGCCTGCACCCAGTCATCGGCGGTCAAGCTGCCGGGCGTGCCCTTGCGTTCGCCTGCCATTCGGACAGAGTAAGACGCGCGCGCCCTATCCCGCGGTTGGCAGGTGCATCCCGAACGGCACCGCGCTGATCAAGGTGACGGGCACGGCCTCTCCGCTGGGCACCGGATACTGCCGCTGTTCGCCGGGACGCGCGCCGACGATGGCCTCGCCCAGCGGGGAGTTCACCGAATAGACCTCCAGGTCGCCGTATTCGGCGCCGCGGATGCCCAGCAGGAACGTCTCGACCTCGCCGGTCTGGTCGTAGCGCACGGTCAGCACCATGCCCGGCTCGGCCACCCCGTCGTCGGGCGGATCTTCACCGACGACGGCGTTGAGCAGCAGGTCGTGGATCTGCTGGATGCGGGTCTGGCGGGCCCGCTGGATCGCCACCTCGTTCTCGTCGGAATCCGATGCGGCTTCGCCCGAGATCAGGTCGCGCAGAGTCGACAACTCGGTCTGGAGTCGGTCGTACGCCTGTGGTGACAACCAAATGCGTTGGCTGACAGTCATTGTGGTTTCCTTCCGATGATGCGGAGATGCCGTCAGGGGCGGGTTCGCGCGCCGCCCCTGACGGCTTGTTGGCCCGTTAGGGCAAAGTCGTGAATCGTCAGCGGCGCGGGTCGAATTCCCTCAGGACTTCGGGTTGCTTTCCGGTGGTGATGTACTCGGCGAGCAGCCGCCCAGTGACGGGGCCGTGGGCCAGGCCCCACATGCCGTGGCCGCCTGCCATGTAGATGCCTTGTGCCACTTCACCGATCAGTGGGCGCCCGTCCGGCGTGACCGGACGGCCGCCCACCCACACGTCGGTGCGGGCATCCCAGTCGACACCGTCGAGCAGTGGGGCGGCCGAGGCGATGATCGCGTCGACTCGCCGGGGTTGCAGCGGATCGTCGGGGGAGCGGAACTCCATGGTCCCGGCCACCCGCAGCCCGCCCTGGTACGGCGTGCAGGCGACGCGGGCATCGGGCAGGTAGATGGGGCCGAGAATCGGTCGGTGCACCGGCACGGTGAACGAGTAACCGCGTCCGGCCTGCACCGGCGTGCGGACCCACGGCTTGGCGAGCTTCGACAGCCACGCCCCGGTGGCGATCACCGCGGTGTCGGCGCTCAGCGAGCCGTCCGCCAGATCCACGGTGACGGTGGCACCCTCGGCCCGAACGTCGGTGACCTCACCGATGACCAGCTCCGCGCCTCTGGCCATGACGGCATCACCGAGCGCCTGGACGAACCGGCCCGGATCCACGAATCGTTGACCCTCCACGCTGATGCCCGCGGTGATCGCCGCCGACGCCAGCGGCACATGGTCGCGCAGTGTTTCACCGGACAGGCCGGTCACCGTCACGGTCTGACCGACCGCGGCCATCCGGCGCAGTTCGGTCATCAGATGTTCGGCCTGCCGCTGCGTTTCGAACAGCGCCGTGATCGGTCCGTCGGTGGTGGGTACCGACACTCCGTTGGCGGTCAGGACGTCGTAGGCCTCGAGGCATTCCTCGTTGAACGGGACGTTGGCCTTGGCAGCCCGGGTCCACGTCGAGAGCCTGCAGTTCATGGCGAACCGGGTCAGGAACGCCAGTACGCGGGGTCCCGAGTTCAGTGGGATGTGCAGGGGAGCGGCCGGGTCGAACAGCGACCGCAGCCCGTAGCGCAGCACCGCGGGGTCGTTGAGCGGGATCGTCAGCGTCGGCGAGATCCAGCCGGCGTTGCCCCAGGACGCACCCGCGGCCACTCCGCGGCGGTCGACGACAGTGACCTCGACCCCGCGCTCTTGGAGAAACCATGCCGTGGACAGGCCGACAATGCCTGCACCCACGACCACCGCTGACCGCGGTCCGCCGTCAATGCGCTCGACCCCATTCATGCTCCCCATGGTGGGGCTGACCAGGCGTACTTTGTTTGCAGGATCTCGACAAGCAGGAGGCGCGAGATTGTCGAGTTACGACAACTCTTCTGTCGCCGCGAGCTCGATCATCATCGCCACCCGCTTGCGCGCATCGTCCAGGTCGAGCTGGGTCAACTCGACCATCTTGCGCAGCCGGTAGCGCACGGTGTTCTCGTGCACGCCCAGCGCCCGCCCGGCCCCGGCCAGATCGCCCTGGGCCTCCAACCAGGCCCGTAGCGTCCCCGCGTACTGCGTGCCGTGGGCCTGATCATGGGCGCGTAGTTCGGCGACCGGTCCGCGCTGCGGGGCACGCCCGGCACGGGCCGCGATGCGCAGGCGTTGCAGCAGGATCTCGTCCCAGGCCTCGTCGTAGACGGGCACCTGCTCGTCCAGGTTCTTGGCGTCGCCGTGGCGCACCTCGTGCAGGGCCAGGCACTCGTCGGCCTCACTGCGAGCCAGCGCCAGTTCGGCGGCGGTGGCCGGGCCGCTGATCCCGGCCAGCACGGTCACTGGCTCGGGCAGCGCGGCGCGCAACCCCGCCACCCAGCCGCTCGCGGCCTGGGCCTCGGCGCCGGGCAGCACGGTGTAGACGGTGTTGCCGGCCAGGGCGCTGCGTCCGGGTCGCGACCAGCCGAAGCCTGCCGTCGCCCGCTCGAACGCCAACAGCAGAGCGGCGTGCCGCTCGTCGGCGGTCTGGGCCCGCAGCGCGATCACCCGCAGCGGCGTCTGCGGGAGCCCGAGCCGGCTGGCCGCCGTGGTGGCGTCGGCAGCGCCCTCGAGCAGACGGATGACGAGCTCGGACTCCACCTGGCGTTCCAGATCGGCGCTGGCGCGTGAGCGCAGCAGGTGCAGGGCGACCATGCGGGCGCCGTCGGCCAGCGCGGCCCGGCGCGCGTCGGGCAATGGCTCGGCACATGTCACCCAGATCGACCCGAGCAGTTCGCGCCCGGCCCGGGCGGCCACCACCATCCGCCCGGTGAGGCCGCGTTCGTCGTCACCGCCGACGAACATCGGCTCGTCGGATTCGGCCAGATGCCGGAACACCCCGCGGGCTTCGAACAAGGCCCGCAGCTGTTGCGGTGCCCGGCGGCTCAAGATCGTCTCGGCGCGGGCCGGGTCCGCATGCTGCTGCAGCCGCGAGTAGGCCAGCACCGAACTGCGCCGGTCCTCGATCGTGACCGAGCCGCCCACGGCGTCGGCCAGACTGTCGGCCAGGGCGAACAAATCGGTTGGGCCACGCCCGGATTCGGTTTCCCGCCCCTCCAGCACGACGCCGTAGACCACGGCCGCCAGCTCGCTCCAGGAGACTTCGGGGTCGACGGTCATCACCGCGATACGGTCGTCGGCCACTGGCTCGTCATCGCCGGCGGGCCTGTCGGGGCCGCGGACCAGCACCACCACGGCACGCGCGGCGGCCGCCCACTGAACAGCCTCGGCGACCGAGGTGGCCCCGACTGCCAGCAGGACGTCACCGATGACCTGCCCGGGTTCGTGCATCACGACGCTGCGCAGCTCGGTCGAGCGTGGCGCCGGACAGGGTCCATTCGCCGGGGTGCGCAGCCGCACCCCGTAGCCGCCCAGGACGTTGATCAGGCGGTCCAGCGTGACCACGAGTTACGGCCCGGCAGCCAGCGTGGCCTTGCCGGTGCGTTGTTGGCCCCCCTGGTCCAGCCAGGTCAGGCCCACGACATCGCCGGGGTAATGCTGATCCAGAACCAGCGTCAGGGTGCGGGCCGAATCCAGTCGGGTGCCCTCGATGCTCGTGAGCAGATCGCCCGGAATCAGGCCGGCCGCTTCTGCCGGTCCGCCGGAAATGACGTCCTGGACGATCACGCCGCCGTTCTGGCGCTGCGCGGTGCGCACTCCGACGCCGAGCATGGTCGGCGGTCCGATGTGCACCGAGGGTGACGGGGTGCGGGCGCGGATCTGGCCGGCGATGCCCATCGCGTCGTTGATCGGGATCGCGAATCCCTTGCCGCCGGGGCCCATCCGGAAGTTCACCGACGCTGCTGTCGTCATCCCGACGACCTGGCCCGCATCGTTGACCACCGGCCCCCCGGAATCGCCGGCACGGACCGGCGCGGCGAACTCGAACAGGCCGTTGATCTCATCGCTGGTGCCGGTCAGTTCGTCTTCGGCGTTTACGGTGCGGTTGAAGGCGCTGACGGTGCCGATCTCGCGGGTCAGCGGTGCACCGCTGCCTCCGGCATTGCCCAGCGCGACCACCGGCTGACCCGGTGCCAGCGCCGCCGAATCGCCGATCGGTGCCGGCGGCAGGCCGGCTGCACCGTGCAGTTGCAGCACCGCGATGTCGTTTTGACGGTCGTATCCGACCAGGTCGGCGGGGAATCTCTGGCCGCCGACGGTGGCACTGATCGAGTTGGCCCCTTGGACGACGTGATAGTTGGTCAGCACCTCACCGCTCGGGGAGAGCACGATGCCGGTGCCGATGCCATAGGCCTGCTGGTAATCCACCCGGGTGTCGATGCGCGCCACCGATGGTTCGACCTGGGTTGCCACCGCCTCCGGGTCACCAGGTGCGGCGCCGGCAGGTGCCGACGGGACGACGACGGCAGCCGCGGCGGTCAGTACCGCCGCGAGAATCACTTTGAACGGATGTGAGCCCACTTTGCTCATGTACCCATCTTGGCTGGGCAAGAACCCGATGTCGACGCGATCGGCGTTGCGTCAGTCTTCGGTGGCGACGTCGCCGCGCGCACGCCGGCCCCTGCGCTTGGTGCCGGTCTTGCTGGACGGCCGCCGGTTACGCAGAGACGCGCCGGCCGGTTCCTCGTCCTCGGTGGCCTCTTCGGACTCTTCGGAAGCCTCGTCTTCGTCAGCCTTCTCGGCCTCGGCCTCGGCCTCGGCTTCGGTCTCCTCGACCTCGGTCTCTTCCGCGTCGGTCTCCGCGGTCTCTTCCGCGTCGGCCTTCTTGCGTCCGCGGCGCTCGGCCTTCTCGCGGGTCTTGACCGGCTTCGGCGGCGGGGGCGGCAGTTCGGCGACAAAGGCCAGGTAGAAGGCGAAGATGCCGAGGAGTGCGATTGCGGCGGCGGCGCCGTAGATCCCGAACAGCCACGGCCCCAAGCTGTCCAGTGACAACCAGATCTCGGAGACCGCGGTGACGACGATCAGCACCGCTGCCAGCACGTGCAGGGAGATCGAGGCGGTCCGCAACCGCAGCGCCAGCTCCGGGGTGGCCAGCTCGGGACGCTTGGTCCGCTGCAGGGTGAACACCACCGGCAGGGCCGCCAGACCGATCAGCACACCGGTGACGATGCGCAGGATCAGCCCGAGCGTCGGCGAGGTCTGGCCCATGAGTTCGGGCCATCGAGGAAGAACGAAAAAGAAGAAGAGGCCGGCGGCCACGATCGAAAACGACACGTGCCAGATCACCGCGACGGTGCGGCCCATACTCCTCCTCGGGTACCTAATTGGGCCGGGGTGCGAACTGCTGATCAGGGTTGATTCAGCAGGTCGCACCCCGGACCCGAGCGCGGAGGATAGGGGATTTGAACCCCTGAGGGCTGTTAACCCAACCCGCGTTCCAGGCGAGCGCCATAGGCCACTAGGCGAATCCTCCGTCGGCAATCGTAGCCGACGCTCGAACCAGTCCCGTAAACGCCGGGGAAGGGGCGGGTATTACACTCGCTGTGGACCCCGCGCGGCGTCCATCCTGTGAACTCCCCCAGGGCCGGAAGGCAGCAAGGGTCAACGGGCTCTGGCGGGTGCGCGGGGTCCCCTTTATGTTCAGCTCATTCACCATCTGTGAAAGGCGCGCGGTGTCGTTCCAGTCTCTCGGCCGCGACGATCTGCTCGCGCAGCACGAAGTCCAACAGCGCAACTACGCAGAGCTGCAGGCCAAGAAGCTGAGCCTGGACCTGACCCGGGGTAAGCCCGCTCCCGAGCAGTTGGATCTTTCCAACGCGCTGCTGTCGCTCCCCGGTTCCGAAAAAGACTCCTTCCGCGACCGCGAAGGCACCGACACCCGCAACTACGGCGGCCTGCACGGGCTGCCCGAACTGCGGGAGATCTTCGGCGAGCTGCTCGGCATCCCGGTGCAGAACCTGATCGCGGGCAACAACGCGAGCCTGGAGATGATGCACGACGTCATCGTGTTCTCGCTGCTGCACGGCGGTGTGGACTCGGTGCGGCCCTGGGGCCAAGAGCCTGTCGTAAAGTTCCTCTGCCCCGCGCCCGGCTATGACCGGCACTTCGCCATCACCGAGTCGTTCGGAATCGAGATGATCGCGGTGCCGATGCGCGAGGACGGGCCGGACGTCGACCTGATCGAGGAACTCGTCGCGGCCGATCCGGCGATCAAGGGCATGTGGTGCGTTCCGGTGTACGGCAACCCGACCGGCGTCACCTACTCCTGGGAAGTCGTCCGACGTCTCGTCCAGATGCGCACGGCGGCAAACGATTTCCGGTTGATGTGGGACAACGCCTACGCGGTCCACACCCTGACCGACGAGTTCATCCGCCAGGTCGACGTGCTGGGTCTGGCCGAGGCCGCAGGTAACCCGAACCGTCCGCTGGTGTTCGCCTCGACCTCCAAGATCACCTTCGCCGGGGCAGGGGTGAGCTTCCTGGGCGGCTCGCTGGGAAACATCGCCTGGTACCTGCAGCACGCGGGCAAGAAGACGATCGGGCCGGACAAGATCAACCAGCTGCGCCACAGTCGCTACTTCGGCGACGCCGACGGCGTGCGGCTGCAGATGCAGCGCCACCGGCAGCTGATCGCTCCCAAGTTCGCCTTGGTCGCCGAGATCCTCGAGGACCGGCTGGGGGAGTCGAAGATCGCGTCGTGGACCGATCCCAAGGGCGGCTACTTCGTCAGCCTCGACGTGTGGCCCGGCACCGCCAAACGCACCGTTTCCCTGGCCAAGGACGCCGGGATCGCGGTGACCGAGGCGGGTGCGTCGTTCCCGTACCGCAAGGACCCCGAGGACAAGAACATCCGCATCGCGCCGACGTTCCCGTCGCTGTCCGATGTGCGTGAGGCGATCGACGGCCTGGCCACCTGCGCCCTGCTCGCGGCGACCGAGCATCTTTTGCGTTGACCTAGAACTGACGCCGCATCGGTGCGAGTAGCGGTGTGCGTGGTGTCAAAGTCAACAGCCGAGTTCCAGTGGGGGACCGGCCAGCGGCGGCCGGCGCGGCGTGATCCCGAGCTCTGGTCGCCAAAGCCGATCCCATTCGCGTTCCACCCGGGCGATGATGGCGGGCCGTCGGTGTCCCGAGGCCACTCTCACGTGGGTCCAGCCGGCTCGCGTGATGTAGTCGGCACGCGTGATGTCATAGCCGAGCTGATCGGCGTGCTGCACACCCTCGTATTCGACCGCCAGCATCAGTTCCTCCCAACCCATGTCGAGGAAGTACCTCGGGTAGCCGTCGGGCCCCAGCACCGGTATCTGTGTTTGCGGCCGCGGAAAACCTGCGTCGATGAGCATCAACCGCAGCCAGGTTTCTTTCGGGGACTGGCCGCCGGGGTCGAACAGGTTCAGCGCCCGTTCGAGTTGCCGCAGGCCACGGGCATGCCGGTGGCCTGCGGCCAGCGTCAGCACGTCGTCCGCCTTCAATCCGGTGGCTCGAGCAAGTGCGTCGAGCCGTGCGACGGCCGCACCGATCAACCCGCGGCGCCCAAGGTCAAAAGCAGTGCGCTCGACGCTCGTGACCGACAGACCGCCGATGCGCGCGACCTCCCCGTCGCAGATCAGGTCCTGTCGGGTGATCACCTTCTCGGGCGGCTTGGTCTTGGCGCTGATCAACTCGATCGGAACGTCGTCGGTCACCCACTTCGCGCCATGGAGCGCCGATGCGGCGGCACCCGCGATCACTGCGTTGCGACCCGACCACAACCATGCCGCCGCACTGCGTTGTCGCAGCGACAAAGCAGTTCGCTTGTCCACGTAGATGTTCGGCAAGACCGTGCGGTGGTAGCGGCTGAGCTGGTAGCGGTTGACGACGCCGGCCGCCAGGGCTTCGGTGCCGATGAAGGGCTCACTCATTCGGCGAGAGTCGCCGGTGGCGGGGACAAAGATGGGTGTGTGCCGGTCTCGGCGTCGCCGTCCTGTGGATGAATGGCGCTGTGTGCAGAACTCTGTGTTGACTTGGAGTTGACGCTGCATTTGTGCGGATAGCCGTGTGCGCGGTTGCAAAGTCAACGGGCACCGGCGCGGCGTCGGACGCAGTCGGTAGCCTTCTTCCGTGGCTCTCTACCGCAAATACCGGCCGGCAACCTTCGCGGAAGTCGTTGGCCAGGAACATGTCACCGAGCCGCTATCTACTGCACTGACCGCGGGCCGGATCAACCACGCCTACCTGTTCTCCGGGCCGCGCGGCTGCGGCAAGACGTCCTCGGCGCGCATCCTGGCCCGCTCGCTCAACTGCGAGCAGGGCCCCACGCCCACACCCTGCGGGGTCTGCGATTCGTGCGTCGCGCTGGCCCCCAACGGCCCGGGCAACCTCGACGTCACCGAACTCGACGCGGCCAGCCACGGTGGCGTCGACGACACCCGAGAACTGCGTGATCGCGCATTCTTCACCCCTGCACAATCCCGCTACCGCATCTTCATCATCGACGAAGCGCACATGGTCACCACGGCCGGTTTCAACGCGCTCCTCAAGATCGTCGAGGAGCCGCCGGAGCACCTGATCTTCGTGTTCGCCACCACCGAACCGGAGAAGGTGCTGCCGACCATCCGGTCGCGTACCCACCACTACCCGTTCCGGCTGCTGGCCCCGCGCACCATGCGCCCGTTACTCGAGCGCATCTGCGCCGAGGAGAACGTCAACGTCGACGACGCGGTGTACCCGCTGGTCATCCGCGCCGGCGGCGGCTCCCCGCGCGACACGCTCTCGGTGCTCGATCAGTTGCTGGCGGGCTCCGAGCAGGGCGCCACCGGCAACCACATCACCTATCAGCGGGCGCTGGCCCTACTCGGTGCCACGGACATGGCGCTCATCGACGAAGCGGTCGAGGCCCTGGCCGCCGGCGATGCGGCCGCATTGTTCGGTGCCGTGGAGGCGGTGATCGACGCCGGACACGATCCACGGCGCTTTGCCACCGATCTGCTGGAACGCTTCCGGGATCTGATCGTGCTGCAGGCCGTGCCCGACGCGGTCACCCGCGGTGTCGTGGACGCACCGGCCGACGTGCTGGAGCGGATGCGGGAGCAGGCCGACAAGCTGGGTGCGGCCACGCTGGCCCGTTATGCCGAGGTGGTGCACGCGGGCCTCGGGGAGATGCGTGGCGCGACCGCGCCGCGGCTGCTGCTGGAGGTGGTGTGTGCCCGGCTCCTGCTGCCCTCGGCGCATGACACCGAGTCGGCGCTGCTGCAGCGCATCGAACGCATCGAGACCCGGCTGGACCTGTCGATCCCTGCTGGTGAGGCCGCGGCATCGGCCGCCCGTCCCGCCGCCGAGCCCACCAAGACCTTCACCCGGCGCAGCCAGGCGGCGCCGGTCGAGGCCCCTGCCGACGCTCCCGCCCCGACGCCGCCGCCCGCTCCCGAACCGATCGCCGCCCCCGAACCGGTCGCGGCTCCGGAACCGGTTGCCGCCCCCGAACCGGTCTCGGCACCGCCACCACCGCCGCCAGCACCTGCTCCGGAACCCGAGCCCGAGCCGCCGCTCCCGCCGGAGCCCGACTTCGAGCCCGAGCCCGCCCCCGAACCGGAGCCAGAAGCCCCGCCGGCGCCGGCAGCGGTGACCCCCGGTGGCGAGCCCAACGCAGCCGCCGTGCGTTCGATGTGGACGACGGTGCGGGAGAAGGTGCGTGAACGCAGCCGCACCACCGAGGTCATGCTGTCGGGGGCGATCGTGCGGGCGGTCGAGGACAAAACCCTTGTGCTGTCGCATGAATCACCGCCGCTGGCGAAGCGGCTCACCGAGTCGCGCAATGCCGATGTGATCCGGGATGCGCTCAAGGATGCGCTCGGGGTGGACTGGCAGATCCGCTGCGAGGTCGGGACTGCGGAGGCAGCCCCGCCGCCTCCACCGAAGGCCGCCAAACCCCCGCCGCGGGTCCCGGCCCGGCCGGGCCGTGTCATTCCCGAACCCGAGCCGGTGCCGGATCCCGAACCGCCATCGTCCCCTGAGGAGGAGGAGGCAGAAATGCTCGCCGAGGCTTCGCAGAGCGAGGCCGGGCCGCGTCGCGACCCCGAAGAGGTCGCGCTGGAACTGCTTCAGAACGAACTGGGTGCGCGAAAGATCGAGAGCTGACGCTGTTCAGTCCCCGCTGCCGCGGGCGTATGCGCGTGGCGAGCGTCCGGTCACTCGGGTGAACGCGGTGGTGAACGCACTGGCCGACTGGTAGCCGGTCCTGGCCGCGATCTCGCCTATCGAGAGTTGCTCGGATTGCAGCATGTCCTTGGCCAGCGCTACCCGCCACTCCAGCACGTACTGCATCGGTGGCATCCCGATCGTGTTCGCGAAGCGTTCCGCGAACACGGCGCGGGACATGTTCGCGGTGCGGGCCAGCTTCTCGACCGTCCAGTGCTCGGCGACGCCGTCGTGAATCTCTCGCAGGGCACCGGCGAGCTGCGGGTCGGAAAGCCCGGCGATCAGGCCGTTCTCGCCTACGGTCGGGCGTTCGGTTCGGAACCGGCAGGCCTCGATCAGCAGCACCTCGACGAGCCGCTCGAGAATCGGTTCGCGGCACGGACGTTGCGCGATCGCCTCGTCGGTGATGAGCTCGACGATCCGGTTCAGGCGGGCCGAGCCGGATTCGTCGTGGCGGATGAGAATCGTTGGCGGAAGCAGCTTCACCAGCAGCCTGGCGTTGGCACGGTCGAAGCGGAAGTATCCACCGAGCATCCGCATCGGCTCCGGTCCGTCCACCGGTCCGTAGTGGGAATCGGCGGACGGATGGAGCTCTACGTCGGTCGGCGCCAACGAGGGGTCGCTGGCCATCACGAAACTCGGTGTCTCGGGCAGTAACAGGAAGTCGCCCGCGAAGAGTTCGACGGGATCGATACCGTCCGGGCTGAGCCAGCAGTTGCCCGCCAGCATCAAACAGAACGAGGGGTCGGCGTAGCGCGGCTTGCGGATACTCCAGTCGCCGGCTCCACTGACGACCTTCGACAGCACGACCTGGGGACGCAGCAACGGAATGACCGTTTCGAGCGGATCGGCCACGGAGGCGACACCTGCCGGGGGCATGCCGACAAGATAGCGCCTCCGCCATGCCGGTCTACTGGCCTGCGAGCGCCACCGCGTCTGCGCCGGCCGGGAACCGCAGCCGGCCGGACGTGTCGGTCGCGGCCTGGTAGACGGTCTCGGCGACGTCGGCCTCGGTCGTGAAGACGGTGGCCTGGCCGAACGATGCCAGGATCGGTCCGGCGAACGCCTGATACGGCTCGGGAATCAGTCCGTCCATCCGCGTCGCGCCGTTACTGGTGAAGCTCGTGGTCGGCCCGTAGCCCGGTTCGACAAGTTTCGCCGTCACGTTCACCGCCTCGAGTTCGAGTGCCAGCGACGCGGTGAATCCTTCGATCGCCATCTTGCTGGCGGTGTACACCGCGGCCAACGGCATCGCCGTCAGAGTCACGCTCGATGTCACGTTGACCACCACCCCGGATCCGCGTGTTCGCATCTGCGGCAGCACAGCCTGGGTCATGGCCATCACGCCGAATGTGTTGGTCTCGAACACTTCCCGGATCGTGTCCATCGCCATGGGCTCGAAGGCGCCGACGACGCCGATGCCCGCATTGTTGACCAGCACGTCGATCGGGCCAGTGGCCTCGATCGCCGCCGAGATGCTGTCGAGGTCGGTGACGTCCAACGCCACCAATTGGATTCGGTCCGAATCCGGCAGCAGCCCGGTGCGCGGCGTGCGCATGGTGGCGATCACGTTCCAACCGTTGGCGTGGAAGTGGCGGGCGGTTTCGAGTCCGTACCCAGATGAACAACCCGTGATGAGAACCGTTTTCATGGCTCAAACGGTATGAGGCTCACTCAAGACGATCAATAACGAACGGTCTGGAAAACGTTACCGATCGTCTTGCCTATCGTTGGGGTTCTAGGGCGTCCACCACGGCCGCAGCGGCAGGCCGCCGTCGTTGCCGCGGTCATCGAGCTTGACGGCCAGAACCTGGTGAAGCTGGACGACATTCGTCTCGAAGCCGAGCCGGGAGCCCGCCATGTACAGGCCCCACACCTTGGCGGTGGGCAGCCCGACCTCGGCGACGGCCTCGTCCCAGTGTTCGACGAGGTTGGCACACCAGTCGCGCAGCGTCATCGCGTAGTGGTTGCGAAGGTTCTCCTCGTGCATGACCTCCAGGCCGACGTCCTGCACCTCGGTGATGATGCGTCCCGAGCCGGTCAGCTCGCCGTCCGGGAACACGTAGCGGTCGATGAAACCTCCGGCGGCCGCTCCGCTTCGGTTGTCGTGGCGGGTGATGCAGTGGTTGAGCAGCAGCGCACCGGTACGCATCTTCGACTTGAGGAAGCCGAAGTACGCCGGATAGTTGTGCACGCCGATGTGCTCGGTCAGGCCGATCGAGGAGACGGCGTCGAACCCGGTCTCGGTGATGTCGCGGTAGTCGCCGTGGCGCACCTCGGCAAGGTCCCCGAGACCCTCCTTGGCGATGGCCTCCTGCGCCCACCGTGCCTGTTCCTTGGACAGCGTCACCCCGAGCGCCTTGACCCCGTGGCGTGCGGCGTAACGCACCATGCCGCCCCAGCCGCAGCCGACGTCGAGCAAGCGGTCACCGGGCTGCAGCCGTAGCTTCTCGAACACCAGGCGGTACTTGTTGTCCTGCGCCTCCTCCAGGCCGGCATCGGCATCCGGGTAGCACGCGCAGGTGTAGGTCATCGACGGCCCGAGCACCCACTCGTAGAACGTGTTCGACACGTCGTAGTGGTGGTGGATCGCCTCGGCGTCGCGGGTCTTGCTGTGTCGCAACCCCTCTACCACCCGGCGCCACCGCGGCAGTGCCTCCTGTGGAGGCGGCGCGATGGGCTTGAGGTGCTCGATGCCGATGGACCGCACGATGTTGGCCAGCACCCGGGCGGGCGGGCGCTTGAACGCCATCTTCTCGGCCAGCGCGCACAACAGCGGGTACGGGTCGCCGGGATGGACTCCGTACAGCTCCAGGTCGCCGGACACGTAGGCGCGGGCCAGACCCAGATCCCCGGGAGCGGTCGCGAGATAGGTGGTGCCGCGCGGAGTCTTGAGGTCCAGGCCGAGCGTGGCGTCCGTGGGCCCCGAGGTGCTTCCGTCGTACGCGGTGAACTTCAGTGGCTGCGAGCCGGATGCGAAGATCTCCAGGATCTCGGCAAGGCTGAGCTTGTGATCGGTTGCGTGCGTCGAGTGTTCTTTGAAGGTGGTCATCGCTGTTCTCCGTTCATCGGCGCAAGACGGCTTTCGAGTACAGGTCAAACAGGCGTGAATCGGGGTCGTAGGACTTCTTGACGGCCTTGTAGGTCTCACCGCCGTAGAGCTCGTCGAAATCCTCACGCGGATAGTAGGAATCGGAATACAGGGACTTGTGTCCGTCGAGCTCGCTGACCTTGGTCTCGATCAGCTTGTTGGTGTGGCCTTCCACGGGGCCGACCGGTACCGAGGACCAGAACCCGACGTTGACGTAGGTGTGGTGGGCGCGCAGGGGATACAGGGGCCAGCCCGCCCCATGGCGGTCGTCATCGCGCAACCGCAGTGGGCACAGCCAGATCGGTTCGATCGGCACGTTCTCCAGGAACCACGAGAGGAACCGCTCACAGTTCTCTATGGGCACCTCGATGTCCTGCACCACCCGCTCGCGGGGCGGGCGCCCGTTGCGCTTCTCGATGCGGTCGGCGATGTTGAACCGCTGGTCGTAGCCGATCAGTTTCCAGTAGAAGCTGCTGCGCCGCAGCCGGCGCGGCCAGAACCGCCGGATCGTGGGGTTCTGCGCGCCGAATGCCCGTGAGCACCAGAACCAGTCGGTGTCCCACCGCCACAGGTAGTCATGAATCGTCAGCCGGTCGTGCTTCTCATCTTGCGCGTGCTGGATCGAGCGGTAGTAGATGTCCTGGCCGGTGTAGTCGCTGACCGGGCCGGGTGTCGTCGTCTTGAAACCGACGCACAGGTAGCTCTCGTCGGCACTGAACACCACGCCGTCGAGGTAATCGACCGGTTCGCCGTCCAGCCCGCCGGTCTCGATGATCCGGTCCATCGCCGCGACGAGGTCGGCCAGCGAGTGAAACCGAAGGTGGCGCAATGCGACAAAGGGGCTGACGGGTTCCAGCTCGATTCGAAGCCGGGTCGAATATCCGAGCGTGCCATATGAATTGGGGAACGTCCGAAACAGGTCGGGATGCTGTTCGGGTGATGCGGTGACGATTTCGCCTGCCCCGGTGAGAATGTCCATCTCCAGCACCGATTCGTGCGGCAGTCCGTTGCGGAATGACGTCGACTCGATGCCCAGACCGGTGACAGCGCCGCCCAGCGTGATGGTCTTGAGCTGCGGCACCACCAGCGGCGCCAGGCCGTGGGGCAGCGTCGCGGCCACCAGATGCTCGTAGGTGCACATGCCGGCCACGTCGGCGGTGCGGGCTTCGGCGTCCACGGCGATCACATCGGTCAGCCCCGATACGTCCAAACCTTTGACTTCGCTGCGATCTCGCGCGCGAAATAGGTTCGACGTGGGTTTGGCAAGCCGGATCGTCGAATTCGGCGGTATGGCGCGGTAACTGTCCATGAGGCGCTGCACGCCGAGGGCATGGGCAGCTTGTGCGTCAGTCGTAACAACAGACACACATATACGCTAGTCGGAGGTTGCCAACGATGCGACCGCAGACACGAGTAAAAGGAGTTTCAGTCATGGGACAGGTCAGTGCGGTCAGCACGGTTCTGATCAACGCCGAGCCGGCCGCTGTGTTCGCCGCGATCGCGGACTACCAGACCGTCCGCCCGAAGATCCTCTCCTCGCACTACCGCGACTACCAGGTCCTCGAGGGTGGTCAGGGAGCGGGCACGGTGGCCAGCTGGAAGCTGCAGGCGACCGAGTCCCGGGTGCGTGACATCAAGGCGTCGGTGGACGCTGCCGGCCACACGGTGATCGAGAAGGACGCGAACTCCAGCCTGGTGACCAACTGGACCGTCGCCCCGGCGGGCGCCGGATCGTCGGTCAATCTCAAGACCACCTGGACCGGTGCCGGCGGGGTCAAGGGCTTCTTCGAGAAGACATTCGCGCCGCTGGGCCTGCGCAAGATCCAGGACGAGGTGCTGGCCAACCTGAAGAAGGAAGTGGAAAGCTAGCGCGCCTGCGAACCCAGGTAGGCGGCGACACCCCGGGCGATCGCCTCGGCATACTTCTGCTGGCCGTCCGGGGTTTTCATCAGCGCTGAGTCGACCGGGTTCTTCATGTTGCCGCACTCGACGAGGATCGACGGGAACTGCGCCAGGTTGAGCCCGGCGATGTCCGAGCGGGCGTCCAGGCCACCGGAACCGATGTAGGTGGCCGGCGGGATGCCCGACGCGGACAGCTGATCGCGCATGGTCTGGGCGAACTGCACAGACGGCCCGGCCTGCACATTGTTCAACGGCGGCGACGAGTAGAGCACGTGGAAGCCGCGGCCGTTGGGCGGGCCGCCGTCGGCGTGGATGGACACGATGGCGTTCGGTCGCAGCGCATTGGCCATCGAGGCCCGTTCGTCGACACACGGTCCCAGCGCGTTGTCGTTGCCGCGTGACATCGCGGTGCGCACACCCATCTGGTTCAGGATGGCGCGTACGCGCAGGGTGGTGTCCCAGGTGAAGGTGTGTTCGGGGTAGCCGTCGGTAGTGGAGGTGCCGCTGGCCTGGCAGTCCTTGGTGCCGCCGCGGCCGGTGGGTACCTGGCGGCTGATCGATGCGTCGTTCGCGCCGTTGTGGCCGGGATCGAGGAAAACGATCATGCCGGCGATGTTCGAGGGAGCGGCGTTGGCGTGGGGAGCATCGATGACGGCCGGGACGGCCGCGGCGACTATGACGCTGCTGACCATCGCGGTGCCGACACGCACGCAGGCTGGGACTCGCACGGGCGCCACGCTAGCCCGCACGCCGACTAGGCTGAAAGTCCGAATCGCCGCCGACAGGCGAGAGCAACCAAGTCGAGACCAAGACGCAATCAACACGGCAAGGGGACCACGCATGCAACCCGGAGGCACGCCCGACATGTCGGCCCTGCTGGCGCAGGCGCAGCAGGTACAGCAGCAGCTCATGGAGGCGCAGGAGGCGCTGGCCAACTCCGAGGTGCACGGCCAGGCCGGCGGCGGGCTGGTGCAGGTCACGGTCAAGGGCAGCGGTGAGGTGATCGCGGTGGCGATCGATCCCAAGGTCGTTGACCCCGAGGACGTCGAGACCCTGCAGGACCTCATCGTCGGCGCCCTCGCCGATGCCTCCAATCAGGTGACCGCCCTGGCGCAGAGCCGCCTGGGCCCGCTGGCCGGCGGGCTTGGCGGGTTCGGACTTCCGGGGCTGTAAGTGTTCGAAGGCCCAGTACAGGATCTGATCGACGAGCTGGGCAAGCTGCCCGGCATCGGGCCCAAGAGCGCGCAGCGGATCGCGTTTCACCTGCTGAGCGTCGAGCCGCCGGACATCGATCGGCTGACCGCGGTGCTGGGCCGCATCCGCGACGGCGTCACCTTCTGTGCGGTCTGCGGCAACGTCTCCGACGAGGAACGCTGCCGGATCTGCAAGGACCCCCGCCGCGACGCCTCACTGGTGTGCGTGGTCGAGGAACCCAAGGACGTGCAGGCCGTCGAGCGCACCCGCGAATTCCGCGGCCGCTACCACGTGCTGGGCGGGGCGCTGGATCCGTTGTCGGGCGTCGGGCCCGACCAGCTGCGCATTCGTGAGCTGCTCAACCGGATCGGTGAACGCGTCGACGGCGTCGACGTGGCCGAGGTGATCATCGCGACCGACCCCAACACCGAGGGTGAGGCCACGGCCACCTATCTGGTCCGGATGCTGCGCGACATCCCCGGGCTGACGGTCACGCGCATCGCCTCGGGCCTTCCGATGGGCGGCGACTTGGAGTTCGCCGACGAACTCACCCTGGGCCGGGCACTGGCCGGCCGCCGCGCGATGGCCTGATTCGCGGCTCCGCCGCGGTGGCCTGATTCGCGGCTCAGATTTCGGCCACAGCGAAACACCTCGACCCGCAATGGCCAAGGTCACTACGGTCAGGTCTATGGCGGATCTCCAACAGCTGGCGCCCTCGTTGTACCGGCTGCGCATCCCCGGTGAACGGGCGCACCTGCTCAACAGTTACCTGTGGCTGGACGGTGAAGGTGTCACGCTCATCGACACCGGTTGGCCGGACAGCTCCGGCCTGATCGCCGAGGCGCTGGCCGCGCTCGGTATGCGACGCCTGCACGTCAAGCGCGTCGTCCTCACGCATTTCCACGAGGACCATTGCGGTGCGGCCGCCGAGATCGCGGACTGGTCCGATGTGGAGGTCATCGCAGGCAAAGGTGACGCCGAGTTCATCCGCGGCGACGAATCCGGGCCACTGCCCGTACTGACCGACTCGGAGCGGACGCTGCGGCCCGACTTCGACGCATCACCGCACGGCCCGGCCTGCCGGGTGGACCGGGTGGTCGGCGACGGTGACGTGCTCGACTTCGCAGGCGGGGCGCGGGTGATCGGCGTGCCCGGCCACACCCCGGGCGGCATCGCCCTCTATCTGCCGGCCGCCGACGCCGTGCTGACCGGTGATGTGGTCGCCGAGTTCAACGGTCAGGTGATCGTGGGGGTTTTCAACACCGACCGCGCCGAGCTCGCCGACTCTGTGTCCAAGCTCGCTGCCACGGGCGCGCAGCGCGCCGGATTCGGGCACGGTGAGCCCATTCTCACCGATGCCGCGGCGCAGATCGCAAAGGCGGTCGACGTTTTCGCATCCTGACGTGCGGGCTACACCCGGCGCGGGGCCGCCAGCCGTTCCCGGCGCAGCAGCTCGACTTCCGGGAGCTCCAGCGGCGGCAGCTCACCCACCACCTGCGTCAGCAGATGGTCGGCCAGTTCCGGATTGCGGGCCAGGCACGGGCCGTGCAGATAGGTCGCCACCACACTGCCTTGAACCGCACCGTCATAGCCGTCGCCCAAGCGGTTGCCCGCCCCTTTGGTGACCGCGGCCAGTGGCCTGGCATCAGGACCCAGAACCGTTCCGCCACGGTGGTTTTCGAAGCCCGTCAGCGGCTGGGTGAGCCCGTCGAGCAGGGGAGTGGACGCCACCTCGCCGATGGTGCGGGCCTCCTGCGGCGAGGTGGTGACGTCGAGCAGCCCGACGCCGTCCACCCGCTCACCGGCCGAGGTCTCGTACCAGTGGCCGAGGACCTGGATCGCCGCACAGATCGCGAGCACGGGTGCGCCACGCGAAACCGCTTGCTGCAGACCGGGGTACCGGATCAGGTGCTTGGTGGCCAGCCGCTGCGCGTAGTCCTCCGCGCCACCGAGGGTGTACAGGTCCAGCGAGTCGGGCACCGGGTCGGCCAGGGTGATCTCCACGATCTCGGCGTCGATACCGCGCAGCCGCAACCGCTGTTGCAGCACCACCGCATTGCCGCTGTCGCCGTAGGTTCCCATCACGTCGGGCAGCACGAGCCCGATCCGCACCGCACTCACGAGATCCGCCGATTCAGTTGCAGGAAGGCCGTGTAATTGGCGATCACCTCGACATGCCCGGGCGGGCAGGAGTCGATCGCGGCGATGGTGTCGTGCACCAGTGAATGCTCGACGCCGGCGTAGCCGAGGCGCACCGCGAGATCGGTGCCCCGTTCGCCTGCGGCGACGACGACGGTGTCGTCGAAGTGCTCGAACCGGACGTCCCACAGCCAGGACAGGTCCTCGCCGTCGGGCACCTGCCCGTTGACCGAGATGACGACTCCGGCGCCGTGCTTGTCGACCATGGACAGGGCCTCCTGCCATCCGGCCGGGTTCTTGGCCAGCAGGATCCGCGCGGTGTGTGCGCCGATCCGCACCGTGCGGTATCGCCCGGCGACCTCGTCGACGCCAGAGACCGCCGCCACCGCGGCAGCGGGGTCGGCACCCAGCGCCACGGCGGCCGCGACGGCTTGGGTGGCGTTACCGCGGTTGACCGCGCCGGGCAGGGCCAGGGTCATCGGCAGCACCAGGCCGTCCGGACCGTAGATGTGGGTGTCGTCGAACCACCACTGTGGGCTGGGACGTTTGAAGTCGCTGCCGGTCGAGTACCAGTCGCGCCCGTTGCGCTCGATGATCTCGCCGGATCGCGGACAGCTCACCGAATCACCCGCCCAGCTGCCGCCGGCGGCCACCCACACCACGTTGGGGCTGTCATATGCGGCCGAGGTCATCAAGACGTCGTCGCAGTTGGCCACGATCACCGCGTCGGGATGACGGGCCAGCCCGCCTCGCAGCGTGCGTTCGATGTGGTTGATCTCACCGACCCGGTCCAGCTGGTCCCGGGACAGATTCAGCAAGACGATGACCGACGGCGACACCGCATCGCTGACGTGCGGGACGTGCATCTCGTCGACTTCCAGGGCGGCCAGCGTGGCATCGCGGGCCCCGGCCAGCGCCGCCACCAGACCGGCGTCCATGTTGGCGCCCTCGGAGTTACTGGCCACCGGGCCGAGCGTGGCCAGGGCGGCCGCGGTCATCCGGGTGGTGGTCGACTTGCCATTGGTGCCGGTCACGACGACGCTGCGGCGGCCCTGGCCCAGTTGGCCCAGGATCGAGCGGTCCAGCGTCATCGCCACCAGGCCGCCGATCATCGCACCGGCGCCGCGGCCGGTGACCCGCGACGCCCAGCGCGCGGTTGATCCGGCGGCCAGGGCGGCGCGCCCGCGAAGGGTCAGCATTCCGGCGATTTTAGGGGCACGACACGCTGCCGTGCCGCCCGAGGTTGTCGGACTCGCGTGCCATCCTGGCGAATATGAGCAGCGCGTGGGGCAGACCGGCGGATGAGCCGGGCGCGGGCTGGGCCGTCGTCGACGTGGAGACCACGGGGTTCCGGCCGGGGCAGGCACGCATCGTCAGCGTGGCCGCCCTCGCGGTCGGGGATGACGGAAACGTCGAGCGCAGTGTCGCGACCCTGCTGAACCCGGGTGTGGATCCCGGGCCCACCCATGTGCACGGGCTGACGACCGAGATGCTGGAAGGCCAGCCGACCTTCGGGGACGTCGTCGACGAATTGAGCGACATCCTGCGCGGACGCACGCTGGTCGCCCACAACGTGGGCTTCGACTACAGCTTCCTGACCGCCGAGGCCGAGTTGGTCGGCGCCGAGCTGCCGATCGACAGCGTCATGTGCACCGTCGAGCTGGCCCGCCGGCTGGCGCTGGGCACCGAGAACCTGCGCCTGGAGACGCTGGCAGCGCACTGGGGCGTGAGCCAGATGAAGCCACACGATGCTCTCGACGACGCGTTGGTGCTGGCCCAGATCCTGAAGCCGACCCTGGCCCGGGCCCGCGACCGCAAGGTCTGGCTGCCGCTGCGGGAGGTGACCCGACGGCGCTGGCCCAACGGCCACATCACCCATGAAGAGCTGCGGCCGTTGAAGGTGCTGGCCTCGCGCCTGCCGTGCGAGTACGCCAACCCGGGCGCCTTCGTGCCGGGACGGCCGTTGGTGCAGGGCATGCGGGTGGCGCTGTCGGCCGAGGTGGCGCGCACCCATGAGGAGCTCGTCGAGCGCATCCTGCACGCCGGGCTGGCCTACACCGACCTGGTGGACCAGCAGACCTCGTTGGTGATCTGCAACGAACCGGCACCCGACCAGGGCAAGGGCTACCAGGCCGTCGAGGTGGGGGTGCCGCTGCTCGATGACGAGACCTTCATGGGCCTGCTCGCCCATGTCGTCGGTGGTGCCGACATCGAGCAGTTCTGCGACATCCCTGCCGAAAGCGATCAGTACACGCTGTTCTGATGCGCGGCTCGCCGCGGTCTTCTAGCTGAGCGCCTTCGCCTTCAACCCGTCGAACTCGGCCTGGCTGATCGTGCCTGAATCCAGCAGCGCCTTGGCATCGGCGATCTCCTGAGCCGGGGACCGGCCGGCCGCCTCGCGGATGTAGGCGTCGGTGTCCTGCTTGGCGGCCAGTGCGGCTGCCTGCGCGCGCTCGGACATGCCCTTACCCCGTGCGATCAGGTACACCAGCGCGGTGAGCCAGGGGAACACGATCAGGAAGACCACCCACACCGCCTTGACCCAGCCGGAGGTCTTGTGGTCACGCCAGAACAGGTCGGTGAGGATCTGGAACAGGACCAGCAGGTATGCGATCCAGGCGAAGATGATCAGGAAATGCCAGAGGAAATCCCATGTCGAACCCCAGTCCATGGACCGCTCCTTGCCGTTGGCCTTCGCGTAGTGATCTACGCCAGCGTCAGCTAATCACGTGCCGCGCGGTTGACGGCAGATACGACCGCGCGAAGTGATGCAGTTGTGATCGAAGTCGCGATACCGACGCCCCAGACGGTTCTGCCGCCGATCGACGCCTCGACGTAGGCCGCGGCCTGCGCCTCTTCACCCGAGGACATGGCGTGCTCGGAGTAATCCAGCACGTTGATGTCGTAGCCGATGGCTCCCAGGGCGTCGACGAAGGCTGCCAGCGGGCCGTTGCCGGCACCGACGATCTCGCGTTCGACGCCGTCGATCTTCACGATCGCGGTGATGGTGTCCGTGCCACCGTCCACCTCGGAGGCCACCACCTTCTGGCGAATCCGCTCCAAGGGGATGATCGGGGCCAGGTACTCCTCGGAGAACGCGTCCCAGATCTCCTTGGGCGATACCTCGCCGCCCTCCCCGTCGGTGATCTGCTGAATCGCCTGGCTGAACTCGATCTGCAGCCGGCGCGGCAGCACCAGACCGTGGTCGGCCTTCATGATGTAGGCCACGCCGCCCTTGCCGGACTGCGAGTTCACCCGGATCACGGCCTCGTAGGTGCGGCCGACGTCCTTGGGGTCGATCGGCAGGTAGGGGACTTGCCAAAGGATCTCATCAACGTCCGAGTCCATGTCGTCCGCGTCAATTTTCATCTGGTCCAGGCCCTTGTTGATGGCGTCCTGGTGGCTGCCGGAGAACGCGGTGTAGACCAGGTCGCCGCCGTAGGGGTGGCGCTCGTGCACGGGCAGCTGGTTGCAGTACTCGACGGTGCGCCGGATCTCGTCGATGTTGGAGAAGTCGATCTGCGGATCGACGCCGCGGCTGAACATGTTCAGGCCCAGCGTCACCAGACAGACATTGCCCGTGCGCTCGCCGTTACCGAACAGGCAGCCCTCGATCCGGTCGGCGCCGGCCTGGTAGCCCAATTCCGCTGCGGCAACGCCGGTTCCGCGGTCGTTGTGCGGGTGCAGGCTCAGGATGATCGAATCGCGCGGGGTCAGGTGCCTGCTCATCCACTCGATCGAATCGGCGTAGACGTTCGGGGTGGCCATCTCGACCGTGGCGGGCAGGTTGACGATCAGCGGCCACTCGGGCGTGGGCTTGACGATGTCGGCAACCGCGTTGCACACCTCGACGGCGTACTCCAGCTCGGTGCCCGTGTAGGACTCGGGGGAGTACTCGAAGCGCCACCGGGTCTGCGGGTACTTCTTGGCCTCCTCGACACACATCTGGGCGCCGTCGGTGGCGATCTTCTTGACAGCGTCGCGGTCGGCCCGGAACACGACGCGGCGCTGCAGGATCGACGTCGAGTTGTAGAAGTGCACGATCGCCTGCGGGGCTCCCGCGCACGCCTCGAAGGTGCGTTCGATCAGCTCGGGCCGGCACTGCGTCAGCACCTGGATGGTGACGTCGTCCGGAATCGCGCCGTCCTCGATGATCTCGCGGACGAAGTCGTAGTCGGTCTGGCTCGCAGACGGGAAGCCGACCTCGATCTCCTTGTAACCCATCCGTACCAGCAGGTCGAACATGCGGCGCTTGCGCGCGGGGCTCATGGGGTCGATCAGGGCCTGGTTACCGTCGCGCAGGTCGACCGCACACCACATGGGCGCTTTGTCGATGACGCGGTCCGGCCAGGTGCGGTCGAACGGGACGCCGGTGCCGAAGGCCGGGCTGCCGCCGGGGACCTCGTCGGCGAAGCTGCGATAGCGGCTGACCGGCATGGATGAGCCGCGCTGGGTGTTCCAGACGGGCTGTCCGGGGTTGGGGGTGCCGGCCGGCGTATTGATCGCGCGAACCGAACTGAAGGCATCTGCAGAGATGTCGGGGGTGGTCATGTTTTTGCTCCGGGGTTTGAAGGGGGACCCGACCGGCGCATCGCAAAAACCCGCGACAGGAAGCCGGTCTGATCAGACCCCGTCGCGGCGTCCGAGAAGGAGCACCCGCTGCACGCGGTCAACTGTACTCCGCGTCATTCCCAGGCCAAAACCTGAGGTTGACGTGCACTTCCCCCGATCGGGGGAACGCATATTCATCAGGCTCATCGCCTGATCGCCCGACAGACCTGCGGCCGCCCAGGCCGCATTCTTGTCTCAGTGGCCGAACAAGCCGCCAAGGAAAACGAAAAGCCAACTGAGACAGAAGGATTCACGATCATGACCAAGTTCACCAAGGCCCTGGCACTGCCCATCCTGTCCGCAGGCGTCTTCGGCGCCGTCGCGCTCGGCCTGGCCGGCACGGCCGCCGCGCAGACTCCGCAGGGATCGGGCAACCTCTACAGCCCTGATACCTACGCCACACCGGCCCCCGGCATGAAGCCCGGCTGGCACAACCACCACGGCCCGCAGCGGATCACCAGCATCTACGAGTGATCGAAGTGGTGACTCACACCTGCGAATCGGGGAAGGCGATCACCGACAGGAACCGGATCGGCAGTTCGATCAGGTCGACCGGTCCGTGGGCGCCTTCCCCGTCTATCTGCAGCGAGTCGCCAGGTTGCAGCCGATACACCGAACGGCTGTGGCTGTAGTCCATGACGCCCTCGAGCATGTAGATGAACTCGGTGCCCGGATGCTGGAACAGCGGGTACGTCTGGCTCTTCTCGGTCAGCGTGACGTGCAGGCATTCCAGCCGCTTGTGCTCCCCGCGCAGGGAGCTGAGCAATTGATACTCATGGCCCTGTTTGGTGCCGTTGCGCACGATCTCCGGACCTGTGCCCGCCTTGACGAATGCCGCCGGACGCTCGACGTCGGCCCCGCGGAACAGACTGGTGACCGGAACATCGAGGCCCTTCGCGAGCAGGGCCAGGGTCGACAGGCTGCACGAGGTCTGGGCGTTCTCGATCTTGGACAGCATCGCCTTGGAGATGCCCACCCGGGCGGCCATCTCGGCCACGGTCAGCCCGTGCTGCTGACGCAGTTGACGCACATTGCGCCCGATCGCCGCCTCGAATTCCAGTTCCTCGACCGGTTCGTTCGGATCACGGTCGCGAGCTGTGCCGGTGTTGCGGAGCAGCGGCAGGTCGCTCACGGCACTCCCGTCTATCGCATCTCCCCGGCCCCGACGTACGGGTACCGGCTCTTGAGCAAATTGTCCTCTGCGAACCGGGCCAATCGGAAATCCGTCTCGGGTATCCGGGGGTCGGAGCTGCGGCCCTCTGTCACCAGGTCGGCGACCAGCTTGCCGACCGCCGGCGCGATCTTGAAGCCGTGCCCGCTGAATCCGGCCGCCACCACCAGGCCGTCGATCCCGGTCGCGGAGATGACGGGGTTCCAGTCCGGCGTGACGTCGTAGCAACCGGCGTAGCTGCCGGTGATCGCCGCGTCGGGGAAGCCGGGAAATCGGGTACCGACCTTGTCGACGGTCAGGTCGATGAAGCCGTCGGTGGCCCGGTTCAGGTAGTCGTCCGGGTCGGCAGGCTCGCAGTGCGCCAGGTCGCTGTTGCCGAACAGGATCTCCCCGCCCAGCTCGGGGCGCACGTACTGCAGCGACACCAGGTCGGAGAACACCGGGACCGCTCCGATCGGCACCCCTGGGGAGATGGTGACGATCTGCTCCCGAACCACCCTGATCGGCACGTCGACGCCGTAGGGGGTCAGGAACGGCCGGGTCCACGCGCCGGTGGCCAAGACAACGGTGCCCGCCGAAACCCTTGTGCCGTCGGCCAGCTCGACGCCGGTTGCCCGGTCTCCATCGAGCACCAGTCCGGTCACGTTGGCGCCTTGGCGGATTCGCACTCCGGCGGACCTCGCCGACACCGCGAACGCCTGCGCGGTCTGGTAGGCGTCGCCGTACCCGCCGCGCGCCTCCCAGCCGAAGGCCGCGAACGGTTCCAGATCGGCCCACGGCCACAGCTTGGCCACCTCGGAGGCGTCGATCTCCTCGGTCTGCACCCCGACCTCGCGCTGGGCGGCCAGGCTCTTGCGCAGGTTGTCGACGTTGGGCTCGCCGACGCCGACGACATAGCCGGTCTGCCGGAAACCGATGTCGGTCCCGAAATACTGCTCGGCTTTCTCGAACACCTCGAGGCCGACCGTGGCCATGGCGGCCAGCGAGCTGACCCCGTAGTGGCAGCGCACGATCCCGCTGGATTTCCCGGTCATCCCGGAGCCGACGGTGTTGCGCTCCAGGACAGTCACATCGGTGACGCCGCGTTGGCTCAGGGACCAGGCCGCCGCCGCGCCCTCCAGGCCGCCGCCGACGATGACGACATCCGCTGTTTCGCTCATGCGCCTGGAATCCAGTTCGTGCCGGCCAGCGGAACCCGCGCCATCGCCGCGGCCTCGATGGTCACTGCCACCAGGTCCTCGGGCTCCAGGTGGCAGACATGGGCCTTGCCGCAGGCCCGGGCGATGGTCTGGGCTTCCATGGTCAGCACGCGCAGGTAGTTGGCCAAGCGTCGGCCGCCCTCGACCGGGTCGAACCGGGCGGCCAGCTCAGGGTCCTGGGTGGTGATGCCGGCCGGATCGCGTCCGTCCTGGAAGTCGTCGTAGAAACCGGCTGCGCTGCCGAGCTTCTCGTACTCGGCGGCGTAGCGGGGGTGGTTGTCGCCCAGCGCGATCAGTGCGGCGGTGCCGATCGCGACCGCGTCGGCGCCCAGCGCCAGCGCCTTGGCCACGTCGGCGCCCGAGCGGATGCCGCCGCTCACGATCAACTGAACTTTCCGGTGTACGTCCAGTTCCTGCAGGGCCTGCACCGCCTGCGGCACCGCGGCCAGGGTCGGGATGCCGACGTGCTCGATGAACACCTCCTGGGTGGCGGCCGTGCCGCCCTGCATGCCGTCGACCACCACCACGTCGGCCCCGGCGTGCACGGCCAGCTTCACGTCGTAATAGGTGCGGGTGGCCCCGACCTTGACGTAGATGGGTTTCTCCCAGTCGGTGATCTCCCGCAGCTCGTTGATCTTGATGGTCAGATCGTCCGGGCCGGTCCAGTCCGGGTGACGGCACGCGCTGCGCTGGTCGATGCCCTCGGGCAGCGTGCGCATCTGGGCGACCCGCGGGGAGATCTTCTGTCCCAACAGCATTCCGCCGCCGCCGGGCTTGGCGCCCTGGCCGAGCACCACCTCGATGGCGTCGGCCTTGCGCAGGTCGTCGGGGTTCATCCCGTAGCGCGAGGGCAGGTACTGGTACACCAGGTGCTTGCTCTGCCCGCGCTCCTCGGGCGTCATGCCCCCGTCTCCGGTGGTGGTCGACGTGCCGGCCTCGCTGGCCCCGCGGCCCAGGGCCTCCTTGGCCGGCCCGGACAGCGCGCCGAAGCTCATGCCTGCGATGGTGACCGGGATATCCAGGTGCAGAGGATGTTTGGCGTGCCGGTCACCGAGGATGACATCGGTGCCGCAGCGTTCCCGGTAGCCCTCCAAGGGGTAGCGCGACATCGACGCACCCAGGAACAGCAGGTCGTCAAAATGCGGTAGTCGGCGTTTGGCCCCCCAACCGCGGATGTCGTAGATGCCGGTCTCGGCGGCGCGCTGGATGTCGGCGATCGTGGATCGATCGAAGGTGGCGGATTCGCGCATCAGTACTCACTCGCGTTGTCGACGTGGAAGTGGTAGAGGTTTCGGGCCGAGCCGTAGCGGGTGTAATCGGAGGTGTCGTCGTCGCAGAAACCACTGGCTGTCAACAACTCCGCGAGTTCGGCGCGGTGCTCGGCGCGCATCGGCTTGGCGATGCAGTCCGCACCCAGCGAAGTCACCTCGCCGCGCACATAGATGCGGGCCTCATAGATCGAATCGCCCAGCGCCTCGCCGGCGTCGCCGCGCACCACCAGCCGTCCGGCCTGGGCCATGAACGCGCTCATGTGGCCGATGCTGCCGCCCACCACGATGTCCACGCCCTTCATCGAGATGCCGCAGCGTGCGGCGGCGTCCCCTTCGATGACCAGCAGTCCGCCGTGCGCGGTGGCACCCGCTGACTGCGAGGCGTTTCCGGTGACCCGCACCGTGCCGCTCATCATGTTCTCGGCCACCCCGGTGCCGGCATTGCCGTTGATGGTCACCTCGGCGAACTGGTTCATCCCGGCCGCGTAGTAGCCGACGTGGCCTTCGACCGTCACGCGCACCGGCGCGTTGAGGCCGACGGCCACATTGTGCGCACCGTCGGGGTGCGCGATGACGTAGTCACCCTCCACGCCCGGCTGATGCAGCGCCGCGTTGACCTCACGCAGAGGCGTTGTGCGCAAGTCGTATCCAATCAGCGTGTCCATGCGTAGACCACCTCCGGTTCCGGTTCCCAAATGCGTGCCTGTTCGACCCCGGGTAGCCCGGCCAGGGCGCGGTACTCACTGGCCATCGCCACCCAGTCGGGGGTTTCGGCGATCACCGCGGGCTTGCAGGCGATGGCGTCACGCACCACCGCGAACGAGTCGTGATCGGAGACCAGAAGTGTGTAGAAGCCATCAAAGACTGCGAGGAGGTCTTTCAATGCGGTCGCCACATCGCGGCCGGCGGCCAGCTGTTCGGCCACGAACCGGGCGCCCACCTCGGTGTCGTTCTCGCTGTCGAACGCCACACCGGCCCGGCGCAGCTCGCGGCGGATGGTGGCGTGGTTGGCGAAAGACCCGTTGTGCACCAGGCACTGTCCGGGGCCGACGGTGTACGGATGGCAGCCCGACGGCGTCACCGCGGACTCGGTGGCCATCCGGGTATGCCCGACGCCCTGCCAGCCCTGGGCCTTGGCCAGGCCCCAAGCTTCGGTGAGGGCGCGCGGATGACCGACCCCTTTGAGCACCGCCAGATCAGGGCCGAACCCGGAGATCAAAGCGGTCGGGTAGGCCGCCCGTGCCAGGCTCAGCAGCTCCTCGGAGTCCATGTCGGCCGACAGCAGGTAGGTCGAATCCACCTGCACCACATCCACATCCGGCCCCAGTTCGGGTGTCTCCGCGACATCCGTGATCGAGACGCAGCCCTGCCCGTACGGCGACCACTCCGGGTCTCCGTAGACCGCGATCCCCGCCGAGTCGGCACCGCGATCGGACATCTCGCCCAGCATCGCGGCGAGCAGTTCGCCGAGGCGCGGGTACAGCTCGGGGCTACGCAGGTGCAGCCCGATGATTCCACACACGTTTTCTCCTCTCAGAAAGCCGTCAGGTATTGGTCGATTTCCCACGGCGTGACGGTGCCGTGGTAGGCGAAGAATTCCTCGCGTTTGACGTCGGCGAAGTAGGAGGCGACGCCGTCGCCCGCGACGTCGAGCACGCCCGTGACGATCGGATCGGTCTCCAGGCATTCGATCGCGTGCAGGAGCGTGGGCGGCAGGGCCGCCGGTCCCTGGGCGCCCACGGCTCCCGGGTCGAGGCTGCGTTTGACACCGTCGAGGCCGGCGCCCAGAGCCGCGGCGATCGCGAGATACGGATTGGCCGAGCCGTCGCCGCCGCGCAACTCGACGCGTTGACTGTCCGGCACCCGGATGTAGTGGGTGCGGTCGTTGCCGCCGTAGCTGGGCTTGCGAGGGGCCCACGAGGCGCCCGATGCGGTCGAGGTGGCACCGGTTCGCTTGTAGGAGTTGACGGTTGGCGCGACGACGGACTGCAGCGCGCAGGCGTGGTCGAGGATGCCGCCGATGAACGCGTACGCCGTCTCGGACAGGCCCAGGCCCCGATCGTCGGCGTCGGCCGGGAAGACCGGCGTCCCGGCGCTGGTCAAGGACAGGTGCAGGTGCAGGCCGCTGCCGGTGCGGTCGGAGAACGGCTTGGGCATGAAGGTGGCCACCATGTCCCGTTCGGCGGCGATCATCGACAGCAGGTAGCGCAGGGTGATCACCCGGTCGGCGGTGGTCAGTGCGTCGGAGAACTCGAAGTTCTGCTCGAACTGCCCGTTGCCGTCCTCGTGGTCGTTGGCGTAGTTGGACCAGCCGAGTGAGTTCATCGCGGTGGAGATCGCGGTGAGGTGGTCATACATCCGGGTGACACCGCGGGCGTCGTAACAGGGTTGGGCGGCCGTGTCCGCCGCGTCGGCGGTGGCCAGGGTGCCGTCGGCGCCGCGGCGTAGCAGGAAGTACTCGACCTCGGCGCCTACCCAGGGTTCGAATCCGGCGTCGGCGGCGCGCTGGATCAGACCCCTGAGGATGACCCGCGGCGCGTACGGCCACGGCGCGCCCCCGACGTGGGGGTCGCAGTGCACCAGGGCCAGGCCCTCTTTGATGAACGGTATCGGAGTGAACGAAGCCGGATCGGGGATGGCGATCAGGTCGGGGTCTTTGGGCTCCTGGCCCATGGCGCCGACGGCGTAGCCGGCGAACCCGACGCCCTCGGTGGCCAGTAGCTCGACCGATTCGACGGGAACCAGTTTGGCGCAAGGCTTCCCGCGCAGGTCGACGAACAGCGCGAGGATGAATTTGGTGCCGGATTGTTCGGCGAGGGCGGCGAGATCGGAGGGCATAGCACCAGCACTTTCGTCTCTTGTTATGAATCAGGGTATCACGGTAGGAAACTTCAGCAAGCCGAGGAAACCCCGGTCACCGGCTGCCGTGAGAGCGGTCCACGGCAGCCGGGCCGGGGAATCAGACTGACTGTCAGGCGAATTCGAGCTCGTAGGCCGAATCCCGGTGGAACTTGGTGTCGATCCCCTTCTCCTCCTCATCAGAAGAGATGCGGATACCCATCGTCTTCTTGAGGACGTAGGCGATGGCGAAGGCGACCGCGAACGAGTAGACGGCCACCGCGCCCGCGGCGATCGCCTGCTTCCACAGCTGGTCCAGGCCCCCGCCGTAGAACAGGCCGCTGACCTTGCTGGGCATGGCCTCGGAGGCCAGCAGGCCGATCAGCAGCGTGCCGATCACACCGCCGACCAGGTGGACGCCCACCACGTCGAGGGAATCGTCGTAGCCGAGCTTCTCCTTGAGGCCGACGGCGAGCACGCAGACCGCGCCGGCGATGGCGCCCAGGGCGATGGCGCCGACGGGGGTGACGGCGCCGCAGGCCGGGGTGATGGCGACCAGGCCGGCAATGGCACCCGACGCCGCGCCCACACCGGTGACGTGGCCGGTCTTGAGCTTCTCGACCGCGATCCAGGCCAGGGTGGCGGCACAGGTGGCGACAAACGTGGTGACCATGACGATCGCCGCGGAATTGCCTGCGGCCAGGGCGGATCCGCCGTTGAACGCGTACCAGCCGGCCCACAGCATTCCCGCGCCCAACAGGGTCAGCGGGACGTTGTGCGGTTTGCGCAGCTGGCCGAACAGTGCGGACTTGCCCAGCACGATGGCCAGCGCCAGAGCGGCGGCGCCGGCGTTGATGTGCACCGCGGTGCCACCGGCGAAGTCGACCGCGTGCAGCTTGTTGGCGATCCAGCCACCGACGGAGTCCTCCGAGAACGTCCCGTCAAAGGCGAATACCCAGTGTGCGACCGGGAAGTACACCAGAACGGCCCAGACGCCGGCGAAGATCATCCAGGCGCCGAACTTCATCCGGTCGGCGACCGCGCCGGAGATCAGTGCCACGGTGATGGCCGCGAAAAGCGCTTGGAAAAGGGAGAATAGGCTGACTGGTAGGCCATTGACGGACGTCATCGGCTCGACCAGATTCTTCATGCCTGCGAACTCGGTGATGCTGCCGAGCAGTCCGAGGTCGCCGTAGGACGTCCCGAACGCCATCGAGAAGCCGAACAGCACCCACAGCACGCCCACCAGGGCGACCGCGCCGAACGTCATCATCATCATGTTCGTCGAGCTCTTGACCGAGACCATGCCGCCGTAGAACAGGGCGAGGCCCGGGATCATCAGCGTGAGGCCGATGATGCAACACAGCATGAATGCCGTGGTTCCTGTATCCATCAACATCTCCTGGGGGTGGCGGCCCGGACGGGCCGATCACTGGGAGTTGACGACGTTTCTGTTACGTGGACCGGCTCGTTGTGTTGCGGTGACGTAAACCTCGGCGCCGCACGGCGGTGAGGACCCCGTTACGGAACGTTCATCGACAGAAACGCTCGGGAAATCCGTATACCGCACCGTATACAGCCATGGATACAGCGCACGCCGAACATCATTCGGCGCTTGGTGAGGAGTACGAGAACCAGCCTGTCCCGGCGTCCGCCCGTAAATCGCTGTTCGCGGTGTCGGCGGTGTGGGTCGGATTCCCGATGATCATGACGTCGGCGGTGTTCGCCGGCATCGTCGTCTACAACCTCGGCTTCGTCGCCGGAATGGCGGCGATCCTCGTCGGTGACCTCATCCTGATGGGTTATGTGGGCACGCTGAGCTACCTGGCCGGGCGCTCCGGCAAGAACTTCGCGCTCACCGCGGCGGACACCTTCGGAGCCAAAGGTTTTCGCATCGTGTCGGCATTCCTGTCCGCGCTGGTGATCGGCTGGTTCGCGTTCCAGACCGGCATGGTGGGCTCGACGCTCAACCTGTCCATGGGGTGGAGCGCACCGTGGATCACGCTGCTGGCCGGGGTGCTGTTCGTGGCGCTGACCTTCGTCGGGATCTGGGCGATCTCGTGGATCGGGGTGGTGGCTTCGGTCCTGTTCATCCCGCTCGGTGTGGTCGCCGTGGTGTTGGCGGCGGCCGATGACGGAATCGGCTCGGCCCTGTCCTACGGCGGCGGAGCCGGGGCGAGTGCGTTCAGTTTCGGTGTCGCCGTGACGATGGTCTTCGCGTGCTTCGCCGACTCGGGCACCATGACTGCCGATTTCACGCGGTGGGCCCGCAACGGCAGGGAAGGTGCGCTGGCGGCGTTCGCCGCATTCCCGGTCGCCTACTTCATCGCTCAGCTGGTCGGCGCGCTCGTGGTCGCACTCGGCGCCGCCGCCGCGGCCGACACCGCAGGCGGCGACTTCCTGCATGTCCTGGTCAGCGCCGGGGGAGTCCTGGTGCCGCTGGCGATCGTGTTCGTCTTCGTCAACCTGGGCAGCGTGTGTGCGCACTGCCTGTACAACGGTGCCGTCGGATTCGGCAACATCACCGGAAAGACCATGCGCCAGTTGACGATCGTGCTCGGCATCGTCGGAACCGTCGCCGCGGTGGCCGGGATCTGGTCGTACTTCGCAACCTGGCTGAACATCCTCGGGGTACTGGTGCCCCCGATCGGCATCGTTCTCATCCTCGACCAGCTGGTGTTCTCCGCCAGGCGCACGTCATCGACCGCCGGGCTCTACTGGAAGCCGTTCGCCGCGTGGGCGATCGGGGCCGGGGGAGCGCTGCTGACGCACTACTACGCGCCCCAGCTGTCCGATGCGGTAGTGGCGATGGTCGTCGGCGGCCTGGCCTTCACCGCTCTGGCGTACCTGCCGGTGCGCACCGAGCAACCGGTTCTCGTGGGAGAGACCGCATGACCGTCACCATTGCCGCCAACCCCTATGTGTGGCCCTACGACGGGGATATCCCCACCGGGCGAACGGCGTTGATCAACATCGACTGGCAGGTCGACTTCTGCGGCGAGGGCGGATACGTCGACACCATGGGCTACGACCTGTCCCTGGTGCGTACCCCGCTCGGCCCCGCGCAGGAGGTGCTCGCCGCGGCCCGCGCCGCCGGACTGTTCATCGTCCACACCCGTGAGGGCCACCGGCCCGACCTGTCGGACCTGCCGGCCAACAAGCGCTGGCGCTCGGCCCAGATCGGTGCCGAGATCGGCTCGGCCGGCCCGTGCGGACGGATCCTCACCCAGGGCGAGCCGGGCTGGCAGTTGGTACCCGAGATGGCTGCTCTGCCAGGCGAACCCGTCATCGACAAGCCGGGCAAGGGAAGTTTCTACGCGACGGATCTGGACCTGGTGCTGCGCAGCCGTGGCATCACGCACATCATCTTCACCGGGATCACCACCGACGTCTGCGTGCACACCACCATGCGTGACGCCAACGACCGCGGATACGAATGCCTCGTCGTCTCCGACGCCACCGGCGCCACCGACTATGCCAACCACGTCGCGGCGCTGAACATGATCACCATGCAGGGCGGGGTGTTCGGGGCGCATGCCGCCAGCTCCGATGTGGTGGCCGCGCTCAAGGAACTGCAATGACCACGACTCAAGTGGAGGAACCGGTCTCCCTGCGCGACCGCGTCTACCTCGACCTCGGCAAGTTGCTCATGGTCGGCGAGATCGACCATCGCACCCGGCTGGTCGAGTCCCAGCTGTGCGAGACGCTCAACGTCAGCCGGACCCCGCTGAGAGAGGCGCTGGTCCGGCTGCACGCCGACGGCATGCTCGAACGCAGGCCCGACGGGTACTACCCGGTCGCGCTGGATATCCCGGGCGTCCGCGACCTCTACGAGTTGCGCATCACAATCGAACTGCGCGGCATCACCCGGATCCTGGAAACCGATGAGCTGCACTACGACAAGGACCGGCTCTCGGCATTGCGCGCGGAGTGGCTGGACCTGAAGGCCAGCCCGCCCCCACCGGACGGTGACATGGTGCTGCGCGACGAGTCATTCCACCTCGAGTTGTGTGCGGCATCCGGGAACAAGGCGATGGTGGCCACGCTCGACAACCTCAACCGGCGGATCCGGCTGATCCGGATGTACGACTTCGTCACCGAGGAACGGGTGATCGCCACCATCGGCGAGCACCTCCAGATCGTCGACCTCCTGCTCGATGATCAGCTCGACGCCGGCCGCACCGCCTTGCATGAGCATGTCGGTGCGAGTTTCGACGTGGTGGAGCGGCGTGCACTGCGAGCGCTGAGCGCCCGAGCGCTCGGCCAGTCCGTCACCTCGCTGGAGGCACTCTGGAAGTAGCGGTCGGCTAGTTCCCGTCCGATCCGGGCAGGGCTCGTTCCCGCACATTAGGGGTGCCGAGGCGCCAGGCCAGCCAGGGCAGCGCTGCATCGAATGCCGTACTGGCCGCCTGGAAATCGTGCCCGCCCTTGTAGCCCACCACGGAGCATTCGACGTTGTAACCGCTCAGCAGGGCGCACAACTTGTTGGCGTTGGAGGCATGCTCCTCGGAGAACGTGTCCCACCCGGCGATCGCCTCCTCGGATGGCGGAGTGGTAGTGGGGTCACGGTGGACGGTCGGTGTGCTTTCACCGACGCCGAGCCACGCCGCCATGGTGTCGTACGGGCCGTGCCGGGTGATCACGGTCTTGGGGTCGAATGCTTCCCAGGCCGCCTGGTCGCCACCGAAAAGTCGTGCGATGGTCTGGTCTTTGGTGCCCGCATTGGGGCCGAGGGTGCCGTCCAGCCAGACGAAGGCGCTGAACATCTCGGGATTGCGAACGGCGGTGTTCAGGGCGCACGTCGCACCCGAAGACCACCCGGCCAGTCCCCAGTTCTCTGCTTTCGGGCTGACCCCGAAACGTGAAATCAGGTAGGGCACCAGGTCTTTGGTCAGGTGGGAGGCCGCGTTGCCGCGGGTGCCGTCGACGCATTCGGTGTCATTGCTGAACTTGCCTGCGATGTCGGGGAACACGATGACCGGCGCATTGCCGTGATGCAGTGCGGCGAAGTCGTCGAGCGTCTGCAGGGCACCTGTCGATTGCAGCCAGTCGTTGGGGTGGTTGAACTCGCCGCCCATCAAGATGACCGCGGGGAGTTGCGGCGGCGGGGTGCTGGCGAACCAGGCCGGCGGAAGGTAGACCACCTCGGTCCGGTGCTCGAAACCCGATGCGTCGGCAGGAATGTTGACCCGCACCACCGTGCCGCGCGTCGGTATCTCACCGGACTGCTGAAGCGCGGCGAGCTGGGATTCATCGATCCACTGCTCCGGCTCGGTGTGGGTCAGCCGTAGCCAGGCAGCCCGAACCGTGGGGAAGTAGCCGGTCGCGGTGTTGAGCGCGGCAAGACCGCACACCACCATCAACACCGCGGACAGCACGGATACCAACCGGCGCCACCACGCAGTGCCATGCCAGCCGCCGATGAGAACCGTGACGGCGAATCCGAACATCGCCGTCCAGAAGATCGTGCCGAACGAGATGGCGTCGGCAGACCAGCCCTGTTCCCGGACGAACAGTCGTGCGGCCGCCGCCAGGCCGACGCCGACGAGCACTGCGGCGAGCAGCCAGCGCCTCATCCACTCCCGAGACCGGCCGCGGCCGATCGCGACCACGACGGCGATCAATGCCAGCAGTTGCAGCGTTATCGGGATCAGACCGCCGGTCAGGGACAAGTTCATGTGGGTGGGCCCTCTCCGATCTCCCGTGAAAGCTTGTGCAGCAGCAGGTCTGGCTGGTCGGCCAACTGTCGTAGCGCGGGGCCATATTCGGGATGGGCCAACGCGAAGGCGAACTGTGCGACCAGATAGTCGGCCGGATTGCCGGTGTCATACCAGTGCCCCTGGATCACCTGTCCGTAGACGGCATGGTCCCTGGCATGGGCATTGATCGCGTCGGTCAGGTAGATCTCGCCGGGCTGGGTTTGGGTGTACCAGCGCTTTGTCTGCTCGCGAAGCTCGTCGATGATGCCCGGTGTTACGACATAGCCACCGATCGCGGCGTACTCGGAGCGCGCCTCGTGGGGTTGTGGCTTCTCGACGATTCCCGTGATCCGCAGCAGCCCGCCGTCCAGATCCTCGTCGATGATCGGCACGCCGTACCGGCGGGAGTTCTCAGGAGCCATCGGCATCAACGCCAGCACCGGGGACGATGTCTGTTCGTAGGCCCGGATCAGTTGTTGGGCGCGCGGCACCTCGGCGACGAAGACGTCGTCGGGCCACAGCACCAGGACCGGCTCGTCACCGAACGAGCGCGAGGCATTGAGCACCGGAGTGCCGTTGCCGTACGGACCGTGCTGATGGAGGTAGGTGATGTGGCCACGCGCGGAGAGCTCGCCGACCTCCTCGACCGCGTCGGCGTAAGCGTCCTTGCCGTCCGCGCGAAGCTGATCGACTAGCGTCGTGTTCGGCCGAAAATGCTCCTCTATCAAGTTCTTTCCGCCGGAAACCACGATCGTGATGTCCGTGATCCCAGAATTGACCAGCTCGCGCACCGTGTGTTCGATGACAGGCTTGTCGCCTACCGGCAGCATTTCCTTGGGGATGGCCTTGGTCAGCGGCAGGAGGCGCGAACCGATCCCGGCGGCGGGGATGACGGCTTTGCGGATGGCCTGTCGTGCCATGTGTTCCTCTCCCGGTGCTTCACCAAAACTAGCCGGTGCGCCTGTCAGCCGAGCGGAATTCCCCAGCGCCCACCGAAGGCAATCTGCTCCAGGGGTAACCGCTCGCGGGGCCGGCCGTCGCGTTCGGCGATGGCCTCGTCGACGTGCGCGTAGTCGCCGAGCGTGCCGATGCCGACGACGGCCAACGGCCGCACGCCGTCGGGAATCTCGAACGCTGCCCGGGCACCGTCGACGTCGAAGCCCGCCATCGGATGGACGATCAACCCGCGGGACACCGCCTCGACGGTCAGCTGCGCGATCGCCGCTCCGGCGTCGACCGCCGAGTACAAGGCCGTCCTCTCATCTTCTCCCTGGTCGGCACACACCAGGATCAGCGCGGAGGCCGCATGCGCGTAGCTGTTGCCGCGTTTGAGAAGGCCGGCCAATGTAACGAAGGTCTCATCCCCTCGCCGGCCCACGACAAACCGCACCGGCTGCCGGTGACCCCAACTGGCGGCCCAGCGCGCCGCCTCCAGCAGCGCGGTGACCTGGTCAGCGGTAATGGCGGCATCGGGATCGAACGCCCGGGGGCTCCAGCGGGCCGCGAGATCGGGATGGATCGGCACAGTGGTGGCGGCCAGCCGACCGCTCGGCGTGTCAGGCACGTCAGCCAAGCTACCGGCGGAAAAAATCGCGTGCGCGTCTCCCTTATCCTGTTTGGGACTCATTCCCGAAGCTCGAAGGGTTAGATAGTGGCGCTCGTCGTACAGAAGTACGGCGGATCCTCGGTATCGGATGCCGATCGGATCCGTCGGGTGGCCGAGCGCATCGTCGAGACGAAGAAGGCCGGCAACGACGTCGTCGTCGTGGTCTCGGCGATGGGCGATACCACCGACGACCTGCTTGACCTGGCCCGTCAGGTTTCCCCGGCCCCGCCTGCGCGCGAGATGGACATGCTGCTGACCGCCGGTGAGCGCATCTCCAACGCCCTGGTCGCGATGGCCATCGAGTCCCTGGGTGCACAGGCCCGCTCGTTCACCGGCTCGCAGGCCGGCATCGTCACCACCGGTACCCACGGCAACGCCAAGATCATCGACGTCACCCCTGGTCGCCTGCGCGATGCGCTGGACGAGGGCGTCATCGTGCTGGTCGCCGGGTTCCAGGGCGTCAGCCAGGACAGCAAGGACGTCACCACGATGGGCCGCGGCGGCTCGGACACCACCGCCGTCGCCCTGGCCGCCGCGCTCAAGGCTGACGTCTGCGAGATCTACACCGACGTCGACGGCATCTTCACCGCCGACCCGCGCATCGTGCCCAACGCCCGCCACCTCGACACCGTCTCCTTCGAGGAGATGCTCGAGATGGCCGCGTGCGGCGCCAAGGTGCTGATGCTGCGCTGCGTCGAATACGCCCGCCGTTACAACGTGCCGATTCACGTTCGTTCGTCGTACACGGACAAGCCCGGCACCATCGTCAAAGGATCGATCGAGGACATCCCCATGGAAGACGCCCTTCTGACCGGAGTAGCCCACGACCGCGGGGAGGCCAAGGTCACCGTCGTCGGTCTGCCCGACGTGCCGGGTTACGCCGCCCAGGTGTTCCGCGCGGTCGCCGACGCCGACGTGAACATCGACATGGTGTTGCAGAACATCTCGAAGGTCGAGGACGGCAAGACCGACATCACCTTCACCTGTCCGATGGACAACGGCCCGACGGCCGTGGAGAAGCTGACCGCGCTCAAGGATGAGATCGGGTTCAGCCAGGTGCTCTACGACGACCACATCGGCAAGGTGTCCCTGGTCGGTGCGGGTATGCGCAGCCATCCCGGCGTCACCGCCAAGTTCTGCGAGGCGCTGGCCGAGGTCGGCGTCAACATCGACCTGATCTCCACCTCCGAGATCCGGATCTCGGTTCTGGTCAAGGACACCGAGTTGGACACGGCGGTCCGCGCGCTGCACGAGGCGTTCGACCTCGGCGGCGAAGACGAGGCCGTCGTCTACGGCGGAACGGGGCGCTGAGATGGTCTCGATCGGTGTAGTCGGTGCGACCGGCCAGGTCGGCCAGGTCATGCGCACCCTGCTGGAACAGCGGAACTTCCCGGCCAGCTCGGTCCGGTTCTTCGCCTCGGCGCGGTCCGAAGGCAAGAAGCTGACGTTCCGCGGCCAGGAGATCGAGGTCGAGAACAGCCAGACAGCGGATCCGTCCGGTCTGGACATCGCGTTGTTCTCCGCCGGTGCGACGATGTCACGCGTGCAGGCCCCGCGGTTTGCCGCGGCAGGCGCGGTCGTCGTCGACAACTCGTCGGCCTGGCGCAAGGACCCGGACGTACCTCTCGTCGTCAGTGAGGTCAACTTCAAGCGCGACGGCGGAGTTCGCCCCAAGGGCATCATCGCCAACCCGAACTGCACCACCATGGCCGCCATGCCGGTGCTCAAGCCGCTGCACGAGGAAGCCGGGCTGACCCGCTTGGTCGTGTCGAGCTACCAGGCGGTGTCGGGCAGCGGCCTGGCCGGTGTCGAGGAGCTCGCATCGCAGACGCGCGCGGTGGTCGACGGGGCCGAGCAGCTGGTGCACGACGGCTCGGCCCTGACGTTCCCGGCGCCGGTGAAATACGTTGCGCCCATCGCCTTCAACGTGATCCCGCTGGCCGGCTCACTGGTCGACGACGGCTCCGGTGAGACCGACGAGGACCAGAAGCTGCGCAACGAGAGCCGCAAGATCCTCGGTATCCCGGACCTTCTCGTCTCGGGCACCTGTGTTCGCGTTCCGGTGTTCACCGGGCACTCGCTGTCGATCAATGCCGAGTTCGCCCAGCCGCTTTCGGTTGAGCGGGCGAAGGAACTGCTGGCTGGTGCCGCGGGCGTGAAACTGGTCGACGTGCCGACCCCACTGGCCGCCGCCGGCGTCGACGAGTCCCTCGTCGGCCGGATCCGCCAGGATCCGGGTGTGCCCGACGGACGTGGTCTCGCTCTGTTCGTGTCCGGCGACAACCTGCGAAAAGGTGCCGCGCTGAACACGATTCAAATCGCCGAACTGCTGGCCGCCGAGCTCTGATCCGCGGGTGAACCCGGCCCGCAGGTTCGCCCTTGTCGCGATGCTTGCTGCGGCGGTGTGGCAGGCCCCTTTCGCCCGGGCCAATCCGGGCTTCGGTGATCCGGTGGTGCCTCCACTGGCCCCCGGTCAGGTGTTGCGAATCGGGCCGAGTGCCGGAACCGGTACGCCCACAGCTGATTACGGCATCGGCGCGACGGACCTCTGTGAGTTCATGGAGTTTCCCAGCCGGGTGCTCCAGGTCTGTGGTGACAGCTTCGCGGGGCAGGCCGTGGGCTTCGGCGGCTGGCACTCGCCGGTGGCCCTGCACGTCGATGCCGACTCGATCGAGGACGCGGGCGGTGTGCGCTACCGGGGTGTCACCGGGGTGGACAAGCCCTTGCTGGCCGACCCGACGCCGCCGGGGGGCTCCCAGTTGCCGGCCGGTGTGGTGGCGATCAACCGTGAGAACTACATGATGGTGACCACCACCTACAACCTCAAGCCGTACAGTTCCCGGTTGGTGAAAGCCGATGCGGCCCGGCCGAATTGGCCGACGGTGCCCGGCTCGGTGCGCGACGCCAAGTACCAGGGTGGTGCCCAGTCGCAGATCACGGGCTACTACGACCCGGTCCCGGCACCGGATTCACCGAGTGGGTGGGTCTACATCCTGGCCAACAATTTCGACCGCAGCAGCCCGCCGTTCCTGTACCGGGCGAACCCGAAGACCTTCACCGACCGGGCCGGCTGGCAGGGCTGGTCGTCGTCGGGTGGATGGGGCAAGCCGCCGACGCCGTTGTTCGCCGACCGTACGGGGGAGATGAGCATCCGGCAGATCGACGGCAAGCCGGTGCTGTCGTACTTCAACGCCACCAACGGAAACATGGAGATGCGCGTCGCCTACGACCCCACCGGTCTCGGTACGGCACCCGTGACCACGGTGGTGTTCGCGAGTGCCTGGCCCGACCCGGTCGACTCGTTGCCCCCGCCGGAGGTCAACCAGTTGGCCCAGCCCTACGGCGGCTACATCTCGCCGGGATCGACGCTGGATCAGGTCCGGGTTTTCATCAGCCAGTGGAACACCATGGCCCGCGGTGGCACACCGTACCGCGTGATCCAATACGCGGTGAACCCGATCAAGCCATGGGAGCAATAGTCCCGGGTCTTTCAAAGCTGATTCACAGCCAATTCTTGATCAGCACCTCACCAGCCCTCGCATGCTCGTGTCATGACTGAAACACCTCCCACGTCCGACCCCGCGACGGAGCCGGTAGCCGCGCCAGCAGCACCGCCCGTTACCGCCCCGCCTGCCGAGAACAAGCCGAGTCGTCTGCTGCAGGCGCTCGCCTGGGTGGGTATCGCGGCCGGCACCGTCTTCATCGTCGCCGTGGTCTTCGGCACCGGGTTCTTCCTCGGTGCGCATTCCGGTGGCGGCGACGGCCACCACCGCGGCGGCCACGACCGCGGCGGCATGATGATGTTCCATCGCGGTGGACCGGACGGCGGGCCGGGGCGGATGGGACCCCACGGCATGATGCCGCCGTGGGGTCCCGGTGGTCCCGGCTCATTCGGCCCGGGTGGTCCCGGTTGGGGACCCGGTGGCCCCGGCGGTCCGGGCAGCGGACCGGAACGTCCTGAGACGCCGCCGACACCCGCACAGCCTGCGCGACCATAATCACAGTCCGCTTTTTTGGACTGACTCCAAAGAGCGCGCATACTGGAGCCGTGACCACGGTGCATGACCACGACCCCAAAGCCCTGTTGCGGGCTGCCGGGCTGCGTGTGACCGCACCGCGGGTCGCGGTTCTCCAGGCGCTGGCCGACCATCCGCATTCGACTGCAGACGATGTGGCCGGTCTGGCCCGCGAAAACCTCGGCTCGGTGTCGACCCAGGCGGTTTACGACGTCCTGCGGGCCTGCGTCAATGCGGGCCTGGTCCGTCGTATCGAACCGGCCGGCTCCTCGGCGCGCTACGAGACCCGCGCCGGCGACAACCACCACCACCTGGTCTGCCGGGTGTGCGGTGCGGTTGCCGACGTCGATTGCGCGGTCGGGCAGACCCCGTGCCTGGAGCCCTCTGAACTGGCCGGATTCGCGGTTGACGAAGCCGAGGTCGTGTTCTGGGGAGTCTGCGCGGATTGCCAGACGCCCGCACCCAACTAGACCACTCTGCAGCCCAACGGACGCCCCGGCCACTTCCCCTTGGTGGCCGGGGCGCCTGTCTTTTCACCCAAGCACTGGGTGGGGTCCGGGGAATCGTGAGATTCTCGCTAACCATGACGCGCAATCGGCTCCTGGCCGCGGCACTGATCGCAGTGCCGCTGCTGGCCGCCGGCTGCGGCGCGGGGGCCGAACCCGAGCGCGGCGCGGCCATGGTCTTCGCCGTAGGCGATTGTGTGAGCGTCCCGGCCACCACACCCGCTGCCCCCGAAGTGACCCGCGCCGGCAAGGTGTCCTGCAACGTCGACCCGAGCTACACCGTCGGGGCCATCGCCGACGGTGCCGGGAACTGCCCGAGCTCCGAATACCAGCACCTGCCCGCCGAACTCGCCGATCCGTCGACCGCGCGCCTGTGCCTGGTTCCCAATCTGGTCGCCAATCACTGCTACGAACTCGGCATGCCCGCGGGCATGGTGGAGCTGACCGACTGCACCGCGCGCACTGAACGCGGCCCGGGCGTGATGGTTCAGGTGACCCAACGGCTGGACGTACGGGACGGGTCGGCCTGCCCCGCCGAAACCGGGCACTACGCCTGGCCTTACCCGTCGCCGGCGCGAACCTATTGCACGCGGACGGTTCACTAACTGGCATGATCGAGGCCATGCGTGCCCTGACTGTCGGTTTCGGGCTGGCCGGTCTCGCGCTGGCATTGGCTGCACCTGCTGGTGCGCGTCCCTCGGATCCTGGTGTCGTGTCCTACGCCGTCATGCCCAAAGGCTCGGTGGGCAACATCATCGGTGCGCCGATGACGTGGGAGTCCCAGTTCACCGTCCCGTTCCAGGCCTTCTCGGTGGAGAACCCGGTGTGCAACAACTGGGCCGACATCGGCCTGCCCGAGGTGTTCAACGACCCGGACCTCGCCTCGTTCAACGGCGCCACCACCCAGACGTCGGCCGGTGACGACAACCATTA
Source organism: Mycolicibacterium nivoides (assembly GCF_003855255.1). NCBI lineage: Bacteria > Bacillati > Actinomycetota > Actinomycetes > Mycobacteriales > Mycobacteriaceae > Mycobacterium > Mycolicibacterium nivoides. Next base: position 4,307,402 of record NZ_CP034072.1, on the reverse strand, counting down.
CGTCAAGCAGGCGATCGGGGTGTTCGCGACGCCGGAGGCCGCCGACCGGGCCTTCCACCGGGTGGTGGACCGCACCAACGGCTGCTCGGGCCAGACCACCGCGATGCACCTGGACAACTTCGTGACCCAGGTGTGGACGTTCACCGGCGGCCCGGCGAGCGCCACCGACGCGGATTGGGTGAAGCAGGAGGCCGGCACGGACCGCCGCTGTTTCAACACCACCCGCAAACGGGAAAACGTACTGCTACAAGCCAAGGTGTGCCAGTCCGGCAACGCAGGCCCCGCGGTCAACGTGCTGGCCGGCGCCATGCAGAACACGCTGGGGCAGTAGAACGTGTCGGTCAGATCTGGATGATGGAACAGAACCGAGCCGTTTGAATCCGGTGAGGACCGGGAGGGGTGGTTGCCATGGCAGTACCCGTCAGGGCTGATGCGGCCCGTCTGACTCCCGTCGAGTTCACCAGCGCCGAACACGCCGCGGCCTTCATCGGAGCGCACTGCCTGGATGACGGGCCGGTCGGGCAGGTCGGTCTGGAGATCGAGGCGCACTGTTTCGATCTCGACGATCCGCTGCGGCGCCCGGGCTGGGATGAACTCTCCGAGGCCATCGCCTCGGTGCCCGCGCTGCCCGGTGGCAGCCGCATCACCGTCGAGCCCGGGGGCGCGGTCGAACTGTCCGGGCCGCCGGCCGACGGCCCCTCGGCCGCGATCGCCGCACTACTCGCTGATCGGGCCGTGCTGCGCGCTGAGTTCGAACGCCGCGGTCTGGGGCTGGTGCTGCTGGGCGCCGATCCGGTCCGGCCCACCCAACGGATCAACCCGGGCCCGCGCTATCAGGCCATGGAGCAGTTCTTCGCGGCCAGCGGATCAGCCGAACCCGGCGCAGCCATGATGACGTCGACCGCCTCGGTTCAGGTCAATCTCGACGCCGGCCCGCGGGACGGCTGGGCGCAGCGGGTACGGCTGGCCCACGCGCTCGGCCCGACGATGATCGCCATCACCGCGAATTCGCCGATGCTCGGCGGACAGTTCACCGGCTGGCAGTCCTCACGGCAGCGGGTGTGGGGGCAGCTGGATTCCGCGCGCTGCGGCCCGATCCTGGGCGCCGACGGCGATGATCCGGCCAGTGACTGGGCGCGCTATGCGCTGCGGGCGCCGGTGATGCTGGTCAACACCCCGGATGCTGTTCCGGTGACCAACTGGGTCCCGTTCGCCGACTGGGCCGACGGACGCGCGGTACTCGGCGGACGCCGCCCCACCGAAGCCGATCTCGAGTACCACCTGACCACACTGTTCCCGCCGGTGCGGCCGCGGCGCTGGCTGGAGATCCGCTATCTCGACAGCGTTCCGGACGCCCTGTGGCCTGCCGTGGTGTTTATGACGACGACTCTCCTGGATGATCCGGGGGCCGCCGCCATCGCCACCGAGGCGACCGCGCCGGTGGCCACCGCTTGGGACCGGGCCGCCCGGATCGGGCTGGCCGATCGTCGCCTGCAGGAAGCGGCCGTCGCATGCGTCTCGGCCGTGGCGGAGCGGGCCCCGGCGGAGTTGACGGAATCGATGGCGCAGTTGACGCGTTCGGTCCAGGAGGGACGCTGCCCGGCCGACGATTTCGCCGACCAGGTGGTGACTCACGGAATCGCTTCTGCGATGAGCCAACTGGTGAAGGGCGAGCTTTGACCACACGCGAGACGCTGGCACAGCAGCTCACCAGGGCGCGGGAACGCACCCTGCGTCTGGTCGACTTCGACGATGCCGAACTGCATCGCCAGTACAGCCCGTTGATGAGCCCGCTGGTCTGGGATCTCGCCCACATCGGCCAGCAGGAGGAGCTGTGGCTGCTGCGCGGCGGCAATCCGGACCGCCCGGGCATGCTTTCCCCGGACGTGGACCGGCTCTACGACGCCTTCGTGCACTCACGGGCCAGCCGCGTCGACCTTCCTCTGCTGCCGCCCACCGATGCGCGCGCGTACTGCGCGACGGTGCGGTCCCGCGCCCTCGATGCCCTCGACTCGCTTGACGCCGACGACTCCGGGTTCAACTTCGGGTTGGTGATCAGCCACGAGAATCAGCACGACGAGACCATGCTGCAGGCTCTGAACCTGCGGGCCGGTCCGCCGTTGTTCGACGCAGGCAGCGCACTGCCGGCCGGTCGTGCCGGAGTGGCAGGCACTTCCGTGCTGATCCCGGGTGGCCCGTTCGTGCTCGGGGTCGACGAACTCACCGAACCGCACTCACTGGACAACGAGCGTCCGCCGCATACCGTCGAGCTGCCTCCTTTCGCTATCGGACGGGTGCCGGTCACCAATGCCGAGTGGCGCGAGTTCATCGACGACGGCGGCTATCACCAGCAGCGTTGGTGGTCCGAGCCCGGTTGGGCGCATCGTCAGGAGGCGGGGCTGACGGCACCCGAGTTCTGGGGGCACGACGGCACCCGCACCCGGTTCGGCCATATCGAGACGATCCCGGCCGACGAACCGGTCCAGCACGTCACGTTCTTCGAGGCCGAGGCGTATGCCGCCTGGGCCGGAGCCCGGCTGCCCACCGAAATCGAATGGGAGAAGGCCTGCGCCTGGGACCCGGTGGCCGGGAGCCGACGCCGATACCCCTGGGGCACATCCGAACCGACCGAGGCGCTGGCCAACCTCGGTGGCGACGCGCGCCGGCCCGCCCCGGTAGGGGCGTATCCGGCCGGTGCATCGGCCTACGGCGTCGAGCAGATGCTGGGTGACGTCTGGGAATGGACCACGTCCCCGCTGCGGCCGTGGCCCGGCTTCACGCCCATGGTGTACGACCGCTACACCGAGCCCTTCTTCGACGGCGACTACCGGATCCTGCGCGGCGGATCGTGGGCCGTGTCCGCCGACATCCTGCGGCCGAGCTTCCGCAACTGGGACCATCCGATCCGGCGCCAGATCTTCTCCGGCGTGCGGCTGGCCTGGGACGTCTGATGTGCCGGCATATCGGATGGCTGGGTGCACCGCGATCGGTGGCCTCACTGGTGCTGGACCCGCCGCAGGGCCTGTTGGTTCAGTCGTATGCGCCGCGTCGCCAGAAGCACGGGCTGATGAATGCCGATGGTTGGGGTGCAGGGTTTTTCGATGAGGGCGTGCCCCGGCGGTGGCGCAGCGACAAGCCGCTGTGGGGCGACGCCTCGTTCGCGTCGGTCGCGCCGGCGTTGAGCAGCGGCTGCGTGGTCGCGGCTGTGCGCTCGGCGACCATCGGCATGCCGATCGAACCCTCGGCCTCGGCGCCTTTCACCGACGGTCAGTGGCTGCTGTCGCACAACGGGGTGGTCGACCGGGCGGTGCTGCCGTTGACCGGAGCAGCCGAATCCGTCGTGGACAGTGCGGTGCTGGCCGCGCTGATCTTCCAGCGGGGTCTGGACGCGCTGGGGCAGACGATTGCCGAAGTCGGCGCGCTGGATCCGAATGCCCGGCTGAACATCCTGGCTGCCAACGGTTCTCGTATGGTCGCCACCACCTGGGGCGACACCTTGTCGATGCTGCGGCTGCCGGATGGCGTCGTGCTCGCCAGTGAACCCTACGACGACGATCCCGGCTGGTCCGACATCCCGGACCGCCATCTGGTGCACGTCTCTGACTCGCATGTCGAGCTCACCCCACTGAAAGGTTCGGTATGACGCTCACCCTGTCCAACTATCTGGCGGCCGACTCCGCTGCCACCGCGCTTCGTCGCGATGTGCGCGAAGGGCTGACCCAGTCGCCGAAGATGCTGCCGCCCAAGTGGTTCTACGATTCGGTTGGCAGCGATCTGTTCGACCAGATCACCCGGCTGCCCGAGTACTACCCGACGCGCACCGAGGCCCAGATCCTGCGGGACCGCTCGCCGGAGATCACCGAGGCCGCCGGTGCCGACACCCTCGTCGAGCTGGGTAGCGGCACTTCCGAGAAGACCAGGATGCTGCTGGACGCGATGCGCGACGGCGGGCAGTTGCGCCGGTTCATCCCGTTCGACGTCGACGCCAGTGTGCTGCGGGCTGCCGGAGATGCCATCGGCCAGGAGTATCCCGGCATCGAAATCGACGCGGTATGTGGTGATTTCGAAGAACACCTGGGCAAGATCCCGTCGGTGGGGCGCCGCCTGGTCGCGTTCCTCGGTTCGACGATCGGCAATCTGACACCCGGTCCGCGAGCGGATTTCCTGACGTCCCTGGCCGAGACCCTGCAGCCCGGCGACAGCGTGCTGCTGGGCACCGACCTGGTCAAGGACACCGACCGGTTGGTCCGCGCGTACGACGACAGTGCCGGCGTCACCGCGGCGTTCAACCGCAATGTGCTGTCGGTGGTGAACCGTGAGCTCGACGCCGATTTCGACCTCGACGCCTTCGAGCATGTGGCGAAATGGAATGCCGACGAGGAGCGGATCGAGATGTGGCTGAAGGCGGACGCGCCGCAGCAGGTCAGGATCGCCGATCTGGGGCTCGACGTTGCCTTCGGTGCCGGTGAGGAGATGCTGACCGAGGTGTCCTGCAAGTTCCGGGCCGACGGGGTGGCCGACGAACTGGCGAAAGCCGGTCTCCGGCAGACCCATTGGTGGACTGACGAAGCCGGTGACTTCGGCCTGTCGCTGGCGGTGAAATGAGCCTCGCGCAGCAGTGGGCTGACGCCCGCCCCAAAGTCGCCGGGCTGCACCTCGACAGCGGCGCCTGCTCACGGCAGAGCCTCGCCGTGATCGATGCCGTCGCCGCACATGCCCGGCATGAGGCCGAAGTCGGCGGTTACGTGGCCGCGGAGGCGGCAGCGCCTGTGCTCGCGGCGGGCCGGGCCGCGGTCGCGGCACTGACCGGACTCGATGCCGCCGAAGTGGTCTACACGTCGGGCTCCAACCACTCGTTGGACCTGCTGCTCGGCAGCTGGGCGGGGGAGCGCACGCTGGCCTGCCTGCCCGGCGAGTTCGGACCGAACCTGGCGGTCATGGCCGCCAATGGTTTTCAGGTGCGCGCTCTACCCGTTGACGGGGAAGGCCGGGTCGTGATCGACGAGGCGGCCCGCGTGCTGGCCTCCGACCCGCCGGCACTGGTGCATTTCACGGCGCTGGCCAGCCACCGCGGGGTGGCCCAGCCCTTGGCCGAGATGGTCGCGGTGTGCCGCGAGGCCGGGGTCCCGATCGTGGTGGACGCCGCGCAGGCATTCGGGCATCTGGATTGCAACGTCGGCGCCGACGCGATCTACTCGTCGTCGCGCAAATGGCTGGCCGGGCCGCGTGGGGTCGGTTTCCTGGCCGTGCGGGCGGAACTTGTTGGGCGGCTGCAACGTCGGCTGCCGCCGGCGTCGTGGGACGTGCCGGTGACGGTGTTGCAGAGCTTCGAGCACGGTGAGCACAATGCCGCGACCCGCGTCGGATACTCCGTTGCTCTCGGTGAACACCTGGCTGCCGGACCGGATAGCGTTCGGGGTCGGCTTGCCGAGGTGGGCGGCGTGGCCCGGGAGGTCTTGGCCGGGGTGCCCGGCTGGCGGGTGGTAGAGGCCGTCGGTGAACCCACCGCGATCACCACGCTCGAACCGACCGATGGCGCCGATCCGGTTGCGGTGCGGGCCTGGCTGATCGCCGAGCGCGGAATCGTCACCACCGCATGCGAACTCGCGCGGGCTCCGTTCGAGATGGCCAAGCCGGTGCTGCGGGTTTCACCGCATGTCGACACGACTGCCGAAGACCTGGAACAGTTCGCCTCGGTGTTGCACGACGTGCCGTAGCCGGGCCAAGCTCCTACGTTTTCGACCAATTGTCGGTGGCACCGACTACACTCGAACACATGTTCGATATCGAGTTCGATCCGGTGGCACCGGGTCGGCTCGTGGATGCGCTGGGCGATAGTGCGCGCGCGGAGGCGCGGTTGATCGCGACTCGGATGGCGGCGGTGGCGGATTTGTTGGCGCAGCGGACCGCTGAACTGAATGTCGAGGGCGTGCACCCGAACTACATGATCCTCACCGGGTTCGCCCGCGCGAGCGCCGAGGTGGGGGCGGCGTTGAACCTGACCTCGGGCGCCGCCAGCCGGCTCGTCGAGCAGGCCGAGGCATTGCGCGACCGGCTGCCCAGACTGGCAGCGCTATTGAGCGACGGCGAGACCGATTGGCGCACTGTCGAAATCGTGATCGCGCGCACCCGGTTCGTGTCGCCGACGGTGATGGAGCAGATCGACGAGGAGCTGGCGCAACGCATCACCGGGTGGCAGTGCTGGTCCGACGGGCGCATCACCACCACCGTGGATGCCAAGGTGCGCACCCTGGACCCAGCCGCGATCTGTGAACGTGAACATGCGACCAAGCGTCGCCGGGTCAAGGTGCGCGCGCGTGGAGATGGCACCGCGAAGATCGACGGCATCGTCACTACTCGTGCCGGGTTGACCTTCGATACCCGCCTTTCGGAGATGGCGGCCCGCGTGTGCTCGAAAGATCCGCGCAGCACCGATCAGCTGCGCTCCGATGCGGTGGAGGCCATGGCCGAATGGCGAGAGCTGTCATGTGAATGTGGCCGCGCCGAGTGTCCGGTCCGTTCGACGGCCGAATCTTCAGAAACCGCCAAGCCGTCAGAGCCGGTCCAGGTGGTGGTCAACGTGATCGCCGAACGTGACACCGTCCTCGGAACCGGCGCGACGGCTGGGTACGTGTGTGGTTTCGGGGTGGTCGACGCCGAGCAGGTTCGGGAGCTCGCTGCCGACGCCACAACGAGGTTGGTGACCGAGCCGGACGTGGATGCTGCGGCCGCGCTGCGTTATCAGCCGACGGTGTCGGTCCAGCGCTGGGTCCGTTGCCGCGACCTGACGTGTCGGTTCCCTGGATGTGAGCACCCGGCCGAGTCCTGCGACATCGATCACACGGTGCCGTTCGATCACCACGATCCGGCCCGCGGCGCGCTGACAGTCCCGTCGAACTTGAAATGCCTCTGCCGTTTCCATCACCGGCTCAAGACTTTTGGCGGGTGGAGCGATGAGCAGTACCCGGACGGCACGGTGGTGTGGACGTCGCCGAGCGGCAGGACATATCGGACCACGCCGGGCGGAGCGGATCTGTTCAACAGCTTCAGCCTCGCGCCGTGCGGCCAACCCAGCCCGCAGCGGCCGCGGACCGTCACTCGCGCAGCGCGTATCGAACAGGTCCGCGCCAAGAACCGGCGACTCCGTCCGGTCAACAAGGCCTACCGCCGCACCGAAGCGGCCCGCCGGCGGGAATTGGAGCGGCGTCGCAACCGCAACCGCATGCGGGCCACCCTGAAATTCTTCAAAGGCGATGAGCCCAGCACCAGTCCGTACTGCACCTGGATCAACGACCCATTCGAACCCGAGGAACTGCGCCCGGACTGGGCACCGCCTCCACCACCGCCGCCGGGCCCGGAGGATCCACCGTTCTGAACTGAACGGCGAACTGTGTCTGCCCTGTGCGGCTCGATGCTGGGGGCGGAGCGTTCCCTAGACGTCGCAGGAGTCGAATGCTACGGTCGTGCCGAATCGTTTCGGCACACGTTGCCCGGTGGGCGATGGAGGTCGGAGACGGTTTGCCAATGGACGTGCGGGCGTCTGCTCGCGTGATGAAAAGTGAGGAAACCATGACTGACGTGACTGCCGGCTCATTCGACGAGACGATGTGGAGCGGGCTCCTGCATGGTGGCCATGGCGGAACCTTCATGGGTGTGCCGAACATCGAACTCGACCGCGATGTGATCAGGGCGTCGGGAACGAAAGCGGTCGTTTACGGATTTCCGTTCGATGCGACGACGATCAGCCGGAGTGGCGCGAACTACGGCCCTCGCGCGATCCGGGAGACTTCGGTGCAGTTCACGAACTTCCAGGCCACCTACGACTTCGACCTGTTCGCGAAGCTCCGGCTCGCCGACGGTGGTGACTGCAAAGTCGCCCTCGGCAACACGGTGAAGACCTTCGAGCGGGTAGAAGCTGATATCGCTGAGATCGTCGCGGGCGGAGCGATTCCAGTGGTCTTCGGCGGTGACCATTCGGTGAGCATTCCGGTCGGCAAAGCTGCGAAGCGACCCGGAACGAGTCCGGGATGGGTGCAGTTCGACACCCACCTCGACGCCGCGCCGCATGTTGGGGGTGAGGAGCTGAATCATTGCTGCACCATTACCCGCGCGGTCGACAACGGCTACGACCCGTCGAAGATCGTGCTCGTCGGCATCAGCGGATGGATGAACCCGAAGACGGAGTTGAAGTACTGCCGGGACCACGGCATCCGGGTGATCTGGCTGGAGGATATCTGGGAGCACGGCGCTGCTTGGGTTGTCGACCAGATTCTCGAACGGGTCGGTGAGGATGGGTTCTACCTGACGTTCGACGTCGATTCGCTCGACGCCGCCTACGCGCCGGGAACCTGTGCTCCGACGCCGGGCGGAATGACCATGCGGGAGGCGCTGGAGATAATTCGGGGCATCTCGCCGGCAGGGTTGATCGGCGTCGACGTCGCGGAAGCACTTCCGGCGCACGACCATTCGACCCGGACTCAGCTGATCGCCGCGCGTGTCGCGCTAGAGGCGCTCGCATTCCACGCGGGGTCACCCCGCACCCCGGTACATGTCGGCTGACTCGCGTAAACGTGTGCGGGTTCGGGCAGATCGGGCCCGAACCCGCACACATGTGGGTGTTCGCGTTGGTTGTTACTAGTATTCGTAGAGCTCAGGGCGGCGCTGGCCGAGCATGTCAAGCGCTCCTTCGCCGCGCAAACCGACCTCTAGATCGACAGTCAGGTCGCCAGTCTCAACAGAGTTGAGCGCGGCACGCACCGAGCCATCCCGGTCGATGATCCGGCTTGATCCGCAGAAGCTGTGCCCCGACTCGTTTCCGACCCGGTTCGCGTATGCCAGCGGCACGCGGTTCTCCAGCACGCGCGAGCTGCTGGCGATGAGATGATCGCGCTCGTAGGGGTGCATGTTGGCCGATCCCGCGACGAGCAGGGCCGCACCGCGGAGGACGAGTGTGCGCGTCACTTCGGGGAACTCGAGCTCGAAGCAATTCAGGACGCCAATCTTGGTGTCGCAGAGGGTGACCGGTTCGAGCACGTCGCCGCTGAGGAATGCCTCGCGTTCGGTCCCGAACAGGTGCGTTTTGCGAATCGAATTCTTGATCGTGCCATCTCGGTCGATGGCGAGGTAGGCATCGAAATAGCCACCTGGACCTCGTTCGACGAATCCGGTCAGCAGGGCTGTGCCTGTGGAGCGACAGCAGTCTGCGAGCCCGGTGATCCGGGGATCGTCAAGTGTCAGCGCGATCTCGTCGAGGCCGGTCGTTTGGTATCCCGAGAGGAAGAGCTCAGGGAAGACGACCAGGTCCGTGCCGTTCCGCGCGGCTATGTCCTCTCTGACACGCGAAATATTGCGTTCGAGGTCTCTTGCCCGGGGAGCCTCCTGGATCACAGTGAGGCGCAAAGTGTTTGGCGGCGTCATAGTACTCCCAGTATGTCTCAGGCGCGGGCGCGGCGGGCAGCGTCCGAACCGTTTCGATCAATAATCAGATCTTCACCAGCAGTTTAACTCGGGTTGCTAAAACGTTTCGGCGACCGTAGTGTGAGCGCCGTTACATGCCTTCACCTGTGAATCAAGGGAGCCCCATGGCCGAGGCGCCGATGGTGATGAAGAGAGAATTCACCACCTTTTCCGCTCTATCAGTCGCGTTCGCGTTCGTCTCACCGATCGTGGCGGTCTACAGCGTTCTGGGGGTCGGACTGGCGACCTCGGGACCTGCGTTCATCTGGGGCGGGCTCATCCTCTTCGCCGGCCAGTTCGTCGTGGTGCTCACGCTGGGTGTGCTCGCTTCGAAGTGGGCGGATTCGGGTGGTATCTACCAGTGGTCCCGTCGGCTCGTGGGATCTCGTTACGGATGGTTTGCGTCGTGGACATACATCTGGACGCTCCTGATCACGCTGCCCGCTGTCGCATACGCCGGGGCCGTGCTGATCCCGCCCATCTTCGGTCTGTCGGGAGTCGACCACGGGATCGTCACGTGGTTGGCGGTCGCCATTCTCGCGTTCAGCACGCTGGTGAATCTTGCTGGGCGAGTGTTCATCAAGGTTCTCATGGTCGCGGTGATCGGCGCCGAGGCGGTGGGCTCCGTCGGAGTTGCGATCTGGCTGCTCACGTTCGAGCGCCATCAGACCCTCGAGTATCTGTCGCCGACCGCACTCCCCGACCACAGTGGGGTACTTTTCTCGGCTCCTTTGGTGATGGCCATCGCATTCTCGAGTTACTTCGCGATCGGCTTCGAGAGCGCGAGCTCGATCGCGGAGGAAGTCAAGCGTCCAAAGCAGGCCGTGCCCCGTGCGATGGTGGTCTCGTTCTTCGCCATCATGAGCATCGTCGTGTTCAGCACGCTCGCATTCACGCTCGCGGTGCCGAGCGAGGACTTCCTGCGAAACCCCGAGAACGCCGCGGATCCGGCCGTCGCCATCATGGCCGGCGCGCTTCCCGAGCCGATGTTTCGCGGCATCCTCGCCCTTTTCGTCATCGCATTCGCCGCAAGCCTCATGACGATTCAGATCACGGTCTCTCGAATCGTCTGGGCAACAGCGCGGAATGGAGAGCTGCCGTTCGCCCGGACCCTGACGAGCCTTTCGGGAGAGACCGGGCTGCCGAGGAAGGCCGTGGTAGTCACCGCGCTCATCGCGGTGTTGCTCTTCATCCCCTTCCAGAGCGACGGCATCCAGATGGCGCTGATCTCCTTCTCCTCGGTGGGCTTCTTCATTTCCTTCCTGTTTCCGATTCTCGGCATGGCCTTCGCGCGCGTTCGCGGCCGGTGGAGTGAGGAGCCGGGCCTCTTCATGGGGCGCGCGGGACGCGTGATCGGGTGGATTGCGCTTGTCTGGCTCGTGTTTCAGATAGTCAATGTCGCCTGGCCGCGGGAGACCGGCGGTGGCTGGGCCAGCGACTGGTCGACGATCATCGGGGCTCTGGCGGTCGGAGTGCTTGGCGTGGTGGTGGAGCACTGGGTGCATCGAAGGAGGCTTCGCGCGGCTTCGACGGGGCAGACGATCGTGATCTTCGAGCGCGACGAGTCTGCTGACGACGAAACGGAGCGCCGGCCCGAGCTTGGCGGACCGGGCGCATCTCAGTCTGCGAGCGTGGATTCCCGAACGGTCAGCGATGCACTCACGAGTTCGCGTCGGCGAGCGGTCTCCCCGTCGAGCGCGGCAACAAGTAGCTCGACAGCGACCTCGCCCAGCCGAACGGGGTGAAGATCGAGCGCGGTGATGGGTTTCTGCAGGCCGTAGTCGAGGTAACGGCTATCCGTGAGACTGACCACTTGAAGATCCTCGGGGACGGACAGCCCCAGCATGTGCGCGCTGCGCTCGGTGGCGAATGCAAGGGTGTCGAGAGTGGCCAGTATCGCGTCGAAACGGCGGTCAGGAGAGGCGAGCGCGGCCCGGATCACCGGTTCGGCCTCATCTACGCGCGGGCCGGGAGAGCGGATGATGATCGGGTCGAGCGACACGGTCGAGCACCAATCGAGATACGCGGAAAGCTCGTCTCGCACATAGGAGGAACTCGTCTCGCTCAGGAACAGCGCTGTGCGTGAACTGCGGACCGCATTCAGATGGGCGAGAGCCGTCGTTGTGCCCGTGGAGAAGTCGTTGTCCACCCAGCTGAACTCGCCAGAGTTCCGGCCTATGGTGGCGCAGGCCAAGCCGGTGTGCGCGACTTGTGCGAGCAGCTCGTCGTCATCGCTCGGGTCGACAACGATGAGGCCGTCGGCCGCGGACAGAAACGACTGTGAGGACAACTGGGAGGGGAGCATGGACAGAAGGAACCCTCGGCGGAAGGCTTCAGCGCTCGCCCCGTTGAGGACTCTGAAGTAGTACTCGATGTCCCATTCGGGCTGCAGATCTGCGGTTGACGACTGTACGGCCATCGGGGAGACGGTCAGCACGAGCGAGCCGGTTCTGCCCGCATTCAGACTCTTGGCGATCCGGTTCGCCGTGTACCCCAGGCGATTCGCGACATCGATCACGTTCTGACGTGTGGCCGCTGCGACCCGTCCTTTTCCATTCAGTGACTCCGACGCCGTGGCGATGGAAACGCCGGCTTCGTTTGCGACGTCCTTGATGGTGATGCGGCGGGGTTTCACGGAACCTCGAACCCGCAATCCGCGCCGGCGAATTGGTCAAGATTGGCCAGGACGGTGTCCACCGTGAGGTCGAGTCCCCGGGGTTGCTTCGCGTGGGGCAGCAACCCCCGCGATTCCTCGACCAGGGCGCCGATTCGCTTCCTCGTATAACGCAGCGTGCGATCCGAACCTGCTTCGTCGGCCAGGATGTCGCGCAGCGACGGGTCTGAGGCCGAACGGCTCTCACCGAGATCGACGAGGCGCCGATAGGCGCTCCACAGCGGCAGCGTCGGAACTCCATTGCGAAGGTCGGCGCCGTGATCCTTGCCAAGGTTCAGAGCGTCGTCCCTGACATCGAGGAGGTCGTCGGTGAGCTGAAATGCGAGGCCGAGCCGTTGGCCCGACTCGCGGAAATGATCTTGGAACGCGTGGTCGCACGAAGCTGCCATGGCGCCGAGCTCGAAGGCGGCTCCGAAGAGGGCGCCGGTCTTCAGCGTCGCGTAGTCCTCGATTTCAGATTGAGCGTCATCGCCCCATCTGAGCGTCGGTTCGAGAAGCTGTCCCTTGCAGAGCTGCCCGAAGGCACAGGCGAGCGAGGCGACGGCACCAGCGCCGAGTGCTGCTGCGGTTTCGAACGAGACGGCGACGAGCAGATCTGCGATGAGAATTGCGGTGGCCTCGTCTGCTGCGCAATGGAGCGCCGGCTGCCCGCGGCGGAATCGAGAGCCGTCGATGATGTCGTCGTGGACGAGCGAAGCAGTGTGCAGCAACTCGAGTGCGACGGCGGCATCCGTGGCGAATCGCGGATCAGGTGTACCGAACGATTGGGCAACTAGGAACAGAGTCCGCGCGCGCAGGTGCTTCCCACCGGAGAGAGCGTCGATGACGATCGATGAATCATCAACTGGGAGCGGGATACTCGCGATGCGCTCCGACACCCGAGCCCTGAGGCCGGCGGCTACGGAGGACACCTGAGAATCGATCGCCTCCGGGGAGAACGGTTCCGCGTCTGGTGCGAGAGTGATCGGAATCGTCACACCGGCCCCTTCTCCTGTGGGTGCGAGAACGCAAACCAGGATACGGGCCGGCCTGCGGGGTGCCAAATCGATTCGGCACCCCGGGTACGGTTCTGAGCCGGTGGGTCAGGCCTTGTGCGCGGTCAGCAGGAACGCCGGGAACTTGATGCGGCCCTTGTCATCGAGCCCGTGCTGCGGCAGCTCGACGGGGGCATCCACAGGCAATCCAGCGGCATTCGCATGGATGAACGCCGGCCGGATGTCGTCGACCTCCCAGTACTTGGACACTGCCGCCCGCAGCTCGTCTTCGGACACCTCGTTGGGCTTGGTCTCCAACTCGGCGGGGAAGGCGCCCTTGGCGAACACCAGCACGACATAGTGCGCACCCGGTGCCGAGGCCCGGTGGATGGATTTCAGGTAGCCGTCGCGACCTTCGACCGGCAGGGAGTGGAACAGGGTCGAGTCGATGACGGTGTTGAACCGGCCGTCGTAACCCGTGAACGAGGTGATGTCGGCTTGGGCGAAGCTCGCCGTCGACAGCCCGCGAACCTGCGCGGCATTATTGGCCGCGGCGATCGCCGTCGGACTCAGATCCAGCCCCACGACGGTGTAGCCGTCCGACGCCAGCGCCAGTGACAATTCGGCATGTCCGCAGCCGGCGTCGAGCACGTCGCTTTCGAACTTCCCGGCCCGGTGCAGCGCGGCAAGCTCGGGCTGTGGCTCACCGATATTCCACGGCGGCTGGCCCTCGAAACCTGCTTCCCCTTTGTATGCGCCATCCCAGTCCAAGACCTGTCCAGAAGTCATGGCTCCAACGTACGCGCCTCAATCCCAGGTATGGACGGGCTCATTACTGTGCATCCGCTGGACATACTCCCGCAACATTTCGGCCAGCGCTTTGGGCCTGGTCAACCCCTGTGATTGCAGTTTCTTCACCGTCGCGACCTGCCAGGTCGATCCGGTCTGCCCGGTCTTGGCGCGACCTTCGATGACCCCCAGATAGCGGTCGCATACTTCCCCTGCCACACCCCAGCGGCGCAGCCCGTCGTGCGCCATCGGGAGCAGCCTGCGCAGCACCAACTCATCGGGCGTCACCTCGCCCAGACCGGGCCAGTACAGCCGGGCGTCCAGACCGTGCTGCGCGCCCTCGACGAAGTTGTGGTGGGCCGCGGCGAAGCTCATCTTGGTCCACAGCGGCCGGTCCTCTTCGGACAGCGTCCGCAGCAGGCCGTAATAGAACGCCGCGTTGGCCAGCATGTCCACCACGGTCGGGCCGGCAGGCAGCACACGGTTCTCCACCCGCAGATGGGGAACACCGTCCACCACGTCGTACACCGGGCGGTTCCACCGGTAGATGGTCCCGTTATGCAGCCGCAGCTCGGCGAGCTGAGGTGCCCGGCCTGCCGCGAGCTCGGCGGCCGGATCCTCGTCAGTCAGCTCGGGCAGCAACGACGGGAAGTACCGCACGTTCTCCTCGAACAGATCGAAGATCGAGGTGATCCAGCGCTCGCCGAACCAGACCCGTGGCCGCACCCCCTGAGCCTTGAGCTCATCGGGACGGGTGTCGGTGGACTGCGTGAACAGCTCGATGCGGGTCTCGGCCCACAGTTGATGGCCGAAGAAGTACGGCGAGTTGGCTCCGACCGCCAGCTGAGGTCCGGCCAGCACCTGGGCGGCGTTCCAGTTCCGGGCGAAATCGGCGGGGGAGACCTGCAGATGCAGCTGCATGCTGGTGCACGCGGATTCCGGCGCGATGGACGCCGACTGCAGGCTGAGCCGTTCGGGCCCGGAGATGTCGATGGGCATGTCCTCGCCGCGGGCGGTGAAGATCGAATCGTTGAGCGCCTGGTAGCGCGTCGACTGGCTCATCCAACCGTCCGACAGATGCTCGGGCATCAGCGTCGGAAGGATGCCCACCATCACGATGTGCGCGCCGTCCTCGCTGGCCTTGAGCTCGGCGGCATTGAGGCTGCGCCGCACCTCGTCCTCCAGCTCCAGCGCGGCCCGGCCGGGCAGTGGTCGTGGCGGGACGTTGAATTCGATGTTGTAGGCGCCCAATTCGGTCTGATAGGCCGGATCGGCTATCGAGGCCAGCACCTCTTGGTTGGTCATCGCGGGCTGGTATTCGTTGTCGACGAGGTTGCACTCGATCTCCATGCCGGTGAGCGGGCGCTCGAACTCGAAACTCGACCGGGCCAGCATGGTTTCGAACACGTCGAGGCACAGCTGCACCTTGCGCCGGTACTCCTGCCGGTGCGCGCGGCTGAACTCGGTGTTCTTGACCTCTTCACCCACACCGCGATGCAACAACGCGAACGGCCGCGCGCGCAGCAGAATGGCCAAATGACCTCACCGGTTGAGGAAGACCAAGGCGGGCTCGAGCAGGTTTCGCACGCCGACCGCATCGCGTCGCTCACCGGAGTGCGCGCGGTGGCCGCGCTGACGGTGATGGGAACCCACGCGGCGTACGGCACCGGCCTGCTCTCCCAGGGGTACCTGGGTTTGATGAGCGCCCGCCTCGAGGTGGGGGTGGCGATCTTCTTCGTGCTCTCCGGGCTGTTGCTGTTCCGGCCCTGGGTGCAGGCGGCTGCCTCGGGTGCCGACGCACCGAGCACTCTGCGCTATGCGCGAAACCGGTTCCGCCGCATCATGCCCGCCTATGTCGTCACGGTCCTCATCGTCTACGGCATCTACGAACTGCGGCCCGTACAGCCGAATCCCGGGCACACGTGGGTGGGCCTGCTCCGCAACCTGACGCTGACCCAGATCTACAGCGACAACTACTTCACGGAGTACCTGCACCAGGGGTTGAGCCAGATGTGGAGCCTGGCGGTGGAGGTCGCGTTCTACGCGGTGCTGCCGCTCATGGCCTACCTGCTGCTGGTGGTGTTGTGTCGCAGGCATTTTCGACCCGCGCTGCTGCTGGCCGGGCTGACTGGCCTGGCCGTGGTCAGCCCGCTGTGGTTGGTACTGCTGCACAACACCGAATGGATGCCGGTCGGCGGCGGGGCCTGGCTGCCGCACTATCTGGTCTGGTTCGTCGGCGGGATGATGCTCGCCGTGCTGAGCACGATGCGCGTGCGCTGCTACGCGATGGCGGCGTTGCCCCTGGCGCTGGCCTGCTATCTGGTGGTCTCGACCCCGATCGCCGGGATCACCACCGCGGTAGCCCTCGATCTGACCGAGGACCTGGCCAAGACGATGTTCTACGCGATCATCGCGGCCCTTGTGGTGGCCCCGCTGGCGCTCGATGGGGACGGCCTCTACGCGCGGCTGATGGGCAGCAGGCCGATGGTGTGGCTGGGCGAGATCTCCTACGAGGTCTTCCTATTGCACGTGGTCGCGATGGATCTGGTGATGGAGTTCGTGCTGGGCTGGCACGTTTACACCGGTTCGGCCACCGTCCTGTTCATCGTGACGTTGGTGGCCACGGTGCCTGCGGCGTGGCTGCTCCATCGGCTGACTCGGCCGCGCGGTTAGTGGCGGGGCCTGCCCCAGCCCGACCGGGTGGGGCCACCGACCCGCCGGGCTGAGCGGGTGCCGTGGCAGCGGTCCGGCCGTAATCCTGTTGTGGCGACAGCAGATCGGCGTAATCGCCGTACTGGGGTGCTTGGGGGGTGGCCTGGGACTGGGCCCGAGACTGGGCCTGGGACTGGGTGTAGCCCCGGGCATAGGCCTGGCCGTAACCGCTGCGCTGCGACGCATCCGGTTGTGCCACCGCGCCCTGCTGGTAGTACTGCTGGACCGCCTGGTTGTAGTAGTCGAGGTAGGCCTCGTACCCACCTGCGGCAGCGGCCGTCGGCTCCGGTGCCAGCCACAGCGCCGCGACCGCCGCCACTGTCTGCAATCCGTTGAGCACCACGATCGTGGTCAGCACCCACCCCGAGGAGGTCAGGACGTTCGACAAGGCATCGAGAAAACCCGCCGCGGCCAGGACGGCGGTGAGCCATGGGATGGCAGCCTGCTTGGGCAGCAGGCCGATTGCGGCCGCCAGGCCGGCCAGTACGGCGAACCTGACGTGCCAGTCGTTGCCTCCGCCGTGGGCCGCCGGCCCGAAACTCACGCAGTAGCCGGCCAGACCCAGCACCACCACCGCGATCGACAGGTTGCGGCTCGGTGAATTGACCACGATCACTCCTTCACATCAGTCGATGCTGTTCGCGGATGCTCTCAGGTAACGCATCTCGTCATCGGTGGCGACCATCGTGACCACCGCCGAGCCGGCCTGAGTGCTCACCTTGACCGTGTCGTGTTCCAGCGAGATCAGGTCGAGGACCACGTCGGCCTGATCGGACGGCCGGGTATTCGGCGGAGCGAGCACCATGGTCGTCACCCCGATCCGAACCGATTGCTCCGGTACACCGTCGAACATCTCGACGGTGTAGTTGCGCTCCGCACCGGCCTGGATGGCGCGCCGGTTGAAGTCGGCTACCCACAGCAGGTCATGGCGTCCGACGACCTCGACCATGTCGCGCCAGAACGCCGGACGCCGGCTGTGCACCAGCACCCGGGCACCCAGGGCCAGCGAGCGCAGCACCACCTGCTGGGCGAGATGCAGGGTGCCCACGATGTCGACCCGGCTGATCTGCGGCCCGAACACCGGCAGCGCCACCGCGCGGCCCTCCTGGTCGGCGCCGATCACCTGACCGCAACCCGACGCGGGCAGGGCCAGATCACTCAGTGCGTCGCCGCGAAGGCCGGACGCCCAGTGCTCGATGTGGCGGGCCCCGGGGACGTCCGGGATCGGAAGGGTCGCCGCGAGCGCGGAAAACTGCTGACCGTGCAGCGGGATGAGCCCGCGCAACTCGGTGGGGACGCGCACGTCGCTGTCGAAGCGGACGAGTCCACGGACCTGGACCAGATCCTCCTCGGTGCCGTGATCGGGGGCCTCGCGCAGCGACAGGCACACCGTCGTGGAGTAGCTGGGTACGGTCCACAACAGCCCGAGTCCGGCAGTGGTCAGCATGTTCGGTTGCACGGCGAAGCTGGACAGCCGGAAGTGGCCCTCCCGGCAGTCCTCCCACGTCTCCTCGACGGTGCCGAGGTTGACCCCGTCGCTGAGCTGGTTGGTGGCCGCCGCGATGCCGCTGGCCGACAGGAACTGGGGCTGCAGGCCCGCCTCGGCCAGGCGGTTGGCGACGCGCCGGGTCGCGGTGGTGGCGGCGCGCAGGATGCCGTCGCGGTCGCCGCCACGGCGCCGGACCGCCTCCGCACAGCGCGACGGGTTGAACCGCACGGCAATCCACACGGTGCGCTGGGCGATCGCGGGCAGTGGCCCCAGCACGGCGTCGTAGACCGCGGCGACGTCGGTGTGACCGGCCGAGCGGGAGCCCTGGCTGATGATGTCGATGGATTCGAGCGTGATGTCGAACTGGCGCAGGCAGTCCAGCAGGGCCTGCACGGGAACCATCTCGCCGGAAACGGTGACGCCCGGCTCCAAAACGGTCAAAGCCCTGGGGTTTTCGTCGATCTTGAGCAATGACAGCAAAGTCGAACCGTTCCAACGGAATCCGATCTGCAGTCCGTCGGGTGTCGGAACGTCGAACGGCTCGGTCGGCAGGGAAGCCGGCGCGGACTTGCCTGTGCGTCGTCGTCGATTGCGCAGAAACCTCCCGCGCAGCGCCAGCGCCCGCGGTGCCGTCGTGCCCTTGACGACCGGAGCAACCAGCAGCAACGCCAGCACCAGACCCACGGCCGCACCCTGCCAGCCGGGCCGGTCCAGTAGCTGCGCGCCGACGATGCCGACGACGACGACAATTTGCAGGACGATCAGGTCGACCAATGGGAAGAGCCGCTGCGGGCCGGTATCGCCGGCGGTGACGAGCTTTGCTGCGAAAGTCAATGGACGCATCGCTTTTCGGATAGGCGCTCGGACTTCATCTCGAGGTGGTGCGGACGTGCTAAACACTACGCATGCCAGCGCAAGTTACCACTCGCGCACAGGTGAACGGCTACCGTTTCCTGATCCGCCGCCTTGAGCACGCGCTCATCCGGGGCGATTCGCGGATGATCCACGATCCGATGCGCGGCCAGATGCGGGCCCTGATCGTGGGGGCGGTGATCGCCGTCCTGATCACGGGCGCCTCGGCTGTCATGGCGTTCTTCAAGCCCGCACCCAACATCGGCGACGCGCAGATCGTGCTGAGCAAGTCCAGCGGTGCGCCGTTCGTCCGGATCGGGGACCAGATCCATCCTGTGCTGAATCTGGCCTCGGCCCGGCTGATCGTCGGCAAGAACGACAGCCCCAAGCAGGTCGACGACAAGTTCCTCGACGTCGTACCGCGCGGACCCATGGTCGGCATCGTCGGCGCACCGGCGAGTATCAACCGCGGTGATGACTTGGCGTTGTCGTCGTGGACCGTCTGCGACAACCTGCTGATGCCGGCCGTCACCGAAACCACCGGCACGCCCAGCCTGCAGACCACGGTGCTGGCCAACGATCCGGTGCTCGACGGCGGTATCCGCCCGGTCGATTCCGCCGAGGCTGTCCTCACCGAGACCGGCGGGACGACGTACCTGGTTTACCGGGGCGTACGCGCCCCGATCGATGTGTCAGATCCGGTTCTGGTCAACGGACTTCACCTGCAGGGTGCGGCCACCCGGCCGATGTCGTTGGCCCTGCTCAACACCTTCCCGTTGGTCGACCCGATCACTCCGGTGCAGATCCAGGGGTCGGGGGAGCCCGGTCCGTTGGGGCCGGACCACCCGGTCGGCGCCATCGTCAAATCCGTCGACTCCCGTGGTGAACAGCTCTACGTCGTGTTGCGCGAAGGTCTGCAACCCGTCTCGCAGGCCACCGCCGACATCATCCGCTACAGCGCGTCCGGCGAGGTGGCCACCGGACAGATCGCCGACATCGCGCCCGCGACGCTGGCCGAGGTGCCCACCGTGCACCGGTTGGCGATCGACCACTACCCACTGGTGTCACCCCGGATCGTGCCGCCGAATCCGGACCGGGTGGTGTGTATGGGCTGGCAGCGGTCCAACACCGACGCCGGTGCGAATGTGAGGCTGCTGGTCGGTCACCGGCTGCCCACCGCCGAGGGCGCGCAGATGGTTCGGCTGGCCAGTGCCGACGGCAGCGGGCCCGGGGCGGACTCGGTGTACCTGACCCCGGGTGCCGGTGAATATGTGCAGGCCACCGGCAGCGATCCGGACAGCCGCTCGACGGGACAGCTGTTCTACGTCTCGGATACCGGAGTGCGGTACCACATCAAGGATTTGCCGACCGCCGAGGTGCTCGGGGTCAGCGGCGTCAAGATTCCCGACGGGCCGGCCAACGCGCCGCAGTGGGCGCCGTGGCCGGTGTTGTCGTTGTTGCCGGCCGGGCCGGAGCTGTCCCAGGAGGCGGCCCTGGTCGCCCATGACGGCATGGCCGCCGACCCGGACAGCAGCAAGGTGTCGACGGGCTAGCGGCGAGCCGCTGATCCAGCGCTAGAGGCTCATCTCGCGGAAGAACGCGTAGACGCGGATGATCCAGAAGCACAGCGGGAAAAGCGATCCCACGGCGATGTATTCGAGTATCTCGACCTGACGCCGCATCACCGGGGAGAACTCGCGCAGCGGTGCGACCAGCCCGCACGCCAGGATCAGCACCATCAGGGCAAGCAGTACGACCACGGCGCGGGCCTGCCAGCCCTCGACGTTCACCGCGGTCTTGAGGATCACGGCGACGGCGATGGTCAGCCCGCTGCCGATCAGTGTCGCGGATTGCACCAGATCATGGTGGCCACGACCGCGCAGGCACAGCACGGTCGCCACCATGATGGCGAAAACGGTGCCCTGCCAGTAGAACCCGTTGCTGACGTCCACCGCCAGATAGCAGCCGACCAACGCCGCGAGAGCGGCCGCGACGAGAATGCCGGTCAGGTGCTGATTGGCCCGCCGGACGCGGCTGATCAGATCTTCCTCGGTCGGGATGATCTGTTTGCCGATGGCATTGACGCCTTCGACAGTTGTGCCGCCCTGGGTCTCGATGTCATCGAGCGGTTCGCCTGCCGTCGGCACCCGGGGGATCGGCAGTTTCGAGAGTCCGATCGTCACCCGCGGAGCGAGGTAGACGACGATAACGGCCGCGGTCGCGAGCAAAGCCCCCACCGTTCGGATGGGCGGCTGCCACAGCAACATTGCCGTGGAACTGACGCCACCGAAAGTGCACGCCGCGATGATCGCGGTGTACACGGCGGATCCGCTTCCCGAGACCAGGAGCACGAGCAGTGCGCCGAACGCGGTCAGGGCGAACGACATCGGCAGGGAGGTGGCGCCGGATCCGTCGGGCACCAAATACAGCGAGCCGGCGAAGACCAGCGGCATCGACACCGCGGCGATCCAGGCCGACGTGCCGGTGGCGGGCGGCCGGTGCGCCACCAGGCAGGCCAGCAGCACCCCCATCGCGCCGAGGGCCAGCACCGCCGCGGACACCGCGGGTTGGGCGGCCCAATGTGCCAGCACGCCCGCCAGCGTGACGGCGGCGGCCGCGGTGACACCGAAGCCGGCCAACACGTTGGCGTTGTCCGTGAACCAGCTCCGCACGGTGCCGGCCCCGGCCTCTGGGCTTTGGGTGTCGTCGACGTCGTCGAACAGCAACGGGCTGACCGGCTGGCCCGCCGCGCAGATCATCAACAGGTCGCCGTCGTAGACCCCTGCTTCGCCGAGCGACAGGTGCGGGGCGATCGGTTCGCCGCCGAGCGGGGCCAATGTCCACTGCCCGTCAGCAGCGGCGAACTCGACGATCGCGTCATTCGCGGTGATCTGTTCATTCGCGATATCGATGACATCGGGGATGTATTGGGCGATGCTGACGTGTGCAGGCAGCCCGACGTCGATGTTCAGTTCGCCGACCACCAGGGTCAGTCGGCTCAGTTCCGGTTCGGCTTCGAGGTCTGGCTCAAGTAGGGTCACAATCCAGTCGGCCTCCTGCGCAATGGGATTGCTCGACACGAACAATACCCAGCATCCGGCTCCAGCAGCTTCCGGGGAGGGAAGGTTGAGTACGCAGGGGTTCGTCCGCCGCCTTCGGGTGGCACCGCCGCGGATGCCCGGCGGCGAGGTCAACCTGGCGCCACCGCCCGAGGTGCCGCGGGCAATCCCGGGCAACCTGATGATGCGGCTGATGCCGTTCGTGATGCTGGTCGCGGTGATCGGCATGATCGCGCTGATGATCACGGTCGGTGGCCGCGACATGGCCAGAAGCCCGATGTTCCTGCTCTTCCCGATGATGATGATCATGTCGATGGTCGGCATGTTCATGGGCGGCGGGAACCGCAATGGCAAAGCCGCCGCCGAGCTCAACGAGGAACGCAAGGACTACTTCAGTTATCTCGCCAATCTTCGCGAGGAAGCCGACACCACCGGAGCCGAACAACGCACCGCGCTGGAATGGAGCCATCCCGATCCGCGGGCGCTGGCCGATGTGGTCGGTACCCGGCGCATGTGGGAGCGGCGGCCCAGCGATGCGGATTACTGCCACATCCGGGTCGGTATCGGGACCCACCGGCTGGCGACGCGGTTGATGGCTCCCGAGACCGGTCCGCCCGAGGACCTGGAACCGGTGTCGACGGTGGCGCTGCGCCGGTTCGTCAAGACCCATTCGGTGGTGCATGCGCTGCCGACCGCGGTGTCGCTGCGCGCGTTCCCCACCATCACCTTCGAAGGCGAGCGCAAGCTCGCGCAGCAGCTCGTGCGGTCGATGGTGTTGGAACTGTGCACCTTTCACGGGCCCGACCACGTGCAGGTGGCGATCGTCACCGCCAACCCGGACGGTGAGAACTGGAGCTGGGTCAAATGGCTGCCGCATGCGCAGCACGCGGTGACCCGCGACGGCATGGGTTCGATGCGGTTGCTGTTCCCCACGCTCGAGCTGATGGAGACGGCACTGTCTTCGGAGTTGGCGGAACGCGGCCGGTTCACGCGTAACTCGCAGCCGACGCAGGGGCTCAAGCAGCTGGTCGTCGTGCTGGACGACGGTTTCGTCACCGGCGACGAGCAGTTGATCACCGATGCCGGGCTGGACAGCGTGACGCTGCTCGACCTGAACGGCCTGCGGGCCGGGGCGTCTGCGCGGCGCAGCCTCCAACTGGTCGTCGAGGGTGACGACGTGGCCGCGCGGACCGCCGTCGGTGTCGAACGGTTCGCCACCCCGGACACCATCACCATTCCCGAGGCCGAGACCACGGCACGGCGGATCGGTCGCTACCGGCCGGCGAACGCCGCGCACATCGTCAGCCTGGAGGCCGATTCGAGGGCCGTCGACCCAGGCCTGATGGCACTGCTGAAGATTCCCGACGCCGCAGGCATCGTGCCAGAACAGATCTGGCGGCAGCGGTCTCCGCGGGAGCGGCTGCGGGTGCCGATCGGTATCACCCCCAACGGGCAGCCCATCGAACTCGACATCAAGGAGGCCGCCGAGGGCGGCATGGGCCCGCACGGGCTGTGCATCGGTGCCACCGGGTCGGGCAAGTCGGAATTCCTGCGCACGCTGGTGCTGTCGATGATCACGTCGCACTCACCCGAGCAGCTCAACCTGGTGCTTGTTGACTTCAAGGGCGGCGCGACGTTCCTCGGTCTGGACGGGATCGCCCACATCGCGGCGATCATCACCAACCTCGAAGACGAGCTGACCATGGTGGACCGCATGCGGGACGCACTGGCCGGTGAGATGAACCGCCGCCAGGAGCTGCTGCGCGCCGCCGGAAATTTCCCCAACGTCACCGAATACGAGCGGGCCCGCGCGGCGGGCACCGACCTCGAACCGCTTCCCGCACTGTTCATCGTGGTCGACGAATTCTCCGAACTGCTGTCCCAGAAGCCTGATTTCGCCGAGCTGTTCGTGATGATCGGCCGGCTGGGACGCTCGCTGCACATGCACCTGCTGCTGGCCTCGCAGCGTCTGGAGGAGGGCAAGCTGCGCGGCCTGGACTCGCACCTGTCCTACCGGATCGGCCTCAAGACGTTCTCGGCAGGCGAGTCGCGCAGCGTGCTCGGTGTGCCCGACGCCTACCACCTGCCCAGCGTTCCCGGGTCGGCATTCCTGAAATGCGATGCCTCCGAACCGATCCGGTTCAACGCGTGCTACGTCTCGGGGGAATACGTCAAGCCACGGATATCGGCCCGCACCGGTCGGGTGGCCCAGTTGGGCGCGCTGGCGCCCAAGCTGTTCACCGCCACACCGGTCAAGAAGGACGTGGTGCCCGACCGCGGCCCGGCGCCTTCGGCGCTGCCGCCGGTCGAGGCGGATTCCGCTCCGGTTGGTCCCACCAAGACCACGCTGCTCGACATGGTGGTCAGCCGGCTGCGCGGCCACGGCAGGCCCGCCCACGAGGTGTGGCTGCCGCCGCTCGACGACAGTCCCGCGGTGAACGAGCTTCTGCCCGAATCGGATTGGTCGGCACCACAGAATCTCAACGGCCGCCTGTGGATGCCGATGGGTGTGGTGGACCGGCCTTACGATCAGCGTCGCGATGTGCTCATGGTCGACCTGTCCGGCGCCCAGGGCAACGTGGCCGTGGTCGGTGGGCCGCAGTCGGGCAAGTCCACTACGCTGCGCACCCTGATCATGGCCGCGGCCGCTACCCACACCCCTGAGCAGTTGCAGTTCTACTGCCTGGACTTCGGCGGCGGCACCCTGACCAGCCTGGCCAAGCTGCCGCACGTCGGCGGGGTGGCGGGCCGGATGGACGCCGACGCCATCCGGCGCAC
Organism: Mycolicibacterium nivoides; assembly: GCF_003855255.1. Classification (NCBI taxonomy): domain Bacteria; kingdom Bacillati; phylum Actinomycetota; class Actinomycetes; order Mycobacteriales; family Mycobacteriaceae; genus Mycobacterium; species Mycolicibacterium nivoides. The sequence continues at coordinate 4,282,619 of NZ_CP034072.1, read as the reverse complement.
AGTGGCCGAGGTGGCCGGGGTGCTACGGAGCCGCGAGCAGCTGTTCCGTGAACTCGGCATCGAATCCATGCGCGACTTCCGCCAGCGCAAGGCCAAAGGCGAGGTGAGCCAGGACAAATTCGGCGACGTGGTGCTGGTCGTCGACGGCTGGGCATCGATCAAGAGCGACTTCGAGCAGCTCGACCCGGTGATCCAGTCGCTGGCCATCCAGGGCCTGTCCTACGGCGTTCACGTGGCGATCACCGCATCGCGGTGGATGGAGATCCGGCCGGCGGTCAAGGACATGCTCGGCACTCGTGTCGAGCTGCGCCTCGGTGACCCGATCGACAGCGAGGTGGCACGCCGCTCTGCCGAACTGGTCCCGATCGGGCGGCCCGGTCGTGGCATCAACTCCGAGCGCCTGCACATCCTGATCGCATTGCCGCGGCTGGACTCCAGTTCCGGGGTCGAGGATCTGCCGGCCGGGGTGGCAGGCGCCGTCGAGGCGGTGCGCGCCCACTACCAGGATCGGGAGGCGCCGAAGGTGCGGATGCTGCCGCACGACGTGAACCGCGACGACGTCGTCCGCGTCGCCCGCGATGCCGGCCAACTCAGCAAGGCCCGGATCGCGATCGGCATCAACGAAGAAGAGCTCGCGCCCGTCATCCTGGATTTCGATTCGCAACCACACCTGGTGGCCTTCGCCGACACCGAATGCGGAAAAACCGGTCTGCTGCGCAACATCGCCGCGGGCGTGATGGAGAACGCCACTCCGCTGGAAGCCAAGATCATCCTGGTCGACTTCCGTCGCTCGATGCTGGGTGTCGTGCCCGACGAATACCTCGGCGGGTACGCCACGGCCCCGCAGTCGTGCACGGATCTGATGACGGCACTGGCCGGTGCCCTGAAAGATCGCCTGCCGCCCAACGACATCACCCAGCAACAACTCAAGGAACGGTCCTGGTGGTCGGGCCCGGACCTGTTCGTGATGATCGACGACTACGACCTGATCCCCGGTGGTTCGCTGAGCCATCCGCTCGGACCGCTGGTCGAATACCTGCCGCAGGCCCGCGACATCGGGCTGCGCGTCGTGGTCACCCGCCGCAGCGGGGGGGCCGGGCGGGCGATGATGGACCCGATCGTCGGACGTCTGAAAGACCTGTCCTGCAACGGCTTGGTGATGAGCGGAAGCAGAGACGAGGGCGGGCTGTTCGGCGGATACAAGGCCAGCGCCATGCCTCCAGGCCGCGGCATGCTGGTCTCGCGGACCACTCGTAGCGGCGTGGTCCAACTGTCCCGGATGCCCGACCTGTGACCGGCGTCGAGGAGCTTCGCGCCGTGCACGTGGTGTCCGCGGCACCCGAGGCGATGCGGGTGTCCGTGGTCGGCGGGCGCACCCAACTCGATGTCGCGCTGCCGGCCGACGTCCCGGTGGCCGCGTTCCTTCCGGAGCTGGCCCGGTTGATCAAGTCCCGGGACGACGAGCGCAGTGACGACATGGCCGATCGCGACGAGCGACGGACGTTCTGGGTGCTCAGCCGCGCGGGCCGGGCCGGCGCCGGTGTGCTGGAACCCGACCGGACCCTGCGCGATGCCGGGGTGAAAAACGGTGAGCTGTTGCGCCTCTCGGCTCGTCAGGCGTTGTCGCCGCCCACGTTGTACGACGACGTGGTGGACGCGGCGGCCCGGCTGAACCGCGCGTCCTATGCGGCGTGGAGTGCCACCGCGGCGCGGATGATGGCCTTCGCCGGGTTGTGGCTGTGCGCGGCCGTGTGGGTCGTTCTCCTGCTCGCCCCCGGGCTGTCGGCGCACCGGCCGATGATTCTGGTCTCCGCGGGCCTGATGACGGTGGTGCTGGTCGGCGCCGCCGCACTCGTGCGCCGAGTGCTCGGCAGGGCCGACATCGCCGCAGCGGTCGGCCCGCCGGTGATCGCCGTGGGCGCCGCCGCCGGCTGGGTGCTCGCGGCCCCGCACGGTGCGGTCGGCCTGGCGGTCGGGTGCGCAGTGTTGTTGGTGCTCACGGGGATATGTCACCGCGTGATCGGTGCCGGCCACTGGACCTATGTCGCCGCGGCGGTGCTGTTGGGCTTCGGCGCTGCGGCGTTCGCGGCCAGGACGCTGGGCGTGCCGGTCACGGTGGTGGCTGCGGTCACCGCCGTGGTGGCGGTGTTCGGGTGTCTGGCGGTGCCGGTGCTTACGGCACGCCTGGACCAGTACCCGGTGCCCTCCGCAGGCGAATCGCGCGGGGACGATCCCTTCACCGCGTCCGCCGCCGCGGCCGCGGCCGAACCCGGTACGCCGATGCCGAGCGCGGAACAGGTGTGGGACCGGGTGCAGTCAGCGGTGCTGACCCGCTCCGGCGTGCTGGCGGGGGCGGCAACTACCGCGTTGATCAGCGCCACCGCGTTGATGCGGGTCGATACGGGTTGGGCGGCATTCGCTTTCGCCCTCGTCTGTGCTGCGGTCCCGGCATTGCGCAGCCGCCGGGCGACGACCTGGCCGGAACGCGCCGCGCTCGCCGTGCCTGCCGTGACGCTGGTGCTGGTGGCCTGTGTACAAGCCCAGACCGGGGCCTGGCCGTTGCAACTTGCCGGGGTCGTCGTACTCGCGGTGCTGGTGGTGGGCGGGGTCGCCGCCTCGTACCTTCATCGGATCCGGACCATCGCGGTGTATCTCGAGTATCTGGCCGTGGCCGCGGTGATCCCGCTCGCGTTGTGGCCGCTCGGACTCTACGAACGGCTGGGCGGCTGATGATCGCCCGGCGGTACTCGGCGGTGGCGACCGTCGTCCTGACGGTGGCGCTGGCCGGCTTCGGCGTGCCGCCTGCCGGTGCGGTGACGCCGCCCGTCGTCGAACCCGGTCCGCCGCCGATCGGCCCCGTCGCACCGACGCAGCCGACCGAGCAGAAGTCGATCTGCGGCGTCCCCACCGGCGTGCTGCCCGGTACCGACTTCACCAAGCAGACCAGTGCCGAGGCCATGCTCGAATACCGCAAGGCCTGGCGCTTTTCGCGCGGCGCGGGGCAGAAGGTGGCGGTGATCGACACCGGCGTCAATCGTCATCCGCGACTGTCCGCGCTCGAGCCGGGCGGCGACTACGTGTCGAACAGCGACGGGTTGGTCGACTGCGACGCACACGGCACCCTGGTCGCCGGGATCATCGGTGCGTCCCCGGCCGACGGTGACAGCTTCGCCGGTGTGGCCCCCGAGGCCTCGATCCTGTCGATCCGGCAGAACAGCGGCGCCTTCGGCGTCGCGGGCACGAGCAGCAGCCAGAACGACGATCCCAACGCGACATCGATCGGTTACGGCAATACGCGTACTTTGGCGCTCGCGATAGCTCGGGCGGTGGACCTCGGTGCCACGGTGATCAACCTGTCGGAGGTGGCCTGCGCGCCTGTTTCGGCCGGAATGGACGACCGGGAACTCGGTCTCGCGGTGCGCTACGCCTACGAACGCAATGTCGTGGTGGTGGCTGCGGCGGGCAACTTCAACTCCCAGAGCATGTGTAAGGCACAGAACAACATGAACGATCCGAACCAGCCGCTGCACACCGGCTGGGAAAGCGTCAGCACCATCGCCAGCCCGGCCTGGTTCTCCGACTACGTGCTGACCGTCGGTGCCGTGACCACATCGGCCACCCCGGCCGACTTCAGCCTGCACGGGCCATGGGTGGCGGTGGCCGCCCCGGGCGAGCGGGTCACCTCGTTGGACGCCGGCGGTCCCGGTCTGAGCAACGCACAACTAGGCCAGCAGGGGCTGGCCCCGCTGAACGGCACCAGCTTCGCGGCGCCGTTCGTCTCGGGTGTGGTGGCGCTGATCCGGTCGCGTTACCCGGGCCTTACCGCAGGTGAGGTCAAGGATCTGGTCGAACGGACGGCCCGCACCCCGGGGAATGGACCCAACCAGGCCACGGGTTATGGAGTCGTGGACCCAGTCGCGGCATTGACCTACCAGCTCCCGCCGGGGGCCGACGGCCGCGATGTCACTGCCGCTTCACCGATCAGCGGGCCGCCGCAACCCGACCCGGGTAATGTGCGGGCGCGCAGGATCGTCTTCACCGTCACCGCGGCGTGTGTTGCGTTGATGGTGGCGGCGGTGGCGGTGGCTGCTGCCCGGCGGCGGACCAGGTGAGTTAGGGGAAAGATGCCGGACGAGAATCGGCCGATCGGCGAGCCCACATCGCTCGACGACTTGGCGCCTGGCGAATTGGACGCGGTGGAGGCCCGGGCGGCTGCGTTGCTGGAACAGATTGCGGCGCAACGGTCGGCCCGGCAGGCCCATACCGCCACGTCACCTGCCGACGACACGACCGACGCCTTTGTGGTGTCTCCTCCTCCTGCGGCGCCTGCGCCGGCTCCTGCCCGCAGGCTTGCCCCGCCGCCGTGGCAGATGCACAGCTCGATCGGGTCGCGCGAGTTCGCCGAACGATTCGACGTCGACGAGCCCGCTCGCGAGCCTGAACCGGAACCGGAGCAGGACCCGCCGACCGGTTTGATCCCGATTCCGCCGTTGCCTGAGACGGCAAGGCGTGCCCTGCCGCCGGAGGCGGCTAGACCATCGCTGCCGCCGGAGGCGGCGCCACCGCCACCACCACTACCGCCGTTGCCGCCGCCTCCGCCGCCGTTGCCGCCGCCGGGGTTCATGCCCCCGTTGCCGCCGCTCCTGCCGCCGCCGGGCGCGGCTGCGCCACCGCAGTACTCGCCGGTGCCGCCTTCACTCGACGACGCCGGAATCATCAACCGCGCCCGCAACGCACCTCACTCCGGATGGCGCCGGGCTGTGCATCTGGCGAGTGCGGGTCACGTCAATCCCGGTGAATCACGCAGGGAGCGTGAGCGGGAGGACCTGCTGGCCCAGATCCGTCAGCCGATCGCAGGCGACTTCCGGATCGCGGTGCTGTCGATCAAGGGCGGTGTCGGCAAGACCACGACAACGCTGGGGTTGGGCTCGGCGCTGTCGATGATGAGGCAGGACCGGGTGATCGCGGTCGACGCCAACCCGGATCGCGGGACGCTGGCCGAACGGGTTCGGGATGCGTCGAGCCAGTCCACCGTGCGGGACCTGCTGTCGGATCCCGACATCGAGCGCTACGCCGATGTCCGCAGCCACACCCGCATGGCGGGCAGCCGACTGGAAGTCCTGGCCAGCGAGCAGGAACCAGCGGTTTCGGAAGTGTTCGGCGAATCGGACTACCGCCGCACCGTCAGCATCCTGCGTCGCTACTACAACATCATCCTCACCGATTGCGGCACCGGCATCATGCATTCCGCGATGGCGGGCGTGCTCGATCTGGCGCACGCGATCGTGCTGGTCAGCTCACCCGCGATCGATGCGGCCCGCAGCGCATCGGCGACGCTGGACTGGCTGATGCAGCACGGTCACTCCGCGCTGGTCCGCGAAGCGCACGTGGTGCTCAGTGCCTCGCGGCCAGGATCGGCGAAACTCAAACTGGACAAGGTCTACGAGCACTTCCAAGCCCGATGCCGTTCGGTGCACATGATCCCGTTCGATCCGCATCTGGCGGAGGGTGCCGACGTCGACTTCGACCTGCTGGATCCGGCCACGCTCCAGGCGTATCTGGAATTGGCTGCGGCCGTTGCGGAGAAGTTTCCCAGGCTGCGCGCCGCACCCCAGTACGGGTGACGGCCTCGCCCCCACGGTGGGGGGGCAAAGAACGCGCCCATCAGTCAAGGGTGTGAGAGCTATCGGTGAGGGACGCGGACTGCCGAGTAAACCTCGGTTATCTACGCGCGGGTGGCAAATTGTGGCGTGAGTGGCATTGCGACGATGGCAATTTCGCAGACGTAATTGTTCGTGCACTCAAATACGGTCGGCCGTAATCGAATTCGGCAAAGAACGTGGCGGCGGGTTTGGGAATCTGGAACACTGATCGGAATGAGTAACGATGCCCTCCGGCATCAGATGACCGAGGTGCTTGCCTTGGTCCAAGAGCAGATGGCCGATATTGCGGCGGTGCAGCGCGAGCAGGCGCAGCTCACCGCCAGCGCCCAGGCAGCCGATGGCCTGGTCGAGGTGACCGTCGACGCCCGGGGTCATGTCGTCGAAACCGTGATCGACGAGACCTATCTCGATGAGTACGAGCTCGAAGAACTCGGTGGTCACGTGACAGAGGCCGCGCAGTCCGCCGCGCAACTCGTGGCGCAGCGGTCGGCTGCCCTGATGATGCCGATCGAGGAACGGCGGCGGATGATGCCGTCGCTGTCCGACGTCGTCGACAGTGCGCCCGATCTGCGCGATCTGACCAGAGCTGTATACGGCAACGATGACGCGGTCGTCCGAGCGGGCGAGCCAGAGGACGACGACCGGGACGAATCCGCCTTCCCCACCGTGAGGAGCTGAATCGATGGCTGACGAACTCGGTGTCGGACCTTCTGACCTGCGGGCCACCTCGAAGGACCTCAATGACGTCAGCGTCAGGATGAAGAACGTGCTGTCGTCCCTGCAATCCAATCTGGCGGCCGAAGGTGCCGCATGGGGTGACGACAAGATGGGTGACGGGTTCGCGAAAGGCGGCGGAGGGTATCTGGCGCAAAAGGATTGGGTCGACGGGTCCGTGGCGGTCAAGACCGACCTGCTCGATTACTACTCGGACGGCTTGAAGGGCTCCGCGGACTCCTTCGAACAGCAAGACCAGCCGTAGCGGTCACCACACCGCGTGGACATCCAGATCCCACCCGAGCTCCAATGGGTGTCATATCTCGCGGGCGGTGAGTGGCCGCAAGGCAGTGAAACCCGCACCCGCCGCATCGGCGAGCACTATCAAGCCGCGGCCGAGGCACTTCAGGACCTCATCCCGGACCTGAGCAGGGTCCGCGGTGAGACGATGTCGGTTCTGTTCGGCGACACCGCCGATGCCGCGGAGAAGCAGTTCGCCATGCTGTTCGACGGCGATTACACAGTGGAGAAACTCGCCCAAGGCATTTCGGGGATGGGTGAGGGCGCCACCAACTTCAGCTCCGAGATCGAATACAGCAAGCTGTCGATCATCGTCGGACTGGCTCTCGCCGCCGCCGAAATCTCCTACAGCCTGGCCATGTCCAGCACGACGCTCGGAGCGTCGACAGCGGCGATTCCCGTCATCGAGACAACCACGATGGCGTGGATACGTGCGCTCGTCGCGTGGGCGATCCGGCGTATCGGCGAGAAGATGGCCGAACTGCTGACCAAGACGATGATGAAACGGCTCCTGCACGAAACCATCCAGGAATCCTTCGAGGAGCTCGGGCAGGGCCTGCTTCAAGAGGGGATCGTCCAGGGCATCCAGGCCAACAACGGACACGCCGACTACCGGTGGGACCGGTTCAAACAGACCGCGATCGCTTCGACGGTCGGTGGTGGAGCCGGTGGAGCCACCGCTGTCCCGGTCGCGCACGGGCTCGGACCTGCCCGCAACCGGTTCATGGCGGCGACCAAGGGCGCGACCACCATGTTCACCGCCGGCGTGTCGGGCAACGTAGCCGGCACGTTGTCGGTCGGTGGCGAGTTCGACACGATCTCGATCCTCGCCAGTTCCACCAGCACGAGCATCGGCGGTCTGAAAGGCATCGGCGGAGGCCATGCACCTCAGCAGGGCAACCAGACGAATCCGGCGGGTCCGGCACGGCCCGATGCTCCGAATGTCGGTCTGCGTGGTGAGAATCCGGACGGGAGGCTGGACACCGGCCAGCAGGACACCGACGACGACGGTGAGACCACAGCCAACCGAACTCCGCAGAACGATTCCACCGGACAGTCGGCCGCACCGGCCAAGGCGGGAACCGGGCGCGGAAGCAGTGGCCAGACGAACAACACGACACCGCAGTCCGATTCGAAGGCGACTTCCAAGAACGGGGAACGTCACGGTGCGCTCGACGAGTCCACGGATCAGGACTCCGACGAGGCACCCGACAAAGCCGACGCCGATACCGATACCAACGCCGATACCGACACCGAAAGCCAACATGTGCCCGCCGACCGGGATGAGCAGCACGAGCCGTCAAAGTCGGAGCACGACAACAGCGATTCGGCCGACATCGCCGCGGATCAGCCCGCACACACGGCCATGCTCAGCCCGGACCAGGATGCCGCCGACCCGGCGGCGAATGTCTCGACGACGGACGTGCCACACGCCGCAGTAGCTGCCGAACCAGTGTCGGTCGATGCGGGACAGGTCGATGCGACTTCCGACGTCCAGGGTGCGCAGCACGTCGAAGGCGCACAAGCTGCTCCCGAGGTCGCAGACATCGCACAGGCACCTGCCGAAGCTCCGTCGTCGCCGAGCACGGTATCGCCCGCCACCTCGCCGGCACCGGTCACCTCAACGCCGACGACCACGACCACCACACCCACGACCACCACACCCACGACCACAACCAACACACCCGAGCAAGCGACCAAACCGGCTGCGACGAAATCTGATTCGAAGCCCGTCGAGCCGAAGCAGACTCCTCCGACAGCTCAGCCCGCTGGGCCGGAATCGCAGGCCGCGGGAGTCCCGGCCGCGCGGATCCAGGAGACCGCGCGGGACACGAACCAGAACAACGCGCCGAACACCGGCGAGCAGGTCTCGGTTCCGACGCGTGGCGACCAGAATTGTGTGCTCGACGCTGCCGATGATCTGTCGGCGCACTTCGGCCGGGACTACCCGGTTGCCGGGGAGCCGTCGTCCACCGGAATGCCCGCGCGGGCGTTGTACGAAGCCACCGACTCGGGAGCGGACTTCGCCACCTACGGCGAGATCGAGGCCACGCTGCGGGGCATGGAACCCGGCTCGGCCGCGGTCATCACGTCGGCATGGGCGGGCAACGGGCAGCGCCAGGGCGGGCATGCCTACGTCGCGGTCTTCGACGGTAGGGACGTATATCTGCTGCACCGCGGGGAGCGGCAGGGCTGGCCGCCATCGTGGGGTGAGAGTGCGGTGTCGGTGACCGCCGTCGGTTACCTTGACGCACAGGGTAATCCGGTGAACGAGCTCGGGTCCCGACCCGATGATCTCGCCGCGGCGATCGCGGTGGGCGACGTACAGGGCACGCAGGACCAAGCGCCGGGTGAGCAGTGGCGACATGTCATACCCCAGAGCCAGATCGCCGACCAGGCACTCGCGAAACGCGTGCCCCCGGTCGATGCCGGTGACCTGCGAAACCCGCTGGGGCTGATGGAATCAGCGGACGCCCGGGCCCGCGCCAACGCGACCTGGTGGACCGGGCTGACGGGCGCCGAGCAGCGCGCCCTGATCGACATGCACCCGCAGCACATCGGGAATGCGGAGGGCATCCCGCCGGCGGCCCGCCATGCGGCCAACACCCAACTGCTGGAGGCACAACGCCGGCAATTGCAGGATTGGCGGGACAGCGGCCAGCGGTTGACCCGCAGTCAGAGCCGAATGCTGGCTCGGCTGGACCGGATCCAGAGCTCGTTCGCCGACGCGCAAGCCCGCGCTCAGGAGGCCGGGGTCGACGCGCCGATGCTGTTGGCCTTCGATGCGTCGGAATTCGGCGGCCACGGCCGAGCAGTCGTCAGTTTCGGTGCCGATCCGTATCGAGCGGATTCGGTGTCGTGGCACGTGCCGGGGCAGGGCACCACGATCGACCGGATCGGCGCCTGCATGGACGGCGCTCTCAGCCACCTGCAGGCCACCCTCCAGGCCAACCCTGGGCAGTCAGCGGCCTCGATCGCGTGGCTCGGCTACGACGCACCCAGCGGTTGGAGTGGGTGGCGGGTGGCGGGGCACGGGTCCGCGCGCGAGGGCGGCGCGGTTCTCTACAGCGATATCCGGGCGTTCAACGCGGGCCGCGACACCGTGGCGGCCGACGGCAGCCACTTCACCGACAACCACATCTTCGCCCACGGCTACGGTTCGACCGCCGTCAGCTATGCGGGCCGAGATGGTCGGCTGGCCAACGATATTCGCACGGTCACCCTCACAGACTCGCCGGGAGCCGGACCGGTACGCCGCGCCGCCGAGTTCGGGATCGGGGCCGACAACGTCTACGTGGCATCGACGTCGCGCGATGTTCCGGCCGCGCTGGCCGGACGAACGCCGATCGCCGAACTCAGCCTCGGGGTCGACCCGTGGGCGGAAGCCTTCGGGGCCAATCGCGGAACCCACACACAACTCGAACCGTCGTCCGAGACCGATACTCCTGCTCTTGAGCCGGTCGCGCCCGCTGTCCAGAGCACGCGCGAGATCGCGGATGATGCGCTGGCGCAGAGGGATCCCCCCGTGAGTGCCGGCGATGTGGTCAATCCACTCGGGGTGGCCGAGGACGCCCGAACCCGGGCCGAGGCCAACGTGCGGTGGTGGGCTGGCCTGACCGACGAACAGCGACAGGCGTTGATCGAGACATACCCGACGCGGATCGGCAATTCCGAGGGCATTCCGCCGGCCGCCCGCGACCTGGCGAACCGCACCGCCCTGCAGATGGCCCGGGATCACGTGCAGCAGAAGCTCGATCGCGGCGAAAAGCTGACCAAGCCGGAGAAGAACCACCTGCTGCGCATGAACCGCCTGGATGCCGCGTTGCAACAGATGGGGCGCGAAGCAGCCGAGGCCGGCCTCGATGCTCCGCTGGTGCTGGCATTCGATCCGCCTGCGTTCGGCGGCGACGGCCGGGCCGTCGTGAGCTTCGGCGCGGACCCGTATCAGGCGGATTCGGTGTCGTGGCTGGTGCCGGGGTTCGCGACGACGATCGACAAGCTCGAAGGGAACATGCGCAATGCGCTGAACCACCTGCAGTCGACGCTCCAGGAGAATCCGACGCTGGCGGCGACGTCGATCGCCTGGATCGGCTATGACGCGCCGAACGATTCGGCCACCCCCCGGGTCGCCAGGCCGACGCTCGCACGCCAGGGCGCCGAGATTCTGTACAGCGACATACGGGCGTTCAACGCGGCGCGCGACACCGTGGCCGGTGACGGCAGCCATTTCCGCGGCAACCACATCTTCGCGCATTCGTACGGTTCCACCACCGCGAGCTACGCCGGTCGGAACGGCCGACTGGCCAACGACATCCGCACCGTGACGCTGTTGGGCTCGCCGGGTGCGGGTCCGATGCGGCATGCCCGCGATTTCGGGATCGGCGCCGACAATGTGTTCGTCGCGTCCTCCTCGCTGGACCCCGTCACCGGGTTGGGTGGGCGCACAGCCGGTGAGAACGGCCGGTTCTTCGGACGCGGTCTCGGCCTCGATCCGGCGATGGATACGTTTGGGGCGGTGCGTGTTACCGCCCAATTCCCAGCATCGATGAACGACGGCGGAAGCGTCGGCACCCACCGAAGCTACTACCGTTACATGGACGGTGACACCGATCCACGGGTGCGCACGGAATCGCTGGCCAACTTCGGCCGGATCGCCGCCGGGCATCCCGAGAGACTGCACCTGGAAGGGCACCGCACAGTCGTCGACGGGCGCACCGTCGAACCGGCCGCCGGGCGGGCGTTGCGGCTGGACGGTGATATCGACACCCACCAGCCGGGGGAGCCACGCCGGTGGAATCCTCGGTGGCATCCGGGCGAGGTCGAGCCGTCAGCGGCGCAGGTGGCAGCGGATCAGGCGCTGGGGCAACGGATCCCGCCAGTGGGCATCAAAGATCTGGTCACTCCACTGGGGAACGAGCCTCAGGCGGTGGCCCGCGCACGAGCCAACGCGGCGTGGTGGTCGGGACTGGGCGAGCAGCAGCGGGCCGATCTGATCGAGGCGTACCCCTTCCAGATCGGCAATGCCGAAGGCATCCCGGCCGCCGACCGCGACATGGCCAATCGCCGTGTGCTACAACGCTATCTGGACCGTGCCGCCGGCATCCAGGCGCAGATCGATGCCGGTACCCAACCCAACGACACACAGCTCGACTTCCTGCTGCGGGTGAACCGGCTGGAGAGTGCTCTGCAACGGGCGCATGTGGCCGCTCAGCAGGCCGGTGTGGGGGAGCCGCTGGTCCTCGCCTTCGACCCTCCGGCATTCGGCGGCGACGGACGTGTGCTGGTGAGCTTCGGCGTCGACCCGTACGTGGCGGACTCGGTGTCGTGGTACGTGCCCGGCATGGGGTCGCAGATCAACAAGCTCGACTACATCATGCACTGCGCATTGAACATCCTGCAGTCGACGCAAACCGAGAACCCGTCCATATCGGCGGCTTCGATCGCCTGGTTGGGTTATGACGCACCGAATGACTCGGCGACGGTCCGAGTTGGCAGTACGAAGTTGGCCGAGGCCGGCGGTGACATCCTGCACGCCGACATCAGCGCCTTCAACGCGACGCGTGACGCGTTCGCCGGGGACGGTAGCCATTTCACCGGCAATCACATCTTCGGGCATTCTTACGGGTCGACGACCACTGGTTATGCCGGACGTGGCGGCCGGTTGGGGGAGCACGTCAGCACGATCACGCTGCTGGGTTCTCCTGGCGTGGGCCCATTGCAGAGCGCCAGTGATTTCGGGATCGACCCTCGTAACGTGTTCGTGGCGTCGTCTTCTCGGGATTTCGTGACGGGCATCGGTGGGCGTACGCCGGATTCGCATGGAAGGTGGGGCCGGGGTCTGGGCACCGATCCCGCGATGGACACCTTCGGCGCGCAGCGGATCCGCGCGGAGTTCCCGGCGTCGATGGACCGCAAGGACACCACGGCGACCCACAACGCGTACTTCGATTTCCAGGAGACCGACGGCCCGGGCACCCGGCAGTGGCTGGTCACTCCGGCGAACGCTGTCCGATCCGAGTCGCTGGCCAACGTCGGCCGCATCGCTTCCGGGCACACCGAACGACTCGATCTCGAACCACACCGCACCATGGCGGAGCGGCCCGGGCGCTTCTTCGGAACTCGCAGGGAAACCGTCGAACCAGCGGGGGCACGGAACAACAACCAGGGCCGCAACTGGTGGAATCCGCGGTGGCGTGATGCCGACATCGAAGTCGACCCACGGCACGCCGTCACCGAACCGACCTGGACTCCGTCCAGCGGCGAGACCCAGCACACGGCAACCCGGGCGGTGGCGGATGCGGCTCTGGCGCAGCGGGTTCCGCCCGCAGGTGCAGCCGATCTGGTCAATCCGCTGGGTAGGGCCGGGGACGCGGTGGCGCGGGCCCGCGGCAATGCCGTGTGGTGGTCGGGTCTGACAGATGCGCAGCGACAGGCGCTGATCGAGTCGTATCCGTCACGGATCGGCAACGCGGAAGGTATCCCGCCGGCAGCCCGGGACGCCGCGAACCGCCTGGCGATCAAGCGTTTCCGCGATCACGTGCAGTCGATGATCGACCGTGGTGTGCGGCCGGGGAAGAACGACCTCGCCAATCTGTTGCGGGTGAATCGTCTGGACCTCGCCTTGCAGGCAGCGGCGGCCAACGCGGCGCAGGCCGGGGTCGGCGGCCCGATGGTGCTCTCACTGGACCCGTTCGAGTTCGGTGGTGACGGCCGGGCGGTCGTGAGCTTCGGTGCGGATCCGTATCAGGCGGATTCGGTGTCGTGGCTGGTACCCGGATTCGCGACGACGGTCGACAAGCTCGAAGGCAACATGCGCAACGCGCTGAACCACGTGCAGTCGACGATGCGCGAAGATCCCACACTCGCGGCCACGTCCATTGCCTGGATCGGCTATGACGCGCCCAACGGCGCGGCCAGTGGCCGGGTGCTGAGTCCTGCGTTGGCGCGCGCCGGTGCCGAGATCCTGTACTCCGATATCCGGGCTTTCAATGTCGCCCGCGACACCGTGGCCGGAGATGGCAGCCGTTTCAACGGAAACCACATCTTCGGCCACTCCTACGGCTCGACCACCGTGAGCTACGCGGGCCGGGGCGCACGCCTGGCGAACGACGTCCGCACCGTGACATTGCTGGGCTCTCCAGGTGCCGGACCGATGCACCATGCCAGTCAATTCGGGCTCGACCCCGGCAACGTGTTCGTCGCGTCCTCGTCGCGGGATCCGGTCACCGGCTTCGGTGGGCGCAGAGCGGAGCAGAACGGCCGCTTCGCGGGGCGCGGGCTGGGCATGGATCCGGCGATGGACGAATTCGGGGCAGTCCGGGTCACCTCCGAGTTCCCGGCGTCGATGAACACGGCGAGCACCGTCGGGACACACAAGAGCTACTACCACCATGTGAGCGAGGGCGACGGTCCGCCGGTGCGGACCGAATCCCTGGCCAATTCCGGGCGGATCGCCGCGGGGCGCACCGACAGGCTGGACCTCGAAGGGCATCGTCGGGTGGTCGACGGCCGCACGGTAGATCCCGCGGCCGGACGGCCACTGCGATTGGACGGCGACACCCAGGCAGAGCACGAAGGCCCGCGACGGCCGTGGAATCCGCGGTGGCGTGCGGGAGAGATCGAGCCGTCAGTGGCGCGTGTGGTCGCGGACGAGGCGCTGGGGCAACGGATTCCGCCGCTGGCTGTCGACGACCTGGCACATCCCCTGGGTAGGGAACCGCAAGCGGTGGCGCGAGCTCGCAACAACGCCGCGTGGTGGTCGGGGTTGTCGCAGGAGCAGCAACAAGCTCTGCTCCAGGAGTATCCACAGCAGATCGGCAACGCCGAAGGTATTCCCGCTGCCGTTCGCGACACGGCCAACCGGGAGATGCTGCGGCGCCACGCCGAGCGGGCAGCAGCAGTGCAGGCGAAGGTCGATGCCGGTCAGGACCCCGGCAATCGCGACCTGGACTTCTTGCGAAGGATCAACCGGCTCGAAACCACCATGCAGCGAGCGGAAGTGGCTGCCCAGCAGGCCGGAGTCGGGCATCCGCTGCTGCTGGCGCTGGACCTGGGGGCGTTCGGCGGTGACGGACGCGCGCTGGTGAGTTTCGGAGTCGACCCGTACACGGCGGAATCGGTGTCGTGGTACGTGCCCGGCCTGGGTTCCCAGCTGGACAAGCTCGACTACATCATGCACTGCGCGTTGAACATCCTGCAGTCGACGCGAACCGAGAACCCCTCACTGTCGGCAGCCTCGATCGCCTGGCTGGGGTACGACGCACCGAACGATTCGGCATCGGCGCGCGTGGCCCGGCCCGGCCTGGCCCGCGCCGGCGGCGAGATGCTCTACACCGACATCAGCACCTTCAACGCGGTGCACGACGCATTCGCCGGTGACGGAAGCCATTTCAACGGCAATCATGTGTTCGGGCATTCGTACGGGTCGACCACCACGGGCTACGCCGGGGCGAACGGCAGGCTGGCGCCGCACATCACCACGGTGACGCTGATCGGATCACCGGGCGCCGGGCCACTGCAGCAGGCCAGTGACTTCGGAATCAGTACGGACCGCGTGTTCGTGGCCTCGTCGTCCCGAGACTTCGTCACCGGACTGGGTGGGCGTACCTCGGATTCGCAGGGCCGGTTCGGCATCGGTCTGGGCACCGACCCCGCGATGGATACCTTTGGCGGGCAGCGCATCAGCGCCGAATTCCCCGCGTCGATGGATCGCAAGGACACCCTGACGACCCACAATGCCTACTTCGACCATCTGGAAACCGACGGTCCGGGGACCCGGCAGTGGCTGGTCACCCCTTCGCACGCGGTTCGCACGGAGTCCCTGACCAACATCGGCCGAATAGCAGCCGGGAACTACGACGACGTTCACACCGAACCGCACCGAACTGTCGATGAGAACGGCTCCCGCACCGTAGAACCCGCGGCGGGCAGGCCGGTCATGCGGCTCGACGACGATCCCGGTGTCTTTCACCCGACCGACACACACAACCGGAACGCCATCCCGCGCTGGACCCGCGGCAATGACTGCGCCCAGGTTCTGGCCGGGGAAGTGTCGGCACGGACCGGCCGGGACATCCAACTCGACACCGCGCCGTCACGCCGTGGGACACCCGCGCGGGCGATGTTCAAAGCGTTCGGGTCCAGCGCGGATTTCGCGACATACGCACAGATCGAAGAGACGCTGCTGGGCAGGCCCTCGGGCTCGATGGCGGTGATCGCGTCGCGCTGGAGCGGAGGGCAGCCCGTCGGGCACGCGTACATGGCGGTCAACATCGACGGCCGGGTGTACCTGTTCGACCCTCACACCCGGCAGTATTCGGGATGGCCCCCGCACTGGGGCCAGGACGCGGTGACTCAAACCGCCGTCGGCTATCTGCACAGCAACGGTGATCCCGTCCAGCGCGGGCGGTGGCACAACCAGTTCGCCGCGGCCGCCATCGGCCGGGTCCAGGGGCTCCCAGACGGCCTGGCCCAAGGGAACATCGACAACAGGCCGGCCGCGGACCGCGACGCCGCGAATCGCGCTTTGCTGCAGCATTATCGGGACCGGGCCGACCACATCCGGACAAAGCTCGACCAGTTCGGGCCGGCCACCCGTGAAGAACGTGCCTTCCTGGAGCGCGTCGACCGGCTCGACCTCGCGGTACGGCAAGCCGACGCCGACGCGGCCCGAGCCGGCCTCGAAGCCCCGCTGGTGCTCGCCCTGGACACCTCGGCGTTCAGTGGCGGTGGCCACGCCGTCATCAGCTTCGGCGCCGATCCCTACCACGCCACGAGCGTGACCTGGCAGACCGCACGCGGATCGATCGAGCAGCTGGGCACCGTGACCGTCCGCGCTCTCGACGGGCTGCAAACCTCCAACGGAGCGCATGACGCGGCGGCCATCGCCTGGATCGGCGACACCGGGGCGCTGCACCGGGACCTGGCCGCCTTCCATGCGACCCGTCAGACATTGGGAGAGCCGGGGCCGTTCACCGGCAATCATGTTGTCACCCAAGCGGGCCCGCCTGTTCGCAGCGAGTCCGGCACCCAGGTGGTCGCCCACCGGGGTGCTTCCCACGACTTCCCGGAGCAGACCCGGGCCGCGTACACCGAAGCGCTACGGCAGGGCGCGGGCGCCCTCGAATGCGATGTCCGGCTCACCAAAGACGGTGAATTGGTGCTCATTCACGACAAGACCGTGGACCGCACGTCGAACGGCACCGGCCGGGTCGGCGACATGACGCTGGCCGAGTTGCAGGCGCTCGACTTCGACGGTCACGGCATTCTCACCCTCGACGAGTTCATCCAGCTCGCCCAGGACGCCGAGCGTCCGGTGACGTTGTTCATCGAGACCAAACATCCTGCGCAGCAGGGCTTGAAGATCGAGCGCGAGGTGGTCGCCGCGCTGGAACGGCACGGGCTGGCGAACCCGGGACCGGACCAATTGGTCAAGGCGGCGGTGATCTCGTTCTACCCCGATGCGTTGGTGCGGGTCCGCATGGCCGCGCCGAACGTCCCCACGGTTCTGTTGGGCCCGTCGGCCCGCTATCTGGCCGGCATAGTGGGTGCCACGGCCATCGGGCCGTCCATCGAAACTCTGCGCAACAATCCCGAACTCGTCGGCGCGGCCGCGGCGCGAGGACTGGCCACCTACTGCTGGACGGTCAACAACGAGGCCGACGTGCAGTTCGCCCGGGACCTGGGCGTGGACTGGGTCGCCACCGACCACCCGGGCCGAACCGGGAACATGCTCGGAGATACACCAACGCGATCGTCCACCGAGCATGAAAGTTCCGTGACCGCACCGGAACCCGCCCTCAGTGAGACGGTTCGGCAGGTGGCCGACGATGCCTTGGCACGGCGGATTCCGCCGGTGCGGCCCGACGAACTGCGCAATCCGATGGGACCGGCCGAGGAGGCGTCGGCGCGGGCGGCCAACAATGCCCGCTGGTGGTCCGGCCTGACCGAGGAGCAACGCAGCGCCGTCATCGAGACATACCCGCAGCACATCGGTAACGCAGAAGGCATCAGCGCTGCGGACCGCGACCGCGCGAACCGCAATGTCCTGCAACAGATGCGGGAGCAGGCGGATGCCGTCCAGTCTAAGGCGGATCGCGGGGAGCGGCTCAGCGGCGCAGAGAAGAAATTCCTCCGCCGGATGGACAAACTCGATCTCGCGCTGCGCAAGGCAGCGGTCGACGCCGCACAGGCCGGGGTGGACGGACCGCTGCTGCTGGCCTTCGACGCATCGGAGTTCGGCGGTGACGGGCGCGCCGTGCTCAGCTACGGCGCCGACCCGTATACCGCGGACTCGGTGTCCTGGCACGTGCCGGGCGTCGGCACCACGATGGACTCGCTGCTCGGCTTCAACACCACCTCCGCACTGAATCACCTTCAGGCTGTTCAGCAGGAGAACCCGGGATTGTCGGCGGCATCGATCGCCTGGGTCGGCTACGACGCGCCCAGCGGCTGGAGCACGCTGCGTGCCGCCGGGCACGGTATGGCCCGCACCGGCGGCGACATCCTCTACAGCGACATCACGGCATTCAACGCCGCCCGCGACACACTCGCCGACGATGGCAGCCACTTCACCGGTAACCACGTCTTCGGCTACTCCTACGGATCGACCACCACCGGATACGCCGGTCAGAACGGAAGACTCGCCGGGCAGGTCCGAACCGTGTCCCTGGTCGGCTCACCCGGTGCCGGTCCGGTGCGTACCGCCGGTGAGTTCGGTATCGGCGCAGACAACGTGTTCGTCGCCTCCTCATCACGAGATGTGGTCACCGCGTTGGGGGGCCGTACCTCCGCCTCCAACGGCCGGATCCTGGGCATCGGCCTCGGTACCGATCCGGCGATGGATTCCTTTGGCGCCGTGCGGGTCACCGCCGAGCCGCCGGCATCCATGAACCGCCCGCTCACGGGCGGCACCCATCACGCCTACTTCCTGAACACCGAAGCGACGACGAATCTCGGGCGCGTCGCCGCCGGGCATCCGGACCGCGTCGTCGCAGAGCAGCGCCGCACCGAGATGGGACGCAGCCGCCAACAGCCATTGCTGCGCACCGTCGAACCCGCCGGAGATCGAGTGGGGGGCCGGCGGTTCTGGAACGCGCTGTGGCGCCGGCCGCCCAACTGCGCCGTCACGGTCTCCGAGGAGTTGTCCTCGTTGTTCGGCCGGAAGTTCGGTCTGGATGCCACCCCGTCGCGGCGCGGTGTGCCGGCGCGGGCGCTGTTCCAGGCCGTCGGCTCCGATGCAACGTTCGCGACCTACGGCGAGGTCGAGGCCAGACTGCTGGGTGACCCGTCGCTGCGGGTGGCCGTGCTGACATCGCAGTGGACCGGTGGGCGGCAGAGCGGACACGCCTACCTGGCGGTCAAGGTCGACGGCCGCGTGCAGCTCTACGATCCGCACACCCGGCAGTACTCGCCGTGGCCACCACATTGGGGCCAGCACGCGGTGACCCAGACCGCCGTCGGCTACCTGCGCACCAACGGCGATCCGGTCGGGCCGATGACCGCCGACGTGCCGCTACAGCTCGACGCTGCCGATGCCGTCGGCAATGTTCAAGGCCCCCAGCGGGATCCGGGCTTGTCCCGGCAGCAGGCCGAGTACCGGGCGCAGGATCCGGCCACCCGGGTGGTGGATACCCGGTACGCCGAGCCACTGGGTGACGTGGTCGACAACGCCTCCGACCATGCCCGGGTCCAACAGCTCGCCCGGGACCTGTCCGGCGTGTACGGGCCCTACCGCATTCAGCTGAAAGCCGAAAACCTGACCGACGTGGTCTTACTGTCCGGGGACATCTTCGACGGCAACAAGAAGATCGGCACCATTTCGCGGCAGTTCAACCGGGATCCTGACGGCACCCTGGTAGCCGCCCACACCGGCCTGGTCATTACGGACGAGAACCTGCGCGGCAAAGGGTTCTCCAAGGCCCTCACCTCCGAGCTGGAGCGCTTTTACGTGCGCTCGGGTATCGACCGTATCGAGCTGACCACCCACGACAAGGGCGGCTTCGCCTGGGCCAGAAGAGGTTACGCCTGGGATCCCAGGCCCGTGCAGATCCAGGAATCGCTCGACCGGGTGAAGCAGTCGGCCCGCGAGCTACGTGAGATCGTCAGCGACGAAGGCAAGGAACTTCTGGATCAGGTTGTACAACAGTTGGATCCGAGCAATCCGCGCTTGCCGGAACCCATCGACCTGGCGAATCTGGCCACGACCGCAGAACCGAATCTCGGTCAGCTCCTGCTCGACGGAACCGGCGCCGTGTACGGCCGCAACGGCGTGCACTACGTCAAATACCTTGACCCGGCATCGGTTGCTCCGGCCCGGACCGGTCTGAAGGGGTGGCTGCAGAATCTGTTCGGGCGCGACCCCACTTCGCGCGCGGCCCTGGACAACTGTGCCTACGGCGTGGCCGGCGAGCTGTCGAGGATCTATCCCGGCCGTTTCGACCTTTCCGTCGCCCCCACGAGTACGGGGGTACCGGCCTGGGCACTGTTCCGGGCCGCGGACTCGACCTCCCAGTTCGCGACCTATGCCGACATCGAGGCCGAACTGCTGGGCAGACCGGCCGGGTCGTCGGCAATCGTGGTGTCGCGCTGGGCGGCCGACGGTGGGCGTCAGGGCGGGCACGCCTACCTCGCCGTCACCGATGGCCGGCGGGTGCAGCTGTACGACCCACGCACGAGGCAGTACTCGCCGTGGCCGCCGCACTGGGGCGAAAACGCGGTGGACCGCACCGCCGTCGGCTACCTCGACGAGAACGGTGACCCGCTCAACCGGATCGGCGATGCGCCCCAGCAGATCTCGCTGCACGCCGCCGACAGCGTCGGCGACGTCAAGGGCCATCCAGCCGCCGATGACTTCCCGGCGAGGCAACAGGAGTACCGCGCCCAGGACCCCACCACCCGCCGCGTCGACTCGACCTATGCCCAACCGCTGGGCCAGATCGTCGACAGCTTCGACGCGGATCAGGTACAGCAACTGGCCGCGGATCTTTCCGGGGTATACGGCCCGTACCGGGTCGAGATGTTCCGGGCCGTTGCCGACGAACGCACCGGTGAGGTCATCATCGGCGGTGCGATCATCAGCGGTGACGAAGAGATCGGCTTCACCCAGCAGACCTACGTTCGTGACCGCGACGGCAACCTGGTCGCTCACCAGAACGTGGTGGACATCCCGAACAAGGCCTTCCGCGGCAAAGGCTTCGCCAAGGCGCTGGTTGCACAGCTGGAGCAGTACTACGCGATCTCCGGAGTCGACCGAATCGAGCTGCGCACCGAGCAGGACGGCGGCTATGCCTGGGCCCGTCAGGGTTTCAGCTGGAATCCCGACCCGGCGAAGCTGCGGGCATCGGTCGACAACGTCAGAAACTCCGCTCTTCGACTGCGTGGTCAGGTCAGTCCCGAGGCACAGGCAGTCCTCGACGACGTCATGCGGCGGCTCGATCCGAGCCGGCCCGACCTACCCGAACCCATCGACCTGGCGGCACTGGCTACAAAACAGGAACCCCATCTGGGCCGTGACCTGTTGACCGATACGTACTGGAGTGGCGTCAAGTACCTCGGCGCCGAGGCGGTCGGCGACGCGCAGGGCATCCTCCACGCCGAACCCCTGGGTGACGTGATCAGCGAGTCGATGGATCAGGGTCGGGCTCAGCGACTCGCTGACGATCTGTCGGGTGTGTACGGGCCCTACCGCGTGCAGTTCAGCGGTGAAGCGCTGCCGAACGCACTGCAGCTCACGGGGGAAATCTTCAGCGGCGATAGGCGAATCGGCGAAATCGACCGGATCTTCATCCGCGACGAGAGCGGAAAGCTCGTCGCAAACCACAACGAGATGACGATCGAGGACGAGGCCTTCCGGGGCAAGGGCTTTTCCAAGGCGTTCCTGTCCGCGTTCGACGTGTACTACACGCGTTCCGGAGTCGACCGCATCGAGTTGCTGGCTGTTCGGGACGGCGCCTACGCGTCTGCCCGGCGGGGATTCAGCTGGGATCTACGTCCCGATGAACTGCAGGAATCCCTCGACTCGGTCAAGGGTGCCGCACAACGGCTGCTGAGTTCGGTCACCCCCGAGGCCCGGGCGGTTCTCGAAGAGGTCATCGGGCGGTTGGAGCCGGGCCATCCCCGATTGCCCGAACCCGCCGACCTCGCGAGTCTCACCGCAGAGGGCCATCCTGAGCTCGGCCGCGAATTGCTGCGCCGCGCAGCCTGGTACGGCATCAGGTACATCGATGAGATCGCAGGTTCCCCAGCGGACGCGGTGGGGGACGTCCAGGGACATCCGGACGACGGCGACTTCCTGGACAGGCAACGTCAATACCGGGCACAGGATCCGGCCGACAGGGCGGTGGACAGCCGCTACGCCGAACCGGTGGGCGACGTGGTGGACAATGCGTCCGACCCACAGCGGGTACATCAGCTGGCAGCCGATCTCTCCGGCGTCTACGGCCCGTTCCGCGTTGAGCTGCAGCGGGTTCCAGACGAGGCCACGGGTATCGCCGGTTACATAATGAGCGCCGGTAAGCAGATCGGAATGATCTACTGGTCGTACCACCGGGACGCCGCGGGCAAGCTGGTCGCCGAGCACGGGATGATCGAGATCACCAGTGCGTCCCATCGAGGAAAGGGATTCTCCAAGGCCCTGGCCAAACAATTGGAGCCCCTCTATGCGCACTCGGGTGTCGAGCGGATCGAGATGGAAGCAGCCTGGGACGGTGCATATGCCTGGGCCAGCTGGGGTTTCAGCTGGGCGCCGGACCCTGTGAAACTGCAGAGTTCGCTGGACAGCATCAGAAACTCAGCGCAGAAGTTGCAGGCACAGGTCGGTCCCGAGGCGCAGGCCGTTCTCGACGAGGTTGTCCAGCGGCTGCACCCGGACCACCCGCGCCTGCCAGAGCCCCTCGATCTGGCGCGCCTCAGTGCCCCAGGCCATCCCGATTTGGGCCAGAAGTTACTCACCAATACCAATTGGCATGCCGTCAGGTACCTCGACGTCGAGGCCGTCGATTCCGTCGGTGACGTCCAGGGGCACCCCGGCGAGCCTGATTTCGCTCAGCAGCAACAGGAATACCGGTCACAGGATCCAGCAACCCGACGCGCCGACACCCGCTACGCCGAGCAGCTGCGAGAAGTGGTCGACAGCTTTGACCGAGAAGATGTCCGCCAACTCGCCGAGGACCTGTCGGGGCGATATGGGCCGTACCACGTCGAGTTCTCGCCCGAGCGGATCGTCGGCGGCGAACGCTTCACCTTGTACGGACTGATTCGCAGCGGGGACACGGAGATCGGCTACCTGTCGCGGCAGTTCTCACGCGACGAGGACGGCAACCTCGTGGTCGAGAACACCATCATCAGAATCGAAAACAAGGAATACCGCGGGCGGGACTTCTCGAAAGCGCTCACCTCGGAGTTGGAACAGTACTA
The DNA here is from genome assembly GCF_003855255.1 of Mycolicibacterium nivoides. Taxonomy (NCBI): domain Bacteria; kingdom Bacillati; phylum Actinomycetota; class Actinomycetes; order Mycobacteriales; family Mycobacteriaceae; genus Mycobacterium; species Mycolicibacterium nivoides. The sequence goes on along the minus strand of NZ_CP034072.1, from coordinate 4,259,526 downwards.
CGTGCGCTCCGGTGTCGATCGCATCGAATTGGTGTCCAAATGGCAGGGCAGCAACGCGTGGTCGCGTCGAGGGTTCACCTGGTCCACCGATCTCTATCACCTTGATCAGTCCCTCAATGAGATCAAAGACGCCGCGCTGCGACTGCGCCCACATGTGGCTACCGAGGCTCAGGCGGTTCTCGACGGCATCGTGACGCGGCTCGAAGTCGGTCACCCGCGGCTACCCGAACCGATCGACCTTGCGATCCTCGCCACGGCCGAGGAACCCGAGCTGGGCCGAAAGTTGCTGAACAACACCTCGGTTCACTTTGTGAAGTACCTGCCGAGCCCTGCCGTCGCCGAAACGCAAACACCTGGGCAGAACTGCGCGCACGGGGTGGCCGACGTGTTGTCAGCACGATACGGGCGGCCTTTCCGGGTCGAGGTCGAACCCTCTCGCACCGGTGTCCCGGCACGCGCGCTGTACGAAGCCGTCGGTTCCTCGTCGCGCTTCGCCTCCTACGACCAAGTGGAAGCTTCTCTGCGGCGCCTCGGTGACGGTTCGTCGGCGGTGTTGACCTCGCGCTGGACGGGCGGCCGCAGCGGCGGACATGCCTATCTGGCGGTCAACGACGGCGGCGAGATCTACCTGATCGATCCGGCGACCGGAGAGCGCACGGGATGGCCGCCGCACTGGGGCCAGGGAGCGGTCGACCGCACCGCGGTCGGCTACCTCGACGGCAACGGCGACCCGGTGAACCCGCTGCACGACGTCCCACTCAGGCTCGGCACGGCCGACTCCGTAGGTGATGTCAAAGGCTTGCCGGCCGCCGACCCCCCGTCACCGGCTCAACTGGCCGACGAGGCCTTGGCGCAACGGACTCCACCAGTGGGCATCGCCGATCTGGTGGGCTCCGCCGGCGATCCGGGTACAGCGGTCGAGACAGCGCGGGCCAACGCAACGTGGTGGAAAGGGCTGAGCGCAGATCAGCGGCAAGCCTTGATCGCGGCATATCCGGTGCAGATCGGCAACGCCGAAGGTATTCCGCCGCTGGCCCGACATGAGGCGAACACCCGGGTGCTGCACGATTGGCTGAGTTATCGCGACGGGTTGCAGGCCAAGCTCGACAGCGACATCAGGCTGGGCTACGAAAAGAAACTGGAATTACTGCGTATCAACAGCATTGAGGCGGCCCTGGAGCGGGGAGCTGTGGCGGCCCGACGGGCCGGAGTCGATGGTCCGTACCTGTTGAGGCTCGACACCAACGCCTTCCACGGCGCGGGGATGGCCGTCGTCGGCTTCGGTGTCGATCCATATCTCGCGGAGTCGGTGGTGTGGAACGTCCCCGGGCGCGGAATGACCATCCAGGAACTGGGCCCAGGCATGGGAACAGCCCTCAACCATGCGAGTTCAGCGCTGCTGGAAAACCCGACCGCGTCCGTGTCCTCGATGACCTGGATCGGTTACGACACGATGCTCGACGATGGCGGACAAACCGGTGGCGATGCGCTCTTCAACGACATCCGGGCCTTTAACGCCGGCCGCACTGCGTGGTCGGAAGGCGACACCAGGTTCAGCAACAACCACGTATTCGGACACTGCCAGGGATCGACCGTGGCCGGCCATGCCGGTGATAACGCACGCTTGGACGGCGAAATCCGCACGGTGACCCTCTACGGATCTCCCGGCCTGGGCCCGATGAACCACGCCGGTGAGTTCGGTTCGGGAGTCGACGTCTATGTGGCGACGGCGTCGACCGATCCGTTCACGCGGCACGGGGGCACCACGCCCGGCTCAAGAGGTGACTTCCGGGACGGCTACGGTGTCGACCCCACGATGGATTTCTTCGGGGCACAGCGCATCACCTCGGAATTCCCGCTGACCGCGATGACCCGGGGTGGCGACTACGACATCCACAACTTCTACAGCACGTTCGTTGACAAGGATGCCGGCGTACGTAACGAATCGCTGGCCAATTTCGGCCGTGTGATCGTCGGGCACATCGAGCGCATCCAATTCGAAGCCCACCGCACCCTCGTGACCAATTCTGATCAGGCAGCGAAGGTCCGGGACCCGGCGGCGATGCGTTCTGCGCAACTCGATGATGTTGCGCCTCCTGTCGCCGATCCCGCCGACAACTGTGCCTATGGCGTCGCGGATGTGTTGTCGCACAGATATGGCCGCGCGTTCCGGATCGCTGCAAAAGTGTCGCCGTCCGGGGTGGCGGCGCGGTCGCTGTTCGAAGCCCTCGGCTCCAGCGCCGAGTTCGCTTCCTACGCCGAAGTGGCCGAACGACTGAAGCAGTTGGGGCCGGGATCGTCAGCGGTCCTCGCATCGCGGTGGTCCGGCGTGCGGCAAGGTGGGCATGCCTACCTCGCGGTCAATGACGGTGGTGAGATCTACCTGGTCGACAGGCGCAGCGGGGAGCGTGCTGGGTGGCCACCGCACTGGGGGCAGGTCGCGGTGGACCGCACCGCGGTTGGCTATCTGGACTCCGACGGCAACCCAGTCGACCCGCTCGGTGATGTGGCTCTGCAGCTTGCCGCGGCAGATGCCGTCGGAGACGTCAGGGGCCTACCGGGAGAGCCGGATTTCGTTCGGAGACAACAGGAGTACCGCTCCCAGGATCGCACTACCCGCAAAGTTGACACCAGCTTCGCCGAGCCGCTTTCAGGACTGGTCGACCATCCCGACCCGGCTCGAGGCCAGCAGTTCGCCGACGACCTGTCCGGCGTGTACGGGCCTTACCGGCTCGAACTTGAGGCCGAGGCGGTTCCGGGAAGCGACCGGGTTGCGCTGTCAGGTGTGATCCTGAACGGCGACACCGAAATAGGTTCGATCGATTGGTCGTTCGACCGCGACGATGACGGCAACCTCGTCGCCTATAACGGCTTGCTGAGCATCGACAGCGGACAGTACCGCGGCCACGGGTTCTCGAAGGCGTTGACGTCGGAGTTGGAGCGTTACTTCGTGCGCTGTGGTGTGGACCGGATCGAGCTGGTCTCCGACTGGCAGGGCAGCAATGCGTGGGCGCGTCGCGGATTCACCTGGGGTCCTGATCTCCATCACCTCCAGGGCGCGCTGGACCAGATCAAAATGCGGGCCCAGGATCTGCGCGACCTGGTCAGCCCCGAGGCCAAGTCGGTGCTGGACGCGATGGTGGCGCGGCTGGAAGTCGACCACCCCCGGCTACCGGAGCCCATCGACCTGGCAAACCTGACCACCACCGAGGAACCGGACCTGGGGCGTCGGCTGCTGGAGGGCACCTCGATCGACTTCGTCAAGCATCTGCCGATCGCCGAGGGGGATCCGCTCATGCGGCTGGGCGTACCCGTACACACGCCGGGCACGCTCTCGATGGCAGAGGCCACAACGCTGTTCAGCGACGGCGAACTCCGGATGCACGAGCTCAACGAACAACTCATCGGCGAGGGCGTCAGCGCCGAGGAACGTGCCCGGCAGCTGTCGGAACTGCGGAACTCGCTGCGCACCTGGACCTATCAGCTCATGAGCAACCGGGACGCCGCAGAGTTCCTTTCGCGCAACACAACCACCCCGACCTTCGAGGACCTGGTCGCGCGCAACGCCGAGCGGGGCCTGACCGGGGATGCGATCTACGAAGCGATCGTCGACACCTCCATCCACAGTCGTTTGGCCCCGGGCAGCCTTTCCGACATCGAAACCGGTGCGATCTACTCGCAGTTCGAGCTCGGGCTGCGGGCACTGAGCGAGCAGATGGTCCGGGACGGCGTGGATATCGAGGACCGGGCCAGGACCCTGGCGGGTCTGCGCAGCTCGCTGCGGGCCTGGACCCGGGAACTGATGGAGAACCGCCCGGCCGCCGACTGGCTGTCGGCGAACGAGAGCAATCCCTCGTTCGAGGATCTGGTCGCCCGCTACGAACGTAAGGGGCTGTCGGGCGATGGCGTCTACCAAGCCATCATCGACGGTGCTACCCACAGTCACTATGCGGCCGGGACCTTGTCCGACGAGGAGACCCGCACCGTCTACACCACGTACGAACTGCGGATGCGGGAGCTTCGGGACCAACTCCTGCGCGACGGCGTCGGCGCCGAGGAACGGGCCAGGACGATGTACGGGATGAGAGCGACGATCCGCAGCTGGACCCGCTCCCTGATGTCGGACCGGCAGCTGGCCGAATGGCTCAACGAGAACGAACCGAACCCCACCTTCGACGAGCTCGTGGAACGGAACCGCGCCAAGGGACGGGTCGGCGACGAGATCTACGAGGCCATCGTTGCCAGCTCCACCCGCAGCCGTGGCAGTGTGAACGCAGGTCTCGGCATCGATCCGGACAATCCGCCCGATCTGCCGCCCATGAGGGGGCCCGACGACGACCGTCCGCAGGATCAGGAAGAGGACACCACATGACCAGCCAGAAGCCCACGCCGTTGCGGTACGACCAGACCGGCCTGCGCGGAAAGCGCGCGCACGTCCTGGTCGAGGAGCCGACCGACGAGATCGACTGGCCGGCGAACCTCCCGGCCGGGATAAAAAGCGTGATCATCGTCGACGATGCACCGAACCCGCACCACACGCTGCGGGTGCACCCGACCGATGACCCAGGCCGGGTGGCGTTGGTGGTTTTCGACCAGTTGGCGCTGTACGAAGGTGACGAGGAGTAGGCATGGACCCGCGACGGATTGAGCTCAACCGCAAGCACAGCCGGGAGATGGGCGCGCTGTTCAACAAGTTCCTGGAAGACCACCCGGATGTCGAATCCGAGGTGCACGGCGCCCAGATGACGCCGGAGCAGGATGCGGCCTGGACCGCGTTCAGTGCGCAGCTGCTGGCACGCCAACAAGCCGAGCGCTCGGCGCTGGCCGACGAAATCGAAGCCGAACAGCAGAAGCTGGGAAGGTAGGGGGCAATGGAAGCGGCACAGGCAATCTCGTTGGTCACGAACTGGATCAGGTCCAGGGGGCTCGACTATCCGACCGAAGGTCTGGCGGCTGATCGCTTCGACAAGGGCTGGAGTGTGTACGCACCGGTCGACATCGATGACAGCGACCCGATGGCCTTCCTCGACATCCCGGTCGGACGGTCGATCTTCCTGGTGGGTGATTCCGGGCGCATCGAAGAGGTGTCGTCGTCGGTCCCGCCGCAGCAGGCCCGGGATGCGTTCACCGCACAGGAACCCGCGGTCCGAACCAATGGCGGAGCTCAGTCCAACGGCGCTGACTCCGAGGAGGCGGCCTTCATGGCCGAGTTCGAGAAGCAGTTCCGGTTGGCGGCCGCCGACGACCCGGGCGCGATCGCCGACTTCACGATCGTCGACGAGCCGCCCGCACCGGTGGGCGACGCCCCGACCAGTTCAGACACCGCGACGGCCGAGGAGGCCTCCCGCCTCATCGACTCGATCGTGCAACAGCTGGCCCAGCTCGGGCCGGAAGGCTGGGACGAGTTCTCCGCGGTGTTCGCCTTCACCGTCACCTCACAGATCGCCCAGGTGCAGTTCTGGGCCCAGGACCGCACCGGTCTGGTCCCGGTGCCCCAGTCGATCGCCGACCTGGTGCGGCAACAACGCGAGGTCGCGGCCCGCATGAGTGCCGGGCCGTGGTGGCGGCTGTTGCTGAACGTCACCAATCGCGGTGAGGCGACGGTCGACTACGACTACGGCGACGAGCCGTTCCCGGACGACCAGATCGTCGCGGCCGACCACTACCGCAACGACCTCGACGCCTACCCACGTGCGCAGGTGCCGGTGTGGCTGGCCGGCTACACCGCCGGGCCCGACGCACAGGGGCGCGACGCCGCCCGGGCCGCGGCCGCGGCAGCCGCCGACAAGGATGCCGGCCGCGAAGCCGTCGTCACGGACCAGATCCCGCCGCTTCCCGACCTGCTGGCCCGCTGGGCGGTGCTGTCGGCTGCCTACGCCGGTAGCGGGTCGGGGTGGGGGCCACGCATCTATCCCGGGTACGCCTGGTTCGAGAGCGATGTGCGCAGCGGGTCGACGCTGTTCCTGCTGCCCGGTGACCGTGCGGTGCTCTCCGGTGGCAAGTGGAATTCCGAGTTGCTAGAGGCCGCCTACAACGGCGGCGGTCCGCTGCCCGACCTGTATGGGGGAGCGCCCGCGTGGGTCAACGATTCGGTGCTGAACACCCGAAATCGCAACGGGCTGCTGAGTTTCTGCTTCTGGTGGTCGGACGGCCGGTGGTATCGAGGCGGAACCGACACCTCAAGCGAGCTCGACGTGCCGTTCCCGGCCATCTGGACCCCGGAGGCGACGGTCGCCGACATGGTGTCCCAAACCGGCGCCACCTCGGTCGATCGCTGCCAGGCGCTGTTGGAGGTTGCCACCGATCGCACCGCCACCGTCGATGACGTCGCGGCAATTTTCGGTGATCGTCCCGATGCACAGGTCTATGCCGCGGCCAACCAGCTGAGCTTGGCGGGTCTTCTGACTTAGAACTGGCGGGTAGCTGAACTCTCGGCGAACAAGGCCGTCAGAAATGGCGGAGTGCGGTAGCACGCAATAGCGTGAATTGCAATGCTGCATGGAACTTTTCGCCGATGGGGGATCGTGTGACCCTGCAGATTCCCGGGCCTTTACAGTGGGTGTCCTACCTGGTCGGCTCGCAATGGCCCAAAGGCGACGAGGACGCCATGTACCGCATCGGCGGTGAATGGGGCGACCGCGCCGAACAATTGAGAGATCTGATACCCGAACTGAACCGGATGCGGGCCAGCACGAGTTCAGTCCTGCAGGGCGTTACGGCTGGGGCCGCGGACAAGCAGTTCGCGATGTTGTTCGACGGTGACGCCACGGTCGACAAACTCGCCGATGCGATGGCGGCGCTCGGCACGCTTGCCGAAAGCACCGGCAAGAACATCGAATACACCAAGCTCCAGATCTTGACCTCGCTGGCGATCGCGGCATTCGAGATCTCCTGGGCACTGGCTCAGACCTCGGTGACCTTCGGCGCATCGGCGGCGGAGATCCCCATCATCGAGACGACGACATCCGCCGCGATCCAGCGGATGGTGTCGGTGCTGCTCAAAGACGTCATGACCGACCTGGGCAAGGCGATGACGAAGACAACCGTGCACCGGATCATCAAGAAGGCCGGTGTCGAGGCGGCTGAAGCCCTGGGACAAGAAGTGTTCATCCAGGGGGTCCAGCAGTCCAAGGGGCACCAGAACGGAGTCGACTGGGATCGGTTGGGAGTGGTCGCACTGGCCAACACGGTCGGCGGTGCGACGCAGGGCACCGTCAGCATCTACGGACAGCGTGCACTGGGCAATTCGGCTCTGAAGGGGGCTGCCGTCGGGTACGTCGCCGGCATGTCCAAGAAGGTGACAGGCGCACTGGCCACCGGTCAGAACATCGATCCCGTTTCAGTCCTCGGGTCGGTGCCCACATCCGTCACCGGCGGCGTGCGGGGCAGAGCTGCGGCGCGCAGCACCAAGGCTTCGACGCCCGATGGGGGTGGCGCATCGGCGGCCAGTGGGGGAGACGGGGACTAGGCATGGACAACGATGCGGCGCGGCATGAACTCATCAATGCTCTTGCACTCGTGCAGGAACAGTTCGCCGAGCTGGCCGCCGTCGAGGAAGCACGGGCGGCGTTGTCCGCCACAGCCACTCGGGCCGACGGGACAGTCACGGTCACTGTGAACGCCGACGGCGTCGTCACCCGGACGGCGGTCGGCGAATCCTATCTGGATGACCATGAGCTGACCGATCTGGGATGGCACATCACCGCCGCGGCCCAGGAGGCCGCCCGCGACGTCGAGTGGAGAGTCGCGGAACTCCTTGCGCCGCTGGCTCAGCGACGGGAGGAGATGCCCTCGCTGTCCGACATCGTCGACGGTGCTCCCGACATCAGGGATCTGTTGTCGCCCGCTGTGCCGGCGCGGCATCACGACGGTGAAGGAGAACCAGACGAATACCCCACTGTGAGGAGTGTGCGATGACCGTACCGCTGGGCGTCACGCCTTCCGAGCTGCGCGGTACCGCGCAGTATCTCGCCTTTGTCAGCAACGATATGAAAGCCGTGCACTCGGCGCTGATGCAGATGCTCGGCGGTGAGGGAGAGGCCTGGGGCCACGACAAGATCGGCAACAAGTTCGCCGACGGCTCCAAAGGCTATAAGGCGCAGCTGGACTGGGTGGACGGTTCGATCACCGCCAAGACCAACCTGCTCGACTACTACGCCGACGGCCTGCGGATCACCGCCGACGCTCTGGAACAACAAGACACACCCTGACGCGTCACTCCGAGCGTTCCTGCGTGAACTGCTGCGAGCGAGCCGAGCGAGCCGGACCGGGCTGCACCGCCGAGTTGGGCTGCCAGGTGCCGTCCCGCTGCGGAACGCGGCGACGGAACTCGGACTGCTCGACCGGCGCGCTCTCCGGCTGGTCCGCTTCCTCGTTCGCGCCGACGACCGGCACCGATGCATCCGCGTCGCCGATGACGTCCTTGCCGTTCTTCTTGCGGCGCAGTGCCTTGTTGACCTGGTGGCCCTTCCCGTTCTGATCGCCGCGCTGCCCGGCAGCCGGGGCACCTGCTCCGGGGCTGCCCGCTCCCGCGCCCAGGCCGGCCGCGGCGGCCGGGGCAGTCACCTTCGCCGCGGTGGTCACGGGTGCTGTGGTCGGAAGGCCACTCGGCATGCCGCGCAACGGGACTCCGCCACCCGCGCCGCCGGCCCCCTTGCCCGCACCCGCGCCGCCGAGCCCTTGCGGCCCGAGGCCGAGGACGCCCTCGGGTGGGCCCCCGAGCCCTTGCCCCAGCGGGTTCTGCCCTGCGGCGTTTTTGGCGGCGTCCATGGCCTGGCCCAGCGCGTCCTTGGCGGCGTTGGTCGCTGAGTCGATCGCGGACTTGATCGGATCCTTGAGGTTGTCGAGGGCGTCCTTGGTGGGATCGGTCGTGGAATCTTTTTGGTCCGTCGGCTTTTGGTCGATCGGCTTGTACTTGTCGAGGTCGGTCGGCTTGTCTGTTTTCAGCTTGTCCAAGTCCGACTTGTCGAAAGGCTTGATGCCGCTGCCGCCACCCGGTTTGAACGGGCTGGTGCCACCACCGGGTCCGCCGGGGCTGGTGGGTCCGCCGGGTCCGCCGGGTGCGGTCGGATCCCCGTACTTCATGTTCGGCGGGGTCGGCAGGTTGGGGAAGTTTCTCGTGACCGCCTCGACGGTCGGGTTGTAGATGTTCTGAAACAGCTGAACCGCCTTCTGATAGGCGTCGATGGAGCGGTTGATCTCGTCCAGCTGTTTGAGTGCGTCGGCCGCGGTCACGTAACCGTCATCGTTGTTGCGCAGGTAGCCGCTGCCGTCGATGTGGTACTTGGAATTGAAATCGGCGATCTTCGCGTCGAGCTTCGCCTTGTCGAAATCACCTTTTTCGATCAACTGGTCGTTCGCATAGGTGGGGAACTGGTCCCGAAGACTGGTGAACGCGTCGTGGAGCACGGTGAGCCTGTCGGCTATCGCGTCGGAAGCCAGCGTGAAGTCGTAGATCGAGGTCTTGGTGACCTGCTTGGACGCGGCTTCGGCGGCCGCGGCACTCTCGCCGGACCACTTTCCCTCGATCGTCTTGTTGACGGTTTCCTTGAAATCCTTGGAAGTCGTCTTCAGGGTGTCGCCGTGTTCCGTCCAGTCCTTGCCCAGCTGTGCGATCTTGCCGGGATTGAGCGAGTCCCTCTCCTTGCGCATGAAGACGAACGACTTGCCCTCCCAGTTGAGGGATTCGGGACCGGAGAGCTTGTCCTGCACCTCCAGATACGTGCTGTTGTCTGATATCAATCCGGGGACTTCGCCGAGAAGGGCGCTGTTCGGCTGGTACTTGGCGACCTTGTTCTCGTCCTGGAGATCTGAGTCCAGCTGGACGAACTTGCCGTCGTCGCCGATCAGCGCAGCGCGTTTGGGGTAGTTCGAGTTGGTGACGAAGGCATTGTCATAGACGGCGCCACTTTTGCCCTCTTCGTTGGTGCTCGTGCCCATCGTGGCGCCGAGGTAGTTGCCGAAGCCGCTCATGGTGTTCTACGCCGTCCCGTCCGTGCTGTGACTAGTCGTTCTCGGAGGTCCGCATGGCCTCCGCCGCATCCCGGGCAGTCTTCACAAAGCCCTGCGTCTGCGACAACTGCTCCTTCAGGTAGTCGGTCAACTCTTTGCCGCGGGCATCGAAGACCTTCTGAACCAGAACCGCCAGCGGGTTTTCCGGTGTCCCGAAGTACCCCGTGGTCTCGTCGAGGGAATCGCCGATGAGGGTTTCGAGGCTCTCCTCGTACGGTTCGAAGACCCTGTTGACCTCCGAGATGACGGTCGGATCAAGGTAGAGCTTCTTGTTCACGGTGTCGGCGTCCAGGCCGCCCCACGGGTTGGTCATCAGTCTTCTCCTCTGCGGTGGTGGTTCATGTGAATCGCGATGTCACGCCGGCATGTTGAATGGGAGGGTCACCTCTTTCTCGATACGCAGCAGCACCGCGGCGCAGTTGACGAAATTCCCGGCGGCGAACAGCAGCACCAGGTCGCCCACCTTGGCGATCTTGTTGTTCATCAGATAGGCGAGATTCACGCCGAAATCCGAGACGGTCAGATGCCCGAATTGTGCGGCGAAGGAGTACAGACCGGGTGTGGGTTGCAGGAAGGTCTGCTTCGCCAGCATGTCCGTGACGTAGCTCGGCTCGATGAACGACGGGGCGAACCAATCGATCTCGTCGGGCTGAACGCCCGCGCGCTCATAGCATTCGGTCACGGTTTGGACGGCCACCCGAAAACTGGCTATCGCGTTGTCTCGCACCGTCCCGAGACCGCGTCGGTCATAGTCTTCCCACCGGGCGATCCAGTCTTCCAAGGTCGGAAACTTCGGATCGTCGATGGCGCCGTCAGCCCTGCCGTGCATCATGCCGGCAGACGGGTTGTGCGAGCGTGCGGCAGCCGATACGACTCGGGCGAACCCGTGGTCGCGGTTCAGAAGCGCGCAGAAACCGCTGTCGCCGAGCAGCGAACCCTCTGTGGAGGGGCTGGCGGCATACTCATGCCGGTCGAAGTAGAAGATGCTGTCGCCGCCCGTCACCATCGCGTAGTCGCCGGCCCAGCCGGCCTGCAGCACCGCGTCGGCGAGCATCACGCCGTACAGCCCACCGGAACAGAACTGGCGGATCTCTGTGGCGGATCCGGCAGACGTTCTGCCCAGCAGGGACTGTTGCAGTGAATTCTGTATCGGCCAGAAATGTTCGCCCTGATACAGGGTGCCGCAATGGAAGGAGGCGGCCATGCTGTCGGCCGCCGCGGACAGTGCGGAGCCGTCGATCTGGCGTCCGGCCAGTTCCACCATCTCGTGGACCGACTGCATTTCGGAAGCGGCGGTCGCGAGATGTTTCGGGCGGCCTTGACTGTCCGTACCCGCAGGCACGTAGACGGACACGGCGTCAAGGTAGGGCATCGAAATCCCGGTCCGATTTCTCGGCAGAGAGCTTCTCCGCCAGTGCTTCTGATTGCCGCTTCTCGACCTTCTTGAAGACCTGCATGAGATTGGGCACCGTCGCCGGGATGATCTGAAATGACTTCGCGCCCTCGTTCACCACGTACGCACCGTCGTCGGCGATGTTGATCACGGTCAGGTGGTCGGCGTTGAGCAGTTGATAGTCCATCGTGAACTCGGGCGAACCGCTGAGCAGAATCGATCCGGTGATCTTGGTGTCCCGAAGCGCCGAGGTCGGGGTCTCGTCCTCGAGCAGTTCTTCCTTGCGGGGCCGGGTGCCGGGCTTGTAGGCAGGGAGCGCTTCCAGGACGACCTGGGGAAAGTCGATGTTCACACAGCCGATGATCTGGACGTCTTCGCCGAAGATGAGCTGCTCGCTCGGATCCTGGGTGATGACCGCGCAGTAACCCGTCGTGCCGATCACTCCGAGCAGCCGGTAGACCTGGCCGGTCTCGATCTGGCCGAATCCCTGCAGGAGGTATGCCGGGTACCGCAAAGCCTCAAGGATACGAACACGATTCGGGTTCAGTCCGGAGCGTAACCGGGCCAGCGCCTCGCGGCGGTCGGCCTCCACCTCGGACATGAACTTCGGTCCGCGGTGGCGGTAGGACAGCGGGGACGGCAGGCGGTCGAGACCGAGTGCCTCCCAGATGCAACGGAACTCGAAACCGCTCATGAACCACGGCTCGAGCCCATGGCGAAGCGGGGCTACCTCATCAGTGATCATGTTGAGCCCCTTTCTTTCTGGCCGCTGGAAAACCGGACGCGCAAGCGGGCTCGGTCGCGATGGAGCCGACAACCGAGCCCGCCGACGATACTGCCGTCCTAGAAGCCGCCGGCAAGATGGGCGTCGAGCGCCGCGGCGTCTTCCTGAGACTGATTGCCCCCGGTCCGGGTCTGGGTGATCTCGTTGAGGATCGCGTCCATCTGCTGCAGGATCTGAGTCTGCTTCTGATGCAGCGTCGCCGCGGCGTCGCCCTCGTAAACGCCCTGCAGTGCGGCGAAGACCTGGCTTACCTCTTCGCGCATCGCCTGCGCGTTGTTGGTCGCTCCCTGAATGTCGTCCAGGGATGCGTAGTTGGCTCCGTACTGGTACCGAATGCTATCCGTATCCATTGGTCAAAACCTCTCGTGTCTAGTCGGCGTCGTGGCTGACAAGTGCGTTGATGTCGGACTTTCCCTTGTCGACGATCTGCTGCAGGTTGTTGATGACGTAGTTGAAGTCCTCGTGATGCTGCGTCATGATGCCGCGGAACTTCGCAGCCTTGCCGCCCGTCCACGAACTGGCCGTCATGGACTCGGTCTGGTCCAGGATCTGGGCCGCCAGTCGCCGGACATCCATCATCTGTTTGTCGATGTTCTCGATCTTTTGCTGAGCTTCCGCGGGCGTCAGATGAAGCGTCATGCCGTACCTCTCTTTGTCATACCCGGCGTGAATCGCCGGATGGTGGTTGAGAATTCGCTAGTGAACACGGAGCGGATCTAGCAGTCCCCCCATCTGTAGCTGGACAGCTCGACAAGTTGGCCGACGGCCTGCTTGATCGTGTGGTCCGATCCCGGCTTGAGGGTGGTCCACAACTGGCCGCTGGGCGATGCGCTGGGCGCGCCCACGATCCGCCCGCGCTTGGTGTAGAAGATGCCGACCGCCCCGGCGGACCGCGAAATTCGGTCGACGTCGTCATCGAGTGCGTAGTAGACGATCTCGGCGAACGCCAACCGCGCCGCCAGCGCCGAACCCAGGGTCATCGCGGAGCGGGGATCGGCTCCGAGCGCCCGGATGCGGTCGGACAGCACCGTGGCGTCGTGGGTATCAGACAGTGCCTGGCTGACCTCGGTGAGCGGAGCGCCGACCGGACTGATCTCGGCGGGCGCAGATGCCGGGAGCCGACGGAGCAGGGCACCGGCCGCGCTGGACAGGTTCGCACCGTCGTCGATCGTCTCCAATGTGATCGCGTCACCCACCCGGCAGGCCGAAATGCATTGCGTGCCATCCCGCACGACTGTGACACGGGCCAACCCATCGGGGGTCACCAGGCGCATGGCCAGCTCGCGGTCGGGCCGCTGCAGCGACTGCACCACCGCGGACAGTTCCGCGCTCACCTCCCCGGCCGCCAGCAGGCCGCGCTCGGTGAGGCTCCGGGTGGCCTGCCAGAGCGCCTCGGCGCGGGCGGTCTCGGTGGGGTGCCGCGGCCGAAGGTCCAGCACCAACGGCATCGCCTGGACACCGAGACGTGCTGCCAGAACATGCAGTTCGTCGTCGGTGACGACGAACTGTCCAGCGAGCGATGCCGTCATAGGTTGAGCCCCCGGTCGACGCCGATCACGGGAGGAGTGACCCAGCGGTTGTCCACCTGCTCGAGAGTGCGCTCCGGTTCATCGGCGAAACCTTCACCGGCGGGCACCTCGGGGGCGGCGAGTTCGTCGAACACCGCGGTATCGGGACCCCAACTGACATTCGACACCATGAACGGTGCATCGTTCTGCTGCGCGGCCGGCAGCCAGGCCTGCCCGGCGTCGGACACCCCGGCACCCGGTTCACCCGCCCCGTCCAGAGCCGCCGCGGGCTGCACGGATTCGTAGTCGCGGTTCTGGTCGCCGCGGCCCATCGCAGCCATCGGCGCATAGGGGGCACCACTCATCCCGGTGCCCGAGCCACCGCCGCCCCCGCCTGTGAACCCGGTCTTCTGCAGGGCCTTCGGGTCGCCGCTCGACTTGATGACCGGCGCGAACATGGGTGCCAGCGGCGGAGGTGGCACCGACGGGACGCCGCCGGCCGCCCCACCGCCGGCACCGGCCGCACTGTCGGCACCCTGTTCGGCCTTGAGTGCATTGCCTTTTGACACCTGGGGAGGCACGGGCTGCTCCCACGGCTGGGCCAGGGGAGCAGCGGCCTCCTCGTACTGCTGCATGACAGCCGCGGCGTTGGCCGCATCGGCGGTGGCGGCCGCGTCGAACTCGGCGAACGTCCCGGTCAGCACGGCGCCGTTGTAAGCCGCCAGCGAGGCCATCATGTCCTGGGCGGTCTTCGTCTCGATCGCCTCTGCCACGCTGGGCATCGCCAGCACCGCCACGGTGTTGGCAACTGCTGCTTCCTCAGCGCGCTGCCCGTTGCCGGCCGCGCTGAGGCTGATCGCCTGCAACCACTTACCGAACTCTTCCAGGCGTTGCGCCGCAGCGTCGGAGGCCTGGCTGTCCCAGACAGTCCGGAGGCGCGCCACCAGCTTGTCGAAATCAACGGAGACGTTTGCCAATTCGTTGGCAACCCGGATCCAGGCCGCACCGGCTCCGCCGACCGACGCCGGACCGGGCCCCTCGGTGAGGTCGCGAGCCAGCTGTTCGGTGCTGCGCGACTCCCACGCAACGTCGGTGAACCCCACGCCCGGAAACCTCCCCTCGTCGACAGAACTCGAATGGTCGTGCTGATATCAGCCGGCGAAGTCCTCGGAAGCCGCGATGTTGGACGAATGGCCGCGCAGCGTCGCCGCCACTTCGTGAACCTCGGTCATGCCCTGATCGGTGGACGTACCGAACGAGGTGTGGACCTCGTTGAGGGTCTGGGCAATTCGTTGCGACACTTCATCGCGGGCGGACGGCGTCACCGTGAGGTTGGGCGCCTCGTCGGTCATCACCCGCTGGACACGGTTGGCGAGCTCGTCGAGTTGACGGCTGATCTCCTGGACCTCTCCGGGCTGGATGGACATACCGGCGTTGTCGGCCATCACGGTTCTCCTTATCGGGTTGGTTAGATCCGGAGTTCGACGTCCGGGGTCTGATACGGGTCGGCCTCCCCGAGGACCGGGGGTGCCGCGGTACCGAGATCGCCGACGATCTCGCTGCCTTGATCGGTGGTGTGCAGGAACGATGCCGAGGTGTGGTTGTTGCTCGATGAGGCGTTCGCGCCCTGCCCGGCGCCCATCGCCCCCATGGGTGCGCCGCCCATCATGCCCGGTGCGCCGACGCCGCCCACCCGTGGTGCAGCTGATTGCGCTGGGGCACTTGCGCTTTCCGCTTGAAGCATCGATGACATGGGTAGTGAGCGCGGTGCCAGTGCGCCGCTGCCGATCCCACCGCCACCGCCACCGCCACCGCCACCTGCGCCCATTCCCGCGCCCGCGATCGCGGGGCCGCCTTCGGCCTCGGCCGCATCGGCAGCGGCCGGGTCCAATGGATCGATCGCGGGATTCGCGGCGGCCTGACTGGCCGCCGACGCTGCACCGGTGCCGGCCTGCACCCCGGCCTCGGCGCCCTTCATCGCCATCGGCATCAGGGAGGCCAGGCCGGCCAGCGACGAGGCACCCTCGGGCGCAGCGGTGATGCCCACCGGTGCACCGGCTGTGGTGACCTGAGCTGCCTGGGTGGCCAGCGAAGTCTGCAGTTCGGTCATCACCTCGGCCGTGGTGGCAATTGCCTTGTTGGCGGCGGCGATTGCGGCTGCCCAGCCCCACGGAAAAATGATCATGGGCCCGATGGCCGCGATCGTCGCGGCGAATTCGGTGATGATCTCGATGAGCCGGACCCGAGCCTGCCCGACGTTGGTTGCCGCAGCGGACAAACTGGCCCTGAGGGCGTCGGATTGGGTTCCGACCGCAGCGCCGTCGGAAATTGCGGCGGTGGTCTTGGCGGCCGCGGCCGTACCGGAGGCGCCTTGCCACGCGTCGCCTGCCGAACTGACCGACTTGGACATGGACCCGCCGGTGGAGTCGAACATCTTGGAGATGGACTGCAGCATCGTCGTCGGATCGACGCCCTCGAACAAGCCGCTGCCCAAGCTGCTCAGCGCATCGGTGACCGGGCTGATCAAAGCGCTCGGATCCATCGGATTGGCCGGTGGCTGCTGCTCGGGTTGGCCCTCGGGCGGCGGTTGTTCTGCGGGTTTTTGATCGGCAATTGGTGGCAAACCCAGGCGTTCAAGAATTTGTCGTACTGGCAAATTCAGAAAATCTTGCAGGTTCTGTTCTTGAGCAGCGATAACCGGGGTGGCGTCGTAGCCGGGAACCTGCTGAGCTAGCTGACCTACCGGGGTCACCGGGCGGGGAGGCAAAACTGTCGGCATAGTGCGTCAGCCCTAGGCGTCGTCGTTGGACAGCACGGCGGACCGCGACATTTCGGTGGCGGCACCTGTGGCGGCATGTACCCCGCCGACCAACAGTGTCCCTGCCAGATTGTTGGCTTGAGCTGGGCCGAAGGCGGCGAGATAGACCGCTCCGATCGGGCCGAGCGCGGCCGCTGCGGACATGAGCATCGCCGCCGAGTCGGCAGAACCGACTGTGGTTATCGCGGATCCGGCTGCCTCGTTGGCAGCGGAAAAGGTGGCCATTCCCGAAGGTTGGGCGGCGAAAATGTCGCTCATCGTGCTATTACCTTTCCGGCTGGAAGCGGGGGTTGTGTGGGCACGAGACCAATAAACTATAGCGGCGCTGACCGACCGCAGCTAACTGAATTTTGTGCGAATTACACGTGTAGATCGTTCGTACTGGTAATTAGTGCAACGGCAAAAATTGCTGGATAAGCAATTCTTGGGCGCCCTGAACTGCGGCGCAGTCGCCATCCCGTCCGCGCAACTCGTTTGCCCGGCGGTTATTGACGCTCGGGTTCGAAAGAGCCGCCGTCCCAACGGGTCAGCGGCGCCTGGCCGAGTTCCTGCATGCGCTGGGCAAACTCCTCGGTGAGGTACTGCTGCCGTGCCGACGCGACCTGTGCAGCGGCGCCGGCGGTTTCGAC
This sequence comes from Mycolicibacterium nivoides, assembly GCF_003855255.1. Classification (NCBI taxonomy): domain Bacteria; kingdom Bacillati; phylum Actinomycetota; class Actinomycetes; order Mycobacteriales; family Mycobacteriaceae; genus Mycobacterium; species Mycolicibacterium nivoides. The sequence continues at coordinate 4,242,383 of NZ_CP034072.1, read as the reverse complement.
GATGAGCTTGGCAAGCGCGTCGGCGCCCAGCTTGTGCGCGCCGGGCCCGAGCCAGAGCCCGGTCATCGCTCCCATGCCGTCGACCTCGGCACTGACGTTCCCGTCACGGCTGGTGACGCGCGCCGAAATCGATTGGCAGTGCTCATCCATGGCTTGCACCAGGTCACGCTGTTTACGGATGCGGGCGAGGAGGGAGTCGGCGAGACTGGTCATACCGACCTGCCCCAGGTCGGCGGAAGGTCGTCCTCGTCACCGAGGACCTCGTCCTCGGCACGGGCCAATTCGTCTTCGGTCGCCAGCCGCAGCGGGTCGATGACCGATGTGCTGTAACCCTTTTCGGCCAGCTCCCGCCTGCGCTCGACCTGGGCGCGCGCCGCCGACAAGCGGCACAGTGCCATGATCTCATCGGCCAGTTGCGCAGGCGCTTTCTTCAACTCGACGGGGTCGAGGCGTAGCGCTATGGGCAGACCGCGTTCGGTCGTGTGCACCGAAATCGTTCCGCCCGGTGACTGCACCGGCTGTGCCATTCTGCTCAACTTAGTACACTCGCGGGCGAATCGCGGCTGACCGTGCAGTGAGGAGATGTGTCACCTCCGATGAGTGGATCTACCGATGCGCAGCGGGTTTTCGATGCCGGGGTGCTGTCGCTCGGCATTCCCATCGACGGGTTGGAGACCGAGCGCGACCTGCAGTACGCGGCGCTGGCGTTCCGCCGGGCCACCGAGTACGACCCGGACATGTGCGATGCGTGGTTGGGTCGCGCCGCCACCGGTGACACCAGCCCCGAGGTCATCTACCACCTGTACCGAACCAGCACACTCTCGTTGTTCCGCGAGCAGCGCCGACTCGGTCTGCCGCAACGGGCATTGAGTGGACGCTTCCAGACCGGTCTGTACCTCGACTACCCGTTGAGCACCAAGACCGAGATGTGGCTCGCATACGCGGCCAGCATGATTCAGGCCAAGGATTTCGACGAAGCCGAGCAGGTTCTCGACAAGCTGGAACAGACCACGACGCCGGCGGATGGTGACACCGGGGAGATCTGTGCGTACATCCGCGGGGTACTGCACTTCACCACGCAGCGCTGGCCCGACGTACTGAGTGCGTTGAGCAGGTCGGGATCGTTCACCGACGGCTACATCGGTGCCGGAGCCGATCTGATGGTCGGGTCGGCGTGCGCGCAGATGGGACTGTTCGGAGAGGGCATCCGTCGGCTCGACCGGGCGATCGAGGGCCCGGTACCGGGGGCCCGGCGGGCTGCGGAGTTCTGCAAGGGGCTGACCCTGCGGGAGATGGGCGAGGAGCAGGACGCCCGGGTGATCTTCGAACGTATCTACAGCGAGGACCCGGGATTCGAGGCGAACGCCGCCGCGCTGGCCGATCCGAAGTACCGCCTGGTGATCACCTCGAAGGAGATCGTCGACTCGCGCTCCGACCGCTGGGACCCGGCCAGTGTGCCGTCGGCAGAAGACCTGATGGCCGACGATCTGTCCGAGCGCGGCAACGAATACCTGCGGGCCGCGCAGGAGGAACTGGACCGGCAGATCGGCCTGTCAGAGGTCAAACTTCAAGTCGCCAAACTGAAGTCGGCAGCAATGCTGGCAAAGGTTCGCGGAGACAAGGGGCTCAGCTCGGCGGCGCGCAGCCTGCACCTGGCGTTCACCGGCCCGCCGGGGACCGGCAAGACCACGATCGCCCGGGTGGTCGCCCAGACCTACTGCGGGCTGGGGCTGCTTCGGACACCGAACATCGTGGAGGCCAAGCGTCACGATTTCGTCGGCCAGCATCTCGGTAGCACGGCGATCAAGACGACCGCGCTGATCGACTCTGCGATGGACGGGGTGCTGTTCATCGACGAGGCCTACACGCTGATCCAGACCGGGCTGTCCGGCGGCGACGCCTTCGGTCGTGAGGCGGTCGACACCTTGCTGGCCCGCATGGAGAACGATCGCGACCGCCTGGTCGTGATCATCGCCGGGTACGACGCCGAGATCGATCGTTTCCTGGCCTCCAATGACGGTCTGGCGTCACGCTTCACCAAACGAATCCGGTTCGGCTCGTACGGTCCCCACGAACTCGGGGACATCGGAAAGCTGGTCGCCCGCACCAGGGATTCGGAACTGTCCGAGGCCGCCTACGAGGAACTCGTCAGCTCGTGCGTCACGCTGTGCCAGAGCGAGGCACTCGACTCGACGGGACAACTGCGCCCCGGTATCGACCTTGCCGGCAACGGCCGGTTCGTGCGAAACGTGATCGAGGCGGCCGAGGAGGAACGCGAATACCGGCTCAGCGAGATCCACGGTACGAACCTGGCGGAACTCGACGAGGCGCAACTGATGCGGATCGAGCCGGCCGACATGCGGGCGGCACTCAAGCAGGTGCTCGGCATGACGGCATCGAGTTGACGGAAGGAAGGGCCATGACCGACAGCAATGACGAGCGGCTCCCGCTCGGGCCGCCGGAACCGACTCCGTTCACGTCCATCAAGCCGGGGAGCGCAGCGAGTCAGCCCTCATCGGTGGTGCCGAGCAACGGAGACCTCGGTCTGGTCCGTGCCGCACCGACGCCAAAGTCGGGCTGGCGCAAGGCCGTTTACCGGGCCACCGGTCTGAATCCAGGAGTCTCCGAGCAGGAGTCCACTCACCGGACCCTCATCGATCGGGTCAACCAGCCCGTGGTCGGCGGACCGTTCAACATCGCCCTGCTGTCCCAGAAGGGCGGGGTGGGCAAGACCACCACGACCATCGGGCTGGGCGCGACGCTGGCGGCGACCCGTGGGGACCGGGTGATCGCGGTGGATGCCAACCCCGACTTCGGCACGCTGGCCCAGCGCGGGCCCAACGAATGCGATTCCACCGTGCGCGACGTGCTCCTCGACGACGGGATATCGCGCTACTCCGACATCCGCCGCCACACCTCCCAAAGCACCAGCCGTCTGGAGATCTTGGCGTCCGAGCGGGACCCGGCCACCTCAGAGGCCTTCTCGGAGTACGACTATCGCGGTGTGCTGAGTGTGTTGCAGCGCTTCTACAACATCATCCTGACCGACTGCGGGACCGGTTTGGTGCACTCGGCGATGGCGGGCGTGCTCGACGCGGCGGATGCGATCGTGATCGTCGCATCGCCTGCCATCGACTCGGCGCGGAGTGCGCTCGCGACCCTGGATTGGCTTGAGCGCAACGGCTATTCACATCTGGTGCCGAAGGCGGTCGTGGTGGTCAGCGCGTCGAGGCCGGGTGCGCTCGGGCTCGACATGGCGCAGCTGTCCAACCATTTCCTGCCCAGGGTGCGGGCGCTGCACGTGATCCCGTTCGACGATCACCTCGCCGAGGGCGCGGAGGTGGACCTCGGCTTCCTGAGCCGGGCCACCCGGCAGGCGTTCCTGGAGCTGGCCTCCACCGTCGCCGATCTCTTCTCGGTGGCGCCGCAGGTCAAGCGGCGCGCCTGAGGAGATTCACCGGGCGCGTCTGGCGACGACGATCTGGGGCAGGTTCAGTCCGCTGCGCAGCTTGAGCTCGATCGACGGGTCGGCGTGGCGGGCAAGGCTGCGCAATGCCGAGGGGCTATAGCTGCGCAGTGAGCTGATGACACCGTCGTGCGCGAACGGGAGCACCACCGCCGCGGGCAGCATCGTCGCCAGGCGCAGCAGGTGCAGAGGGGCCGGCGGGCGCGGCAGGTCGATGATCAACAGGGTGTCGGCAACCCGGGTGCCCTCGGCGAACACCCGCGCGGCCTGAGCCGGCGGCAGGTGGTGGAACGACAACGCGAACAGGGCCAGGTCGTAGCTGCCGTCGGCGGCGTCGATCGCGGTGGCGTCCATCTGGCGGACCTCGGCGCGCGGATGGCTGCCCAGGTCACCCGCGGCGATGCGGGCGACCGATTGCGGGTCGACGTCGGTGACGGTGACCCGTGCCGACGGGTGATCGGCCAGCAGTTGGCGGGACACCCCGCCGTGTCCGGCGCCCAACTCCAGGATTCGAGGATCGGGCACCTCGGCGACCAGATCGAGCGCGATCGCGGCGAAGCGCTGATGGTTCTTGAAGAACCGGCCGGTCCAGTCCAGGGCCCCGATCACCTGGTTCTTCACGGAACTGTCGACATCGTCGCGGTCCAGGTACTCCGGCCGGTCGGTCTCGAGCAGCCGGTCCAGGCACGACGCGCGGAACCCGCCCCGTGGCATCCGGTCGATATCTGAGGGGTCGGGAGCCATGTAAGCCATCATGTACGAATGTCCGCGGACTTCGTAGCTGCAATCGACCAGGGCACCACCAGTACCCGATGCATGATCTTCGATCACGCCGGTGCCGAGGTGGGGCGCCATCAACTCGAGCACCAGCAGATCCTGCCCAAAGCGGGGTGGGTGGAACACAACCCGGTCGAGATCTGGGAACGCACCTCCGCGGCGATCATGACCGCGCTGAACAAGACCAACCTGGTGGCCGGGGACCTCGCCGCGCTGGGCATCACCAATCAGCGGGAGACCACACTGGTCTGGAACCGCCACACCGGGCGGCCGTACCACAACGCGATCGTCTGGCAGGACACCCGAACCGACCGTATCGCCGCGGCCCTGGACCGCGACGGCCGCGGTGACGTGATCCGCCGCAAGGCGGGGCTACCGCCCGCGACGTATTTCTCGGGCGGCAAGATCCAGTGGATCCTGGACAACGTCGAGGGCGTCCGGCGCGATGCGGAGAACGGTGACGCGATCTTCGGTACGCCCGACAGCTGGGTGACCTGGAACCTCACCGGCGGTTACCGCGGCGGCGTGCACGTCACCGACGTCACCAACGCCAGCCGCACCATGTTGATGAACCTGGAAACCCTGGACTGGGACGACGAACTGCTGTCGTTCTTCTCGATTCCGCGGCAGATGCTGCCCGAGATCAAGCCGTCGTCGTACCCGGCCTCGTACGGGATCACCCGCGACAGCGGTCCCCTGGCCGGGCAGGTGCCGGTGACCGGAATCCTCGGCGATCAGCAGGCCGCGATGGTGGGGCAGGTGTGCCTGGAGCCCGGTGAGGCCAAGAACACTTACGGCACAGGCAATTTCCTGCTGCTCAATACGGGCGAGAAGATCGTGCGTTCGGAGAACGGACTGCTCACCACGGTGTGCTACCAGTTCGGCGACTCGAAACCGGTTTACGCCCTTGAGGGTTCGATTGCTGTGACCGGCTCGGCGGTGCAGTGGCTGCGCGATCAGCTGGGCATCATCAGCGGTGCGGCGCAGAGTGAGGCGCTGGCCAGGCAGGTGGCCGACAACGGCGGCGTCTACTTCGTTCCGGCGTTCTCCGGGCTGTTCGCCCCATACTGGCGCTCCGACGCGCGGGGCGTCATCGTCGGCCTGTCGCGCTTCAACACCAACGCTCACCTGGCGCGGGCCACCCTTGAGGCGATCTGCTACCAGAGCCGCGACGTGGTCGAGGCCATGGAAGCCGATTCCGGTGTGCACCTTGAGGTTCTGAAGGTGGACGGCGGTATCACCGCGAATGCGCTGTGCATGCAGATCCAGGCTGACGTGCTGGGAGTCGAGGTGGTCAAGCCCGTGGTGGCCGAGACCACGGCGCTGGGCGCGGCATATGCGGCCGGGCTCGCGGTCGGGTTCTGGGAGAGCGCCGACGACCTGCGGGCGAACTGGCAGGAGGGTCAGCGGTGGAGCCCGCAGTGGGATGACGAGCAGCGTTCCGGGGGTTACGCCGGTTGGCGCAAGGCGGTTTCGCGAACCCTGGATTGGGTCGAGATCTAGCGGGTCACCTGGATCTGGCACTTCTTCAGGATCGCCCCGAGTTCGTCGTAGTACTCCTTGCCGAGCAGTGCGTGCTGGGCCTTGTCGTTACTCCTGACCGACTCGGCGATCTGTCCTGCCAGCTCGCCCATTCGGTGCGCATGCTGCGCGACATCGCCGTCGGTCACCTGATCGGCCTGCTCGCGGATGATCTTGGCCCAGTCGGTGAAGTCGCCGACCGTCGGACCCTGGTTGGCCTCGATCGTCGGCATGAGAGCGCCCGAACTCGCGCGACTGGACTGCACCAGCGGATCGGCCTGACGGCAGCCCTTGTTCCCGGTGTAGGTCAGTGTCGTGACGCCGACGATGACCAGGACCGCGCACGCGGCGGCGGCGGTCGCGATCGCGACGTTGCGGGGTTCGGCGTCGGGAACACGCCGCCGCCACAGCACGTGTGCGAGGACGACGGCGGCCACCCCGACCACCGTCATGATGGTGGCCTCGACGAGGCTTCCCACACCGGAGGCCGATCCGACGGCCCCCAATGTCGCGGCGGCGGCGAGCAGGACAAGAAGCCACTGCCAGATGTTGCGCCGGCGCTCGTAGGCGTCGACATCACGGAACTGGAGTCCGATGACCGCGCCGGCCGCGGTCAAGACTGCGACGACGGCCGGCGCGATGGTTGTCACGAGGCTGTTCACAAAGGCAGCCTACGGGCCGCTACTCCTCGCCGAGGACCTGGTAGACCTCGCGGCGGGCGTTGTTGACGATGTCGAGGATGCGCTGTTGCTGGTCCTCGCTGGCAGTGAAGCTCGACTGCCCGACGGCGGCCATCAGCTGGCCGAGGGCGCCGCGGAGGTTCATGGCGGCGGGGTCGGCGTCCTCGGTGATCTGGTCCCAGGGCGCGGTCTCGATCCCGGCTGCGGCCTGACGGCCTTCCTCGGTCAGCTCGAAAGTCTTCTTGCTGCCCTCGGTTTCGGTCGGGGTGATCAGACCTTCGTCGACCAGCAGTTGCAGGGTCGGGTACACCGAGCCCGGGCTGGGCTTCCACAGGTTGTGGCTGCGGGCGGCGATCTCCTGCGTCATCTCGTAGCCGTGCATGGGCCGTTCGGCCAGCAAGGTCAGGATGGCGGCACGGACGTCGCCGCGTCGACCGCGGCGTCCGCCCCGGCTACCCCGCCCCCGGGGTCCGCCGAATCCGAAGCCGAAGCCGCCGCGCGGCTCGAAACCGAATTCGAAGCCGCGTCCGGGCCCGAAGCCCGGGCCGCCGAAGCCGGTCTGGCAGGTGGCGTCGACGCCGTGCTCACGGGTCGCATCCGCCTGTGCACGCATCTGTTCGCGCATGTCCCGGCGGGCCTGTCGCGCCTGGCGGAACATGATGCGGGCCTCTTCGCGGCCGAGTGGAACGAATCCGAAGCCGCCGTTTTGTGAATTGAATGGGTGGGTCATTGGAGTAAATCCTTCGTTGTCGTGGAGGAAGCGCCGGTTCGTGCTTCCGATGCGTCAACGATATATCGGAACCTATCGGTTGTCGATAGCTTTCGTGAGCCAATGTGCCCACTCGGCCTGCATGGCGTTGAAGCGCAGGCCGTATTCCAAGGCTGCGTGGCCGTAGAGGTCCTCGTCGGTGTCGGACCAAGGGATGGAGGACTCCAGTTCCTTGAGCCGCACCACTTCGGAGTCGGCGTGCGCGGCCAGCGCTGTCAGGTGCTCGCGGGCCTGGTCGCGGGGCAATTCGCCCAGCAGGAACACCCGTAGCAGCCCGGCGCTGCGCTCGGGCGGGTCATCGGCCGGATTGGTGATCCAGCGCTCCAGTTCCGTGCGGCCGGTGGGGGTGATCCGATACTCCTTGCGGCCGCGCGGGCCGATCGCCGACACCTCGATCAGGCCGGCGGCGGCCAGCTTGTTGAGCTCGCCGTACAGCTGGCTCTGGGTGGCGGGCCAGACGTTCGCCATCGATTTCTCGAACCGTTTGAGCAGGTCGTACCCGCTGCCGGGGTGCTGTGCCAACAGGCCAAGTGCCGCCATGCGCAGACTCATGCCCGGCAGTCTACCGTCCACTATTGACATGTCAGTTATGGAATGTCACGGTTGAGTGCATGACTTCAGCCCTGCCCATCGGCGAAACCGACTTCTTCCGGCGCGGCAACTACGCACCCGTTGCCGACGAACTCGCCGAGTACGACCTGCCCGTCGACGGCGCCATCCCCGCCGAGCTCGACGGCTGGTACCTGCGCAACGGCCCGAACCCGCGCCAGGCGACCGAACACTGGTTCACCGGCGACGGCATGATCCACGGCGTCCGCATCGAGAACGGCGCGGCCAAGTGGTACCGCAACCGCTGGGTCCGCACCGACAGCTTCGTCAAGGACTTCCCGCTGTACAACGCCGACGGCACGCGCAACCTGCGGTCCGCCGTTGCCAACACCCACGTCGTCAACCACGCGGGCAAGACCCTGGCGCTGGTGGAGTCCTCGCTGCCCTACGAGATCACCAACGACCTGGAAACCGTGGGCGCCTACGACTTCGGCGGGAAACTCGTCGACTCGATGACCGCGCATCCCAAGATCTGCCCGACGACCGGGGAGCTGCACTTCTTCGGATACGGCAGCATCTTCGAGCCCTACGTCACCTATCACCGCGCCGACGCCAACGGTGAGCTGACCATCAACCGGCCGGTGGATGTCAAGGCGCACACCATGATGCACGACTTCGCGATGACCGCGGGCCATGTGATCTTCATGGACCTGCCCGTGGTGTTCGACCTGGACATCGCGGTCAAGGGTGAAGGTGACATGCCCTACCGCTGGAGCGATGACTATGGCGCCCGGTTCGGTGTGCTGCGCCGTGACGACCCCGACGCGCCGATCCGCTGGTTCGACATCGACCCGTGCTACGTATTCCACGTGGCCAACGCCCACGATGACGGCAATTCGATTGTGCTGCAGGCGGTTCGTTATCCCGAGTTGTGGCGCGACAACGGCGGATTCGACGTCGAGGGCCTGCTGTGGGAATGGCGAATCGACCTGACGGCCGGGACGGTCAGCGAGCGTCAGCTCGACGATCTCGGGGTGGAGTTCCCCCGCATCGACGACCGGCTGGCCGGCCTGCCCGCCCGGTACTCGGTATCTGTCGCGGACAACGCCTGGATCCGCCATGACCTGACCACCGGTGCCGGCGCGCGTCACGAACTCGGATCCGGCGGACCCGGAGAAGCCGTCTTCGTCCCGGGGGCGGGCCCGGCCGACGAGAGCAACGGGTGGTATCTGGGCTACGTCTACAACCCCGAGCGTGACGGCAGCGACCTCGTGATCCTGGATGCGTCGGACTTCGGCGGGACGCCTGTCGCCACCATCAAACTGCCACAGCGCGTGCCCTACGGGTTCCACGGGAACTGGATCAGCGCCTAGTCAGGGCCGGTCCTTGAGGCCTCAGAGGAGCTCGCCGGCAGCCTTGCGGGTCCGGTCGGACGCGTGAATTGGACCCTTGCGGTCCATGGTTTCTCGGACAAACCACTGCGCGGGATCGTCTCCCGGGCAGTGCAACCGGATGTGCTCGGCCACGATCGCCGGCAACTCATCCGGGGCGTAGACGGTGCGGTTCGAACCGTACTAAACCGGCCGGATTCGGCCGGTTTAGTAGGCGAGGTCGATGACGTAGGGCTGCCGAGGTGACTCGGGTCAGTGAACATGGTGGGCTCATATATGGCGTGGTCGTGTAGCTTGTTGCTTGTGTCGCAGCAAACTCGATTGTTGGACTGGTGTCGGGGGCGGCGCATGGATGGTGATTCTGGTTTGCCGACCGGGACATGCGCGAACCCGCGGGTGTGCTCGGACTGGCGCCGTCAGAATTCCGATCGTTCAATAGGAGAGGTGCGGGTCTATGGGGAAGTTTCGTCAGCTGGCATTGTTCGTCTCGGTGATAGGTCTGTCGGCGGTGGGATGTTCGTCGCCTCCTGCGTCCGATGGTGATCCCGTTGCGGTCTCGCAGCAGACTTCGGAGGTGTCGGCAGTGCCGGCTTCCGATGATGAGCCGCGGGCGTGTGCTGAAAGCGCGGCGCCGTTGTTGAAGCTGAAGTCTCAGGCACCTGGAGAGCCCGAGCTGGCACTCCCGCAACCGGATGGATGGGTGCGGTCGACGAAGCTGGACTCGGAGCTAATCCGCGGCATCATCGTCAACGACGCTTTGCGGGCCAACGATTTCTCCCCAAACGCCGGAGTGACGCTGGAAGATCTCACCGGCAAGGTGGAGACGCCGCAGCAAGCCTTCGACGCTGAGCTCAACGGGGTTGCTCAGGTGGGGGGCACGATCGAGTCGCAAACGCCCTCAACGCACTGCGGGCAGCCGGCAGTGATTGCCGACTACAGAATCCAAGGCCGGCCGGCGACCGCATTGATCGTTGCCGCTAAAAACAACGACAAGCTCTACGCTGCGACGCTCACGGTTCAGACGGCCGAGCCTGACAATCCGACCTATCTGAAAGACAAGAAGACCATCCTCGACGGGTTCCAGCTCGAACTGCCGAAACAGTAGTTTCTTGTGCGCTGCTCGGGTGCGCCGTACCGCGGTTGTCGACCCGTGCGTTTCGAGTCGCGGCCTGCCATTTAGACATGCTCGTACGATTCGTTCCATGCCGGATTCTCCAGCAGAACTGACCTATGACGAGGCGGGCCTCACAGCGCCCGCGTGCGCAAATTGGACAGCCGCACCGAGGAGCTTCCGGCGCTTCGAACGCACCGTTGTCCTAGGTCACGGAGATAGCGTGTGGACGTTTGCGGCAGCCGAAGTGATGAGGTGGGGAATCAAGCGGCGCAGCGGGTTTCATGTCGCGCCAGATGTCCTTGTGTCGGAAGGTGCCGGCTATTGCATCACCGCACGCTGGTGGCCAATCGTCGTGCGCGAGCCAGTCCAGGTGGTCGCGGTCGTCGATGATGACGATCGTTGCGGGTTCGCCTATGGCACGAAACGCGGTCACCCTGTGTGTGGCGAGGAGGCATTCGTTGTGCACCGAGATGGCTCCGGTGCAGTGTCTTTGACGCTACGTTCCCTCACGCGGCCGGCACCTCAGGGCCCCTGGCGGGTCCTGTTTCCGGCGTTGCTGGTTGCGCAGCGCTACTTCCGTCGCCGGTATCTTCGGGCTTTGACTGCGTGAACACAACGCCCATGAAGCGGATCATCGCGACTAGTCTGAGCGTTGCGACGCCTACGCAATGCCGGCGGCTGCGGCGGGTCCAGTGAGCGGCGATGTCGCTGATAGCGTTGTGTGCAGTTGTATTGCAGTGCATGTCCTGTTTGTGCGTCGACGTTCACGTTGTGGCACTTTGTGTCTCGATCACGACTGGACGCACGGCCAGTGCTTGCTGATCACTGCCGACACCGTATCGAAAGCCGACTGCCTCACCCCGGTGCTGTACAACCGGATCAGGCGATGAGCGGCACCATCGACGTGTCAAATTGCCGTAGCGGTGGAATCCCCCCCAATCCAGTAAGACATTTGCAGTCTGCACAAGTCCGGGGAACGAGTCCGGCGAAAGGAGTACCCGATGAACGCTGACCGTTACCTGACAATAGTGGTCGCGGTCATCTTCGGCATCACTCACCTTGGCCTCACGATACTGATGGCCGGTGTCACCGCACGTGCCGCATCTGGAAGCCTCGCGCGTAATCAATGGGTTGGAATCCGTACGCCGTCAACGATGCACAGTGATCATGCCTGGATCGCCGGACATCGAGCCGCGCTTCGACTGGTGCCGCTGTACGTGGTGAGTGCAGTTGTGGCCTGTGCGGCATTGCTGGTGGGTGCTCTACGTGCATTCTCCATCGGCGCAATCATGTTCATCGGCATCGCGCTGTTCGCAACATTCATCGGCATCAGCATTTATGTCGCAATCGCCGCTGGCCGCGCCGCCAGGTCCTTCGACTACAACGACGACGACGAGAGGCCCGAGCGATGAGGATCCGCATTCTGGCGACTCTCGTCGTGAGCGCAATCGCCGTCTGTGCCGTGATGCACGGCGATCACTCAGCATCTGCGACAGCCAAACGGATAGCGCACCATTCCTACACGTCTACCGACGTTATTGAGTATGTGGCCTTCGCGACAGGTCCCGTCGTGGTCGACCATCCCGACTGCCAAACTGCCTGGATTGGGTTCCACTCGAACTGGATCAGCGCCTAATGTGAGCCCGTGGCAGGGTTCGGGTTCGACACATTGGCGCTGGTCGCGGTCATCGGCCTGACCGGACCGGCGCTGGCCACCGTGCCGCGGCTGCGTATCCCGGTGGTCATCGGTGAGCTGCTCGCGGGGATCGTGGTCGGCAGAACCGGATTCGGCATCGTCGATCACAGCGACCCGACATTCACCCTGCTGGCCAACATCGGTTTCGCGTTGGTGATGTTCGTCGTCGGCACCCACGTCCCGGTACGCGACGCCACGCTGCGTACCGCGATCCCCAAGGCGCTGCTGCGGGCGGTCTTCGTGGGTGCGGTGGCCGCGGTGCTCGGCGTGGTGATCGCGCGCGCGTTCGGCACCGGGCATGCGGCGTTGTATGCCGTGGTGATGGCCTCGTCTTCGGCAGCCCTGGCCCTGCCGGTGATCGACGGCCTGCGGCTGGAGGGGCCGCCCGTGCTGTCCGTGACCGCTCAGATCGCCATCGCCGACACCGCATCGATCGTGTTGCTGCCCTTGGTGATCGACATCCAGCGGGCGCCGCGCGCGGCCCTGGGGGCGCTGGCCATCGCGGGCTGCGCGGGCGTGCTGTTCCTCGTGCTGCGGGCCGGGTATGCGCGGGGCCTGCGCCGCCGCGTGCACCACTACTCCGCGAAGCACAAGTTCGCGCTCGAACTTCGGTTCAGCCTGATCTTCCTGTTCGGGCTGTCGGCGGTCGCGGTGACCACCCACGTCTCGATCATGCTCGCCGGTTTCGCGCTGGGCCTGGTGGTGTCGGCGATCGGGGAGCCCCGCCGGCTGGCCAGGCAGTTGTTCGGCATCACCGACGGGTTCTTCGGCCCGCTGTTCTTCGTCTGGCTGGGCGCCTCGCTGCAGGTGCGTGAACTCGCCGACCATCCCGAATTCATCGTGCTCGGTGTGGCTTTGGGCCTCGGTGCGGTGCTCGCCCACAGTGCGGGCAGGCTGTTCGGCCAGCCCGTGACACTCGCGGTGTTCTCCGCTGCCCAGCTCGGCGTCCCGGTCGCCGCCGCCACACTGGGTACCGAGCAGCACCTGTTGGCGCCGGGCGAGCCCGCGGCGCTGATGCTCGGTGCGCTGCTCACCATCGCCACCACGTCGATCGCCGGGGCGCTCGCTGCGCGCCGGGCCGCAGGTGCGGTCACACCGCCCGATGCTCGTTCGGGCTGACCCCGTAGGACCGCTTGAACGCGCTGCTCAACGCGAACGGTGTGGAGTAGCCGACCTGCCGGGCCACGGCGGCGATCGTGGCCTCGCTGCCGCGCAGCAGGTCCGCCGCCAGCGCCAGGCGCCAGCCGGTGAGGAACGCGATCGGCGGTTCGCCGACCTGATCGGCGAACCTGCGGGCGAACACCGCACGCGAACATCCAACGGCTGCAGCAAGATTGCCCACGGTCCAGGGATGTGCCGGATTGTTGTAGATCAGCTTGAGCGCGGGTCCGACGACAGGGTCCTGTTCGGCCTGCCACCACGACGGAGCATTGCCGTCCCGGTCGAACCAGGTGCGCAGCACGCCGATCAGCAGCAGGTCGAGCAGGCGGTCGAGGTAGGCCTCCTGCCCGGGTCCGTCGCGGCCCGCTTCGACGGACAGCAGATCGATCAGCGGGGTGTCCCACTCGTCGGCTCGCAGCACCAGCACCGCCGGCAGCGCGTCGAGCAGGCGGGCGCTGACCTCGCTGCGGCCCTCGTAGGCGCAGACGATCGACTCCGATGATCCGGTCGCGCTGTTGCCCCAGCTGCGCAGGCCCAGCGACATCTCGAACTGCAGATCTTCGCCGGACAGGGTCGTGCAGCGCTGGCCGGGATTGATCACGACGCTCGGCGGTGTGGCCGGATCTTCTGCGAAGACATAGTTTTCGGTGCCGCGGGTCAGTGCGACGTCGCCCGCACCCAACCGGAACGTGCCGCTGTGATCGCCGACGATGACCGCGTCACCGCGGGTCTGGCAGATCAGTGCCAGGGGTGCTTCGTCGCGGATGGCCAGTGACCAGGGCGGATCCATCCGCAACCGCAATACGAACGCGCCCCGCGCGCGTACCCCGTCGAGCAGTCCGACCAGGGCGTCCACGACCGTAGGGTAGCGCTCAACCCGGCTTGCGCGCCTCGATCAGGTGGCGCGACGAGTGCGCGAAGAACGAACCGTCGGCCTGGATCTGCCGGTGCAGCGCCTCGAGCTGGCCGCGGTAGGTGTCAACCGTGAAGCCGGGCACGATCCAGATGACCTTGCGCAGGAAGTACACCACCGCGCCGATGTCGAAGAACTCCACCCGCAGCCGCTCGGCACGCAGGTCGACGATGTCGAGGCCGGCAGTCCGCGCGGCGGCGGACTCGATTTCCGGGTCACGGGCCCTGCGAGCCTCGGGCTGTGGCCCGAGAAAGAACTCGGTCAGCTCGAAAACGCTTGCCGGGCCGACGTGTTGGGCCAGGTAGGTGCCACCCGGGATCAACACGCGGGCGATCTCGCCCCACCAGACGGTGGCCGGGTGCCGGCTGAGCACCAGGTCGAATGCCGCGTCGGCGAACGGCAGCGGCGGCTCGTCGGGATCGGCGACCACGACGACGCCGCGGGGTCCCAGCAGCCGGGTCGCACGGTCGAGATTGGGCGGCCAGGATTCGGTGGCCGCCATGGCAGGTGGGAACATCGCCGCGCCGGCGAGAACCTCCCCGCCGCCGGTCTGGATGTCCAGCGCCGAGGACACCGTGGCCAGCCGCCGGGTCATCAAGCGCTGATAGCCCCAGGACGGCCGGGCCTCGGTGGCCCGGCCCTCCAGCCACGAGAAGTCCCAGCCGTCCACCGAGGCCGCGTCGGCTTCGGCCACCAATTCGTCGAACGTCACGGATCCATCTTGGCAGTGCGACGCAAGCGAGACGATCGCGTATGGAATCGGGATTCTCGGCAATGGAACGTCTCACCTCGGCATCGTTGACTGAAGCCATGACCATCAGCCCCGTCGTCGTCCTCACCGCAGCCGCCGCCCTCGGCAGTGCCGCCGCCGGTGGAATCTTCTACGCGTTCTCCACTTTCGTGATGCGCGGCCTCGACCGCACCGGCCCCGTCGACGCCGTCACCGCCATGCGCGGCATGAACGCCGAAGCCAACGCCAACGCACCGTTCCTGCTGTTCCTGTTGGGCTCGGCGATGCTGTCGGTGATCGTCGGCGTGATCGCGGTGGCCCAGATCGGCCGGCCGGGCAGTTGGTATCTGCTGGCCGGCGCGATCTTCGGCGTCCTCGGTGTGGTGATCACCATGGCGTTCAACGTGCCGCTCAACAACCACCTCGACCAGATCGACCTGGCCGATGCGGCCGCCGAATGGCAGGCCTACTTCACCACCTGGACCGCCTGGAACCACGTGCGCACCGCATCAGGGTTCGTCGGCGCCGTGCTGCTGTTGATCGGCCTGCGTTACCGCTGAGCCTGCCTGCGGAACGCCGCCGCTACGATCCCGGCGGCCGCCAGTGCCAGCGTCGCCGCGATGATCGCCGTCGGAGCGATGCCGGAGTCGAACGCCAGGCGCGCCGAATCCAGCAGGCGCTGCGCGATTTCGGCAGGAAGATCCGCGGCCACCGAGGTGGCGCCGCCGATGCTCTCACCGGCGTCGGCGGCCTGCGCCGGGGTCAGTCCGGCCGGAACCTGGATGTTGTTGCGGTAGAACGCCGTGAAGATCGTGCCGAGCGTCGCGGTGCCCACCACGGCGCCCAGCTCGTAGGCGGTCTCCGAGACTGCGGACGCCGCACCGGCTTTCGCCGCGGGCACCGATGCCACGATGGTGTCGTTGGACACTGTCTGGGAGACGCCGACACCCAGCTCGAGTACCACGAACGACGCGATCACCGCGGCCACCGACAGATCGTGACGGAAGGCCAGGATCAAGCCGAACCCGGCAGCGACGAACACCAGGCCGAAGATCATCAGTTTGTCCGCCGCAAACCGCTTGGCGGCCTTGACCACCGCCAGGCCGGCGATCATCGACACCACCGCACCCGGCAGTGTCACCAGGCCGGCCGCCAGCGGCGACAGGCCGAGCACCAACTGCAGGTGCTGCGAGATGAAGAAGATGAACCCGATCAGGCCGACGATCGACAGGAAGTTCGCCAGGATCGACGCGCTGAACGGCGCGTAGGAGAACAGGCCCATGTCGAGCATCGGTGTGGCACTGCGGTTCTGCCGGCGCACGAACAGCACGCCGGAGACGATGCCGATCGCGAACGCCGCGACGACGCCACCTGAGAAGCCGTCGTGGGCAGCGGTCTTGATCGCCCACACGAACGGCAGCATCGCGGTGAACGACAGGGACACGCTCACCAGATCCAGCGGGCCCGGGTTCGGGTCACGCGATTCCGGTACCAGTCGGGGACCCAGCACCAGCAGCGGCAGCAGGATCGGCACGGCCACGAGGAACACCGAGCCCCAATGGAAATGCTGCAGCAGCGCGCCGCCGACGATCGGGCCCAGCGTCGAGCCCGCCGTGAAGCACGAGGCCCAGATGGCGATCGCGAGCCGGCGCGCGGACGCGTCGACGAAGATGTTGCGGATCAGCGACAGCGTCGACGGCATCAGCATCGCGCCGAAGACGCCGAGCGCCGCGCGCGCGGCGACCAGGTAGGCCGCACTCGGCGCGAAGGCCGCGGCGGCCGAGACGATCGCGAAGCCCGTGGCGCCGATGAGCAGCAGGCGGCGCCGGCCGAACCGGTCACCGAGGCCGCCCATGGCGACCAGCAGCGCGGCCAGCACCAGGGAGTAGACGTCGACGATCCACAGCTGAGTGGACGCCGCGGGTCGGAAGTCCTCGGCGATCGCCGGAAGGGCGAAGGCCAGGACGGTGTTGTCGATGGCGATCAGCAGAACCGGCAGCATGAGGACCGCGAGCGCCACCCAGGCGCGTTTCGGGGTCGGCGTCACAGCCGGGCTGCCGTCGAGGCAGGTGGACATTGGGTTTCTCCAAGCAAGTTTGGGGTCAGCCGCGCGGAAATTGAATGGTGCCCGCGGTCAGGCTGGTCATGATGGCGTCGACGATTTGGTGGCGCGGGGTGCCGTCCTGCTTGGCGGCTTCATAGCCGGCGTCGAGCAGGGCCCAGAACACGCGCCGGGCCCACCCTGGGGGGTATTCGGGCCTGTCGACTGACGCTCGGTTGAGTACTTCGACGATCGCCTCGTCGCCGGTGTCCAGATAGGCGGCCAGCTCTGGATCGGCCAGGATCGTCGGCTCGCTGTAGACGTAGAGCACGATCGGGCCCAGATCGAGCTGGCATTCCACCACGCGGCGCAGCGCGGCGTCGGCCGGCCCGTGCGTGGGGTCCGCGCGGTCGATTGCGGCGGTGCTGAGCTCGTGGACGTGCCGGGCGAGGGCGCGCAGAAGATCGGTGCGCTCAGGGTAGTACCGGTGCACTGTGCTGCGGCCGACGTCAGCGGCGGTCGCGATATCGCTGAGCGACGCCGTCGGATGGTCGGCCAGGACCGTCATCGCGGCATCGAGGATCGCCTTGCGGGTGCGCTCGCGCGGCCCGCTGTGCGTCGCTGCCGAATTGGTCATGGATCAAAATGTAGCACGATCGGGCCAAAATGGGACAGTGATGTCCCACACTCTAGCTGGGCGGGGTGAAACCGCTGGTCGGCGGTGGTGGGGGATAGCCGGGATAGGCCGCCGGATACGCCGCCGCACGGGCCTGCGGCATCAGCCGGGCCAGTGCGCGACGGTGCCGCTCGGCCAGCACCGCTGCCAGCACGTATTCGGCCGGTGCGCCGGGCGGTGGCGGCGGCGAGATGCGCGAGGCCACCTCACCGAAGATCCGGTGCCCCATCTCATGGCGTATCCGCGGATCGAGCTGAGCCGACCGCGACAGGAACTGCCGGGCCAACTCGGCCTGCTCGGGGCCGAGGCCCGACAGTTCCAGCGAGGCGGCCCACCAGGCCAGCGCCGGGGGCATGACGGGAGGCGGGTTCAGCTTGGGTCCGCGCTCACTGATCACCACGGTCCCGGCGAAGATGTCGCCGAGGCGTTTGCCCTTGGCCGACACCAGGCTGCAGATCACGGCGGGCCCACCGGTGAGCATCCAGATCTCGACGAACCCGGCCAGGCCGCGGAACAGCGCCTGGCGGAAACGTTCCGGGCCGCCGTCGTCGGCGACCACCCGCAGGCCCAACGCCATCTTGCCCAGCGACCGGCCACGCGTCGCGGTCTCCATCAGCACCGGATAGCCCACCAGGGTCAGCACCGTGAAGATGATCAGGATCGCGGCCGACAATGCCTCGTCGAGCTGGGTGAGGGTGATCGACCACAACACCACGCCCACCACGTACCCGACGGCGATGACCACGATGTCGATCAATGCGGCCAGGGTGCGCACGGGCAACTGGGCGATCGCCACGTCGAGGACGACGGCGTCCCCGGTCACCACCGGCGCGGGCTGCCAAACCATACCGACACACGCTACCGACTACGCTTTGCCAGGTGGATGTCGATGCGTTCGTCGTGGCCCATCGCCCCACCTGGGACCGGTTGGAGCAGTTGGTAAAACGACGCCGCCGGTTGACCGGTGCCGAGGTCGACGAGCTCGTCGACCTCTATCAGCGGGTCTCCACGCACCTGTCGATGGTGCGATCGGCCTCGCAGGATTCGGTCCTGGTGGGACGGCTGTCCGGGCTGGTGGCCCGGGCACGCGCCGCGGTGACCGGAGCGCACGCCCCGCTGTGGCGTGAGTTCGTCCGGTTCTGGACGGTGTCCTTCCCGGTGGTGGCCTACCGGTCCTGGCGTTGGTGGCTGGGATCCGCGGTGGCATTCTTCATCGTGACCGTGGCGCTGGCGCTGTGGGTATCGGGAAACCCCGATGTGCACGCGGCCGTCGGAACCCCCAGCGAGATCGACGAATTGGTCAACCACGACTTCGAGTCCTACTACAGCGAGCACCCGGCCGGGTCGTTCGCCCTGCAGGTCTGGGTGAACAACTCCTGGGTAGCCGCCCAATGCATCGCCTTCGCGATCCTGCTCGGGCTGCCCATCCCGTACGTGCTGTTCCAGAACGCGGCGAACCTCGGCCTGATCGCCGGGTTGATGTTCAGCGCGGGCAAGGGGGATTTCTTCCTCGGCCTTATCACCCCGCACGGACTGCTCGAGCTGACCGCCGTGTTCCTGGCCGCCGCGGTGGGGATGCGGCTGGGCTGGATGGTGATCGCGCCCGGCAACCGGCCGCGGGCGCAGGTGCTGGCCGAACAGGGCCGGGCAGTGGTCGCCGCCGCGGTCGGACTGGCCGTCGTGCTGTTGGTGTCCGGTCTGATCGAGGCCCTGGTGACCCCTTCTCCGCTGCCCACCTGGATGCGGATCGGTATCGGCGTCGCGGCCGAACTGGCCTTCCTGGGCTATGTGTTCCACTTCGGGCGCAAGGCCGTGCGGGCGGGGGACAGCGGCGACCTCGAAGACGCACCCGATCTGGTTCCCACCGCTTAGAGCTTTCCCGCCGCCTTCATCGCGAGGTAGTGGTCAGCCAGCGCCGGCGCCAGGTCTTCGGGCGGGGCGTCGACCACATCGACGCCGTGCCCGCGCAGCCGTGACGCGATGGCGCGACGGTCATTACGGGCCCGTTCGGCAGCGGCGGCGTCATACACCTGCGCGGCGTCGGAACGGCCGGCCGCCAACTGGTCCACCCGCGGATCGGCGACCGCGGCCAGCAGCACCTGATGGCGTGCCGACAGTAGCGGCAGCACCGTCATCAAACCCTCGTCGAGCGCAGAGGCATTCAGGTCTGTCAGCAGGACCACCAGCGCCCGGCCCCGCACCCGGCGCGATACCGCCGAAACCATCGCGGTCGCATCGGATTCCACCAGAGCGGGCTGCAGGGGCGCCATCGCCGAGACCAGCGTGGCCAGCAGTTCGGTGCGCGAGGCATTGAACACCCCGGCGCGGGTCACCCGGTCGATGGCCAGGAAATCGACGTGATCCCCGGCCCGCGAGGCCAGGGCTGCCAGCAGCAACGCCGCGTCCATCGACCAGTCCAGCCGCGGCCATCCGCCCGGATCCAGCGAGGTGGGGTCCACCCCGACCCGGCCCGCCGAGGTGCGTCCGGTGTCGAGCACGATCACCACCCGCCGGTCGCGTTCCGGACGCCAGGTACGCACCACCACGTCCGCACGCCGGGCGGTGGCCCGCCAGTCGATCGAGCGGACGTCGTCCCCGACCACATATTCACGCAGCGAGTCGAATTCGGTGCCCTGACCGCGGATCAGTACCGGGATCGCGCCGTCCAACTGCCGCAGCCTGGCCAGCCGGGACGGCAGGTGCTTGCGCGACAGGAACGGCGGCAGGATGCGCACCTGCCCGGGCAGTTGCCGTGAGCGTTGCCGGCCGGCCAGTCCCAGCGGGCCGATCGAGCGCACCGTGACCAGCTCGCACCGTTGATCACCGCGGCGCACGGGGTGCAACCGGGTGGCCAGGGAAACCCGTTCTCCGGCCTCGATGTTCACCTGGTGGGCGCGAGGTCGCGCCGACGCGCTGGGCGGCCAGGCATCGCGGATCGCGCCGCGCACCCGGCGGCGCCCGGTGTTGCGCACGGTCAACACCGCATCGACGGTCTGACCCAGGCGCGCGGTGGACTCGCCGCTACGAGTCACCTGCAGCCCGCCGGTGCCGCCGGCCAGCGCGACATCGGCGGCCACCGCCGCAGCCAACAGCGCCGCCAGAATGACGAAAGCCGTTGCCGGCCAAGGGGCCAACGCGATCGGCAGCACACAGACCAGTGCCACCAGACCGGCGCGGCCGGTGAGAACCATCAGCGCGGCACCGGGACGGCAGCCAGGATGCCGTCCAACACTCCGTCGGAGGTGGCGCCCTCCAACTCGGCCTCCGGGCGCAACGCCACCCGGTGGCGCAGCGTCGACCGGGCCATCGCCTTCACGTCGTCAGGGGTCACATAGTTGCGGCCGGACAGCCAGGCCCACGACCTTGCCGTGGCCAGCAAGGCCGTCGCGCCGCGCGGTGACACACCGAGCTGCAGCGACGGGGAATGCCGGGTGGCACCGACGATGTCGACGATGTAGCCCAGCACCTCGTCACCGGCCAGCACCTGGCGCACCGCGTCGCGTCCGGCCGCCAGCTCGGCCGCACCGGCCACCGGCCGCACCGCCGACAGGTCGCGCGGATCGAAGCCCTGCGCGTGCCGGCTCAGGATCGCGATCTCCTGATCCCTTGGCGGCAGCGGCACGGTGAGCTTCAGCAGAAAGCGGTCCAGTTGGGCCTCGGGCAGCTGATAGGTGCCCTCGTACTCGATCGGGTTCTGGGTGGCCGCCACGATGAACGGGTCGGGCAGCGGGCGAGGTAGGCCGTCGACACTGACCTGACGTTCCTCCATGGCCTCCAGAAGCGCCGCCTGGGTCTTCGGCGGTGTCCGGTTGATCTCGTCGGCCAGCAGCAGGTTCGTGAACACCGGGCCGCTGCGGAATTCGAACTCGGCGGTGCGTGCGTCATACACCAGGGAGCCCGTGACGTCGCCGGGCATCAGGTCCGGTGTGAACTGCACCCGCTTGAACTCCAGCTGCAGCGCCGCGGCCAGGGTGCGCACCAACAGGGTCTTGGCCACGCCGGGGACCCCCTCGAGCAGCACGTGGCCTCGGCACAGCAGCGCGACCACCAGGCCGCTGATCACCGCGTCCTGGCCGACCACCACCTTGGCGATCTCGTTGCGCAGGGCCAGCAGGGCTTCACGGGCGTTCTCGGAGGTGGGCTGAGTCACGACTGTGCGACCTGCCTTTCGATGTCGTCGAGTTGGTGTGCGAGGTGGACGAGTTCGGCGTCGGAGACCGGGGGCGGCCCGAACAGGATGTGGCCGGCCGAGTTCGCGGCGGTGCCGCAGCGTGCGGCGACGGCGGCCGCGACGGCCTGCGGTGCCGCCGAGGTGGTCAACCCGAGCCTGGGCAGCAGCCGGCCCAGCGTCGCGGTGCGCAACGCGTCGGCGGCCCGGTCGCGCGCCCGGCGGGAACGGTAGAGCCGTCCACGTCCCTCGACGGTCTCCGAGGCGCGGACCACGACCGGCAGGGATTCGGCGACCAACGGACCGAGACGCCGGGCCTGGGCCACCGCCAGCAGCGCAACCACCAGGCAGAGTTGCAGCACGATCCACCGGACCTGCGGCGGCATCAGATCCGACAGCTTGCCGTTCGCCGTCGAGCTGGCCTCGAAATGCTGTGGCGCATACCAGATCACCCGGGGTGCGGCGCCGGCCAGATTCATCGCCAGTGCCGCATTGCCCTCTTTGAGCAGGCGCGAGTTCGTCATGAAGTCGCCCGCGCCGACCACGGTCACGGTGCGTGGCCCGTCGTGGTAGCGCGCCAGTGCGCCGTCGTAACAGAGGGTCACCGGAGTACCGCCGGCGGCCGCATAGGTGTCGGTGGTGCCCAACTGTGCCGTGCCGGCCCGGTTCGCCTCGGGCAGTTCGCAATCCGGCTCTCCGCCGCCGAATTCCGTGGGCTTGTCGAGCTGGATCTGCGGGGCCAGCTTCTCGCGGGTGAGCCCGATCGGTGCGACGAGCAGCAGGTCGCCCGGGGTATCGGCCAGCCGGGCAACGGTTTTCTCACTGGACAGGAACATCGTCTGCGCCACCACCAGCAGGGCGCCGGGCCGGGCGGCGCGCGCCACCTCGTCGACGTTGGCGGCGGTGATCACCTCGACACCGTGGTCGCGCAACAGGCTGACCAATGCGTGGGTGCCCTCCGGCGACGTGGACTCGGGATCCATCGCCCCGCCCGGGCGCGGTGCGGTCAGATAGACGGTCGCGATAGCCACCGCGACGACGACGGCGAATGTCAGCAGCACCCAGCGGGCCGTGCGGAGACTGTGTCTTATCGAACTGGGGCTCATTGCGCCTGGACCTCGTCGAGCGCCGCGATCGCCCGGTAGGCCGATTCGGTGCCCGGCCGCTCACCGTAGGTGACGTCGTTGAATGTGTTTGCCGCGCTGAACAGTTCGGTGGACAGAGCGGGCAGCGCTGCCGCGGCGTCGCGGGCGAGTTCGGTCGCGGTACGCCCGGGGACGGCGTCGAGTACCCCGGTTTCCTCAAGGTGGCGTGCCAGGGCGCGGACCCGGTGCCGGATCGCTGCCGACCAATCACCCTGTGCGGCATATTGTTCCGCGATCGACCGGTGTTGCGCGGCGCTGAGCTCCTGGCTGCCGAACAGGGCCTGGTTCGCACTGCGGGCGGTGCGCATCGTGCGCCGCGCGATCCGCACGGCCACCACGACGGCGACAACGAACAGGATCACCAGCACCGAGATGGTGAACCAGCCGCCGGGGATCGCCGAGCCGGCGGCGGTGATCCGGTACAGCAGATCCCTGAGCCAGTCGACGATTTGATCAGCCGGTGAAGCCCGGGGGTAGATCGGCTTGGTCAGCTCGTTCTGCGCGGCGTCGTGCGCGGCGTCACGGTCGATTTCGATGCTCGTCACCTCAGCTGTACCGGGGCAGGCAGCCAGAGTTGGTCGGCGGTTTCGGCCGGTGCACCCGCGCCCGTCTGCAGCATCAGATCGAACGCCTCGGCCCGGAACCGGCGATCGGCGTAGAGCAGCACGACCACGCCCGCGCTGAACGGTGCGGTGACGATCTGCCCGATCGCGGAGCCGACGGCGCTGAGGACCAGCGCCGGCATCGTGGGGCCGTCGGCGATCATCGTCATGATCTGCCCGGCGACGTTGAACGGCGCACCCACACCCCAGCCGATCACCGCGGCCACGATCGTGGCCAGCACCCAGATGCCGAGCACCCGCCAGAAGTCCTTGTTCACCAACGTGAATGAGCGCCTGACCGCCGCGACGATTCCTAGGTGTTCCAACACGATCACCGCGGGGGCGAACAGCAGAACCGTCGACACGTAGAGCACCCCGACCATCGCGAGCGCCACCAACGGCGCACCTATCGCGAACGCGGCCAGCCCGCCGCCGATGCTGCCCGCACCGGCGATCGCCACCGCCACGCCCGCAATGACGACAGCCAAAGCCAGGGCCTGCAACACCGTCAGCCCGATCAGCGCCGGTAACCGGCCGCGCAGCCGCTGCCACGCCTCACCGACCGTGATGCTTCCACCGAACACCGAGCGGCCGATCACCACCGTGAGCATGCCGCTGAGCAGAAGTGAGGCCAGGGTCGTGACCACGATGCCGGTGAACACGCCACCGGCGAACACCGCGACGGTCCCGGACGACGGTGCCTCGCCCTGCAGCGTGGAGTCGAATTCGCCGAGTGCGGACAGCGGCCCGATTTGCAGTGCAAGCGTGATGATCTGTGAGGCGAGCACCACGATGGTGGCCAGCCCCAGCGTCGCTTTGGGGTTGGTGCGGACGTAGGCGACCGCGCCGTTGAAGATTTCGGTCAGGCTCAATGGACGAAGCGGGATGACGTTCCCTGCCGATACGTGAGCAAGGTATGGCCGGCCGCTCGTCATGCATTCACCGTAGTTCCCGTCAGCAACTACCGTGTGGGCATGTCGACCGAGATCATCGTGCGTGGGTCGTTCTCCGCCTTTCAGCCGCCCGAGCGTGCGACCGTGCACGCCACCGTCGGCTACGAGGGGCCGGCCATCGAGCCGGTGTACGAACGCGTGGTCCGCGACGTGGACGCGGTGAAGTTCTCGATCGCACCGCTGCACAACCCCGATGGCGGCCCGGTCACCTGGTGGTCCACCGGCCACGTGCGCACCTGGGCCGACCGGCCCTGGAACAACGAGGGCAAGCAGTTGCCCCTGGTACACCATGCCAGCGCCGGGCTCGAGGTCAAGTTCAGCGATTTCACCGCGATGGCGCGATGGGTCGGCGGACACGTCACCGAAACCGGCGGGTTTTCGCTGTCGCGAATCGAATGGGCACTGACCGCCAAGCATCGCGACGAACTCGTCGTCCGGGTGCACACCGCCGCCGTGCATGACGCGGTCACCCGGGCCCAGCGCTTCTCCGACGCACTGGGCCTCGGTCCGGTCCGGCCGGTGGCGATCGGCGATGCCGGCATGCTGGGCCGGTCTCCGGAGGGCTCATCGTCCCCGTTGGCCATGCGCGCGATGGCCGCACCCAAGGGCGGCGGTGCGGCGGAACTGGACTTTTCACCCGCCGATATCGAAGTCGCGGTGTCGGTCGATGCGAAATTCGTAGCGGGCCAGGACTGATCGCAGCGTAGGTTGACGCTATGGCCGACCTCAAGGACAAGCTGCGCGCCGATCTGACCGGCGCGATGAAGTCGCAGGACAAGTTGCGCACCGCCACCCTGCGCATGGTGCTGGCCGCGATCCAGAGCGAGGAAGTCTCGGGCAAGCAGGCCCGGGAGCTGTCCGACGCCGAGGTGATCGCGATACTGGCCCGCGAATCGAAGAAGCGCGGCGAGGCCGCCGAGATCTACACCCAGAACGGCCGGGGCGAATTGGCGGCCAACGAGCACGCCGAGGCCCGCGTCATCGACGAGTACCTGCCCACCCCGCTGACCGACGCCGAGCTGGCCGACGTCGCCGACACCGCCATCGCGCAGGTCGCCGAGCAGATCGGGGAGCGCCCCGGCATGCGTCAGATGGGCCAGGTGATGAAGGCCGCCACGGCCATTGCCGCGGGCAAGGCCGACGGTGCGCGGCTTTCGGCCGCGGTGAAGGCGCGGCTCTAAGGCGTATGCCCAAAGGCAAGGGGCGCGCCACCAGACTGAGCGTTACTCCGGGTCGGGCTATTCGGCGGAGCGGCCGATCCGGCTGCGATGGTAGGTGACCCGCCGGACATCGGTCAACCAATCCGGCACCAGACGAACCCCGGCGGCGGTGTGCAGCACGGGGTCGAATGAGACATCGCGACCGTGGGGAAGCTTCTCGCGCAGCACCAGCCGTGCCAAGGGTTCGAACTCGCCGCTGATCGAGGACTGTTCGATGTCGAATTCCATGCCACCGCGTTCCAGCTGAGCATTCACGCTGGTGAGGGACAGCCCCGAGCCGTCGAACTGCGTGTTGAGCCGGGCCCTGAGCCACCACAGCGTTCCCTCGAACCTCATCGGCATCAGGCTGGAGAAGGTGATGCCCGCCCAGGAGTTGGCCGGCCACAACAGAAAACGATTTCCGGCCAGCGTGGAGGCCAGCAGCACATCCCACGGCGTGCCGGACAACTGCGGCGGCAGACGCCAGGCCAGGCCCGCGATGTCCGGCAGGGAATCCGCTGTCCCGACCCCCTTGGACAACCGCCCGACGACGTCACACGAGTAGACCGGCAGACCTCTGCCGATGGGCGAGGTGCGCTCGAGACTGCCCCGCGCGAGTACGCCGCTCGGGTGGAACAGCCGCCGGTGCCTTGCCGCCGCACCCAGCTGGACTGGCCAGGAAGCGACATCGGAGATCTTCATGGCCACCGACTGCCCGCCCATGGAGCGCCGCAAACCCGCGCGCTAGATCCGCCAGAGGGCTTCCTGGGTGACGCTGGCGATCAGCGTGGTGTCGGCGTCGTAAAGGGAACCGACCGCCAGGCCGCGCGAGTCGTTGTGGTTGGCCGGCTGGATCTCGTAGCGATGCCAGCGCTCTGGCTGGAACGGGCGGTGAAACCAGATCGAATGATCCAGGCTGGCCGCGAAGCCGAGATCGGACCGTAGCCGGACATTCGGTGGCAGCGCCGAGGGCACCGGGCCGAGATCGGACATGAACGTCAGCGTGCAGGCGCGGATCAGCGGATCGTCCTCGATTGGCGTACTGGCCCTGACCCAGAACGGTGGGATGGCGAACTCCGAGGCATCGTCGTGGGTGGTGCGCAGTTCGAACTTGTCCCCGAAATCCAGCACCTCGGCCTTGGGGACTGCCGCCGCGAACTCCAGTGCGGGCGGTGCTTGCGGGAACCAGTCGAGTCCGGGTTCGGGATGGTGGAACGAGGCGATCATCTCCAGGATCACTGCCCCGCCCTGGCTGGCGGTGACATGGCGGGTGGCGAACGCGCGTCCGTCCCGGATGCGGTCGACGTGGAACTCGACGTCGGCGTCGTAGCGTCCGCCGCGGACAAAGTAGGCGTGCAGAGATTGCGGGAGTTTGCCGTCGTCGACCGTGGCGCCGGCAGCCGCCAGCGACTGAGCCGCGATCAGGCCGCCGAACAACCGCTCGACCGCGCCTCGGCGTGGCTCGCGAATGCAGAAGTCATCGCCGTGGCGATCGAACTGCAACAGTTGGGCGATCCAGCTCAGTGCGGCCATCGGCCGAGGCTATCAACTGCTTGGTTGGGACGGCGCTCACACCTGCTTGGCGAAATAACGCTGACCGTCGGAGGCCAGACGCCCGAACGCCGCCTTGACCACCGGCGCCAGGCCCTTGAACGGAATCGCGAACAACGGTTTCGGCTCGATCGCCACGATCCAGGTGAACTGTGTCTGGCCGTCGCCGACGGGTTCGACGAGATAGTCCTCGGCGAACCGGCGCAGCGCCGGAATGCTGGCGTGATCGACCGTGAACGAGTACCTGCGGCCTTCCTCCCAGCGGAAGAACGTCTCGTGTACCCGCACCACGCCGGGCGCCAGTGTCACCTCACGGGAGGTGCCGACACCGAAGGGCCTCGGCGTCAACCAGTTCACTGCCGTGATCGACGGGCCCCACGCGGCCAGCGACTCGTCGGATACCAGCGACTCCCATACTTTTTCGGGCGGTGCGGCGAAGCGCTTCTGATAGGTGAAGATGTGCGGTGCCGTCGTGAAGAAATCGGCGTCCGCGGATTCCAGCGTGAATCGGGGCATGGTGCCAGCATGCCGCACAACGTCACTGCGGGATACTCGGATACAAAGCGCATTTCCGGAGAGGGGACCTATGACGGCGGCGCTCGGCGGCCGCTACGAGCTACGCGGCGTACTCGGCCGCGGCGGCATGGCCGAGGTGCACGACGGTTGGGACACCAGGCTGTCGCGTCCGGTGGCGATCAAACTGCTCTATCCGGCCCTGGCTGCCGACGAGGTGACGCGCCGGCGCTTCGAGAACGAGGCGCGGGCTGCTGCCGCGCTGAACCATCCCAACATCGTCGCGGTCCACGACAGCGGTGAAGACAACGGGACGCCGTACATCGTCATGGAACGACTGCCCGGGCCCACCCTGGCGGACGAGATCGAGGCCGGCCCGCTATCGGCCGACCGCGTGCGCTGGGTGCTGTCCGACCTGCTCGGTGCGCTGACGGCCGCGCATGAGGCGGGCATCCTGCACCGCGACATCAAGCCCGGCAACGTCTTGATCACCGCGTCCGGGACCGCCAAGCTCGCCGACTTCGGAATCGCCAAGACCGACGGGGCCGCCCACACCCGCGTCGGGATGGTGTTCGGCACCGCGAATTATCTGAGCCCACAACGGATCACCGGCCGGCCGGCGTCGCCATCGGACGATCTGTACGCCCTCGGTGTGCTCGGCTACGAGGCATTGACCAGGCGGCTTCCGTTCGAACGCGACAATCCGGTGGCCACCATGCGCGCGGTGCTCGAAGACCCGCTGATGCCGATCGGGATGCTGCGACCCGACGTCGATCCGGCGCTGATCCAGGTGCTGGAGCGCGCGATGTCGCGGGATCCGGCCTACCGCTTCGCCAATGCCGCCGCGAT